>JAQSDW010000221.1 GCA_029946105.1 Reyranella sp. | reverse complement strand
TCGCCGCCGACGTCCGCACCCTTGGTGAAGATGCCGCCGCCGAGACGGGCGAAGATCGAGATCAGCGAGGCGCCGAAGCCCAGCGAAACCAGGGCATCGATCATCTCGCGGCTGCCGCCGCCGACGCCCATCTTGAGCAGGGCTGCGTAGTAGCCGCCGACGCCGATCAGGGCGAGGCCGGCGACCAGCATGCCCGTAACGGCACCTGCCTTGAAGGCGAGGTCGAGACCCTGGGCCAGGCTCTTCTGGGCGGCCACGGCGGTGCGCACGTTGGCGCGCACCGACACGTTCATGCCGATGAAGCCGGTGGCGCCCGACAGCACGGCGCCGATCAGGAAGCCCACGGCCGCGTATTTGCCGAGCAGGATGGCCAGGACGATGAGGACGACGACGCCGACGATGGCGATCGTGGTGTACTGGCGCCGCAGATAGGCGCCCGCGCCCTCCTGAATGGCCTGGGCAATCTCTTGCATTCTTGGAGTGCCGGCGTCGGCGGCCATGACGCGCGACGCGGTAACGACGCCATACAGCACGGCGATGATGCCGCAGCCAATGACGGCCATAAGGACAGGAGACATAGTTTCTAACCTATTGTTTTTGCGGCGTTTTCAGCCCGGCGCACGCCGAAGTCAACGACTCCCCCCGGCGCGAGGCGGGCGGAAAATGACAGAACGGCCTCGACTGCGCAAGGAAGGCAGTGCGAATAATCCCATTGCCTCAAAGGCTTGGCTTCACGCGCGTGAGGGATGCCGTAGCCGGAATACCGTAATTACCGCCAGAGCAACGAGAACTAGGCTCAGCGCCACGTAGTTGAGGACAGCCCAACCTTCCAGCTCCAGGACCACACTCGCCATCAGGCTGGCCACCGTGGTGACACCGAACACCATGAAGTCGTTAAAAGCCTGGGCCTTGCCGCGCTCGGACGGCCGGTATGTGGTGGTGAGCAGTGTCGTGGCGCCAACGAACAGGAAGTTCCAGCCAAGCCCATTCAGGGTCATGGTGATCCGGAAGTGCCATTCGGTCACGCCCATCAGGGCAACGATAACGCCCGCGACCAGGACGGCGACGCCTGCGGTCATGACGTTGAAGATGCCGAAGCGGGAAATCAGGTGGCCGGTGAAGAACGACGGTAGAAACATGCCCATGACGTGCACGAAAATCGTGATCGGCGCCTCGGTCCGGCTCAGGCCACACTGCACGATGGCCAGTGGCGAGGCCGCCATGACGAAGGACATCACGCCAAAGGCGATGATAGCGCCGGCACAAGCCACCATATAGGTCGGCTGGGTAACGATCTCGAACAGCGGGCGCTGCGGCCCGGCGGTGTCTTCGGGCTTTACCGCGGGAAACTCGATGAAGCCCAGAATGATGAAGACGAGGATGTGGACGAAGACGACGGCCACGAAGCTCGCCTGGAAGAGGGGCACCCAGAGATCCGGCGTGAAACGCGCCAGGCTCGGCCCGACGATGCCCGCGATCACACCGCCCGCCGTCACATAGGAGATCGCCTGAGCGCGAAATGCCCCGGGCGCCAGCTCGACGGCAGCAAACCGGTAGAGCTGCATGTTGGCGATGGCATTGCCGAGGAAGATGCCGCCCAGGCACATCACGGGGAAGCTGCCGAGGCCAAGGCCCACCGCCGCGAGCAACGCCCCCACCATGCCCATGACCGAGCCAGTGCGGAATCCGAACTTGCGGCCGCGCCGCATCATCAGCATCGAGGCGGGAAACACGGTCAGCATGACGCCGAGGTGCTGCATGGTGATCGGCAGGTTCGCCCACATGCGCATGTCGGGTGAGACGATGGTGAGCACCGCCAGCGCCGACGAGGCAAACATCAGTGTGTTGCTGCTCTGCGTCAGCGCCTGGCACATCGCCAGCAATGCGATGTTGCGCATCGATCGCGGTGGCATGCGCGACGGCGCTGGTGTAGGCGCCGCAGGCGTTTCCTGTCCTTTTATCGAACCGTCCATTGGGCGCGCACTCTAAGCCTGCGCCCTGCCCGTCCCAAGCAAATAGCCGTGAGCGCTGCGCGCCGAATGCAGCCCAGCTATGAGCCGTTGCAGCGGCGACTGCGTCAGAAGTGGGTGACTGCGTCAGAAGTGAACGTAACCGGTGCGCGAGATGGCCGTCGCTCGCCCTCCGACAGTGAGACGAACGCCCCGTCCGTCTTGGAAGCGGCCAATGCGGGTCACCTTGACGCGCGCTTGTCGCGCCGCCTCTCGCAGGGCCTCCGCACGACGCGGCGGCACCGCGATCACAAGTTCATAGTCGTCGCCACCGCCCAGCACGTCAGCCCACAGAGCGGGCTCGACGGCGAGCGCGTGCCGAGCCGCGGTGGATAGCGGAACCTGATCGCGCTCGACATGCACGGCGAGCTGCGATGCCTTCGCAATATGGCCGACGTCGGCCAGCAGCCCGTCGGAAACGTCGGCCGCTGCACGCGCAATGCCGATAAGATGGTTGCCCAGCGAAGTGCGCGGTCGCGGCAGCTGATAACGATTCTCGAGGAAGTTGCGATCACGCGCGCCGATCGCCTCCAGGGCGCCACGTGCCGCCCGAAGACCCAGCGCGGCGTCGCCGATCGTGCCGCTTGCCCAGAGGTCGTCGCCGGCGCGCGCCCCGCCGCGCCCTAATCCCTTACCGCGTGGCACCTGGCCGAAGGCCGTGATGGTGATCGTGAGGGGCCCCGGCGTCACCACGGTGTCGCCACCGCACAGCACGATGCCGTAGCGACGCTGGTCCGCGGCCAACCCGCGTGCAAAACTCGCGACCCAGCGCTCCTGCCATTCCTTGGGAAGCGCCAGAGACAACTGGTAAACGAAGGGCACCGCGCCACCTGCGGCGAGGTCCGACAGGCAGACCCGCAGGGCTTTCGCCGCTACGCGCTCGGGCGATTCGCCGTCGAGAAAATGAACGCCGGAGACGATCGTGTCGGTCTTCACCGCGATGTCATGACGGCCGTCGGCCGGCAGGTAGGCATTGTCGCTCTCGAGACCGCCGGCACCGGCAAAAGTCCGGGCAAGCGGCGCGAAATAGCGGGAGATCAGTTCGAACTCACCGATCCGCCGACGGGGTGCCATCGTGCCGTCACTTCACGAGCTCGGCCGGTCGCACCTGGCGCGCCACGCGGTCGAGCACGGAGTTGATGAAGCTCGGCTCGCCCTGATCGTAGAAGGCATGAGCGATCTCGACATACTCGTTGATCACCACGCGCGGCGGCACATCGGCGCGGTGAACAAGCTCATAGGCGCCGGCCAACAAGATCGCCCGCACCAGACGGTCGATGCGCGCCCAGGTCCAGTCCTGGGCCAGCGCCGCCGATACGATCTGCTCGAGGTCGTCCTTGTGCCGGGCGGCACCTTCGACCACGTCCTTGAACAAGGGCCGATCAGCGTCGCGGCGCATGCCGCCCTCACCCGTCTCGCTTGTGCGCACGCCGAGGAACTGTTCGATGATCTCGGCCGGCCCATGCTGGCCTTCCTGCCACTGGTATAGCGCCTGCACCGCGGCCAGGCGCGCAGCCTGCCGGCGGCTGGGTGACGGCTGGTCGCTCATGCATTCCGCCAGCGGCGGCCGAGCGCCACCATGACGAGACAGGCGTGAGCGGCGTCGCCGCCCTTGTCGCCGCGGTCGATGGCAGCGCGCGCCCAGCCCTGGTCCGCGTTGTTGACCGTGACGATGCCGTAGCCGATCGCCAGCCTGTCACGCACAGTAAGATCCATCAGGCCACGCGCGCTCTCGCCGCAAACATAATCGTAGTGCGTGGTCTCGCCGCGGATGACGCAGCCCAGCGCCACGTAGCCGTCGTAGTGTTTGCCCTTCTCGGCCGCCGCCAGCGCGATGGCGCCGGGAATCTCGAAAGCGCCGGGCACCACGACGCGTTCGGAGACGGCGCCGTTCTTTTTGATTTCGCTCTCGGCACCGGTGATCAGCGCATCGGCGATGTCGACGTAGTAGCGCGACTCGACGATCAAAATACGCGCATCCTTGACGCCGTCGACGGCCTGGCGGGCCGTCGGTGTTTCCGTCCGTGTCGACATGATCAGGGGGCCCGGCGACCGGGAACGGGTTTCTGGTCGACGATCTTGAGACCGAAGCCTTCGAGGCCGACCACGCTCTTCTTGCTGTTGCTGAGCAGCACCATTTCCTTGACGCCGAGATCGATCAGGATCTGGGCGCCGACGCCGTAGTCGCGCAACTCCTGGCCGGCTGGTTCGATCGGCTCACCGGCGCGGCGGCGCTGCTCGGCCAGCACGACGGTGAGCGGCTCGCGGATCAACACGATGACGCCGCGGCCTTCCTTCGAGATCTCGCGCATCGAGGCCTCGATCTCGCCGCCACGGCCGCCGCTGCGCTGGCCCAGCGTGTCGGTGAAGAGATTGACGGCGTGCATGCGCACCATGACCGGGCCGCCGGTCGCGGGATCGCCTTTGACCAGCGCCACGTGCTGCGCCATCGTCACCTTGTTCACGTACACCACGCAGCGGAAGTCGCCTCCGTAGGTGCTGTCGAGCGCGGTCTCGCTGATCCGCTTCACGATCGAATCGTAGCGCCGGCGGTAGGCGATCAGGTCGGCGATGGTGCCGATCTTGAGACCATGGCGCTGCGCGAAAGTGATGAGATCGTTGCGGCGCGCCATCGTGCCGTCGTCGTTCATGATCTCGCAGATCACGCCTGCCGGTGTGAGGCCCGCGAGGCGCGCCAGATCTACCGCCGATTCGGTGTGGCCGGTGCGCTCGAGCACGCCGCCGTCGCGCGCCACCAGCGGAAACACGTGGCCCGGCGTCACCAGATCCTGCGGCCCGCACGACGGGTCGATCGCCACCTGCACGGTGCGCGCGCGGTCGGCGGCCGAGATGCCGGTTGTCACGCCCTCGCGCGCCTCGATCGAGACGGTGAAGGCCGTCTGGTGCCGGGTGCCGTTGTTCTGCGCCATCAGTGGCAGGCCGAGCTGCTCGACGCGCTCGCGGGTCATCGCCAGGCAGATCAGGCCGCGGGCGTGCTTGGCCATGAAGTTGATGGCTTCGGGTGTCGCCCATTGGGCCGGGATCACGAGATCGCCCTCGTTCTCGCGATCCTCGTCGTCGACCAGGATGAACATCCGGCCCTTGCGGGCTTCCTCGATGATGTCCTCGGCGGCAGCCTTCACTTCACCGAAGGTGATCCGCCAGGCATCCTTTTCGAGCGCGCTCATGATTTTCCGTGCTCCAACAATCGCGCAACGTAACGCGCGAGCATGTCAACCTCAAGGTTGACCCTCTGGCCGATTTTGGCGTTCCCCAGGGTGGTTACCGCCTGGGTGTGTGAAATGACGTTGATGCCGAAGCGGTCGCCGGTGACTTCGTTGACGGTGAGCGAGATGCCGTCGACCGCGACCGACCCCTTGGCGGCGACGAAACGGGATACCTCCGGCGGCGCCTCGAACACGAACCGTACGCTGCCGCCTTCGGGCGTCATCGAAATGACTTTCCCGACGCCGTCGACATGGCCGTAAACTAGGTGCCCGCCCAGCTCGTCGCCGAGCTTGAGCGACAATTCCAGGTTGATCCGGCTGCCCACCGCCCAGTCGCCGAGGTGCGTCTTGGCCAGGCTTTCGCCGGAAAGCTCCACGGCGAACCAGTCGCCGCCCTTCTCGACCACCGTGAGGCAGCAGCCGGAGCAGGCGATCGAGGCGCCAACGGCGATCGGGGCCATGTCGTGCCGGGTGCGCACGACGAAGCGGCGGTCGCCAGCAATGTTGGCCGGCGAGACGGTGGCGATCTCGCCGATATCGGTGACGATGCCCGTGAACATGGTTCTACTTAGGTCCGCCTGTGCCAGGTTTCCAGTGTGTCGGTGCCGACGGTCCGGCCGGAAACCAGCCTGAACCGGGGCGCGAAATCGAGCCGTTCGATCGCCAGAGCACCGACCGCAGAGCGGCTGTCCTCGCCCAGCACAATCCCCGCCCGGTAGCTGGTGATCCGATCGACGAGTCCCGCCCTCAGGAAGGCCGCGGCGACTTGCCCACCGCCTTCGATCAGCACGCTCGAATAGCCCAGTTCACCCAGCATCTTGGCGACGGCGGCGACGTCGACCCGTCCCTCGCCGCTCGCCGGCGCCTCAATGACGTTAATTCCCTTGCGACGCAACAGCTCGACGCGCGACGCTTCAGCGCCGGCATGGAACAGAAGCACGGGCGTCTCCCGCGCCGTCGTCGCCAGCTTCGACGTGGTGGACAATCCGGCCTTCGAATCGAGGACGATGCGGTCGGGCGAATAGGCACCGAGGCCCGGCAGCCGGCAGGTAAGATCGGGGTCATCGGCCTCGACGGTGCCGGCGCCGACCAGGATGGCGTCGTGAAGGCTGCGCAGGCGATGACCATCGGCGCGTGCCGTCGCACCGGTAATCCATTTGCTCTCGCCCGAGGCCGTGGCGATCCGCCCGTCGAGCGAACCCGCCAGCTTGAGGTGAAAGAGCGGCCGCCCCTCCTTCACGCGCAGGAAGAAACCGGCGTTGATCTCGGCTGCCACCGCCGCGCCCTCGCCGACCTCGACCGCAATTCCCGCGGCCGCCAGACGCGCGTGGCCCTGGCCTTTGACGCGCGGATCGGGGTCTTCAATCGCCGAGACCACGCGTCCGACGCCGGCCGCGATCAGTGCGTCGGCGCAGGGCGGTGTCTTGCCGTGATGCGCGCAGGGCTCGAGCGTCACATAGACGGTGGCGCCCTTCAGCGGTCCGAGCGCATTGGCGATCGCATCGGCCTCGGCATGCGGCCGGCCGCCATCTCTGGTGCGGCCCCGCGCAATCACGCGTCCATCGCGCGTGATCACGCATCCGACGGCCGGGTTGGGCCAAGTGCGCCCAAGCGAACGACGCGCCAGCGCGAGCGCCGCGCGCATCATCGCGTCAGTCCTTGAGGTTGGCCGTGTCGGCGAGGTCGGAGATGAACTCCTCGAAGTCCCGGGCCTCGCGGAAATTGCGATAGACCGAGGCGAACCGCACATAGGCCACCGGATCGAGCGCGCGCAGCGCGTCCATCACCAGTTCGCCGATCTGCGTCGAGGGGATCTCGCTCTCGCCGGAGCTTTCGAGGCGGCGCACGATGCCGTTCACCACGCGCTCGACGCGCTCGGGATCGACGGGGCGCTTGCGGCAGGCCACCGAGATCGAACGCGCGAGCTTGTCGCGGTCGAACTGAACGCGCTGGCCGTTCTTCTTCACGACCGTCAGCTCGCGCAGCTGCACGCGCTCGAAGGTAGTGAAGCGCGAGCCGCACGACGGGCAGTAGCGCCGCCGGCGGATCGCCGAATTGTCGTCAGTCGGTCTCGAGTCCTTAACCTGTGTGTCCTCGTGACCGCAAAATGGACAGCGCATCTCGTTCCCCCGTTTATTCTCTGGCTTGGCGCGTCGTCAGTCGCGGTAGATGGGAAAACGGGCGCACAGTGCACGCACCTTGCCCCGCACTTCTTGTTCGACCTGGGCATCCCCGTCCGGGCCGTTTTTAGCAATTCCATCGAGCACGTCGGCAATCAGATGGCCGATCTGGCGGAACTCGGCGACGCCGAAACCGCGCGTCGTGCCGGCGGGCGATCCCAGCCGCACGCCCGAGGTGATCGTGTACTTCTCCGGATCGCCCGGAATGCTGTTCTTGTTCACCGTGATGCCGGCGCGGTCGAGCACCTTCTCGGCCGAGACGCCGGTCGCCTTCTTCGGACGCAAGTCGACCAGCATGACGTGGCTGTCGGTCCCGCCCGAGACGATCTTGAGGCCGCGCTCGGCCAAGGCGGCGGCAAGTGCCCGCGCATTGTCGATGACGTTCTGCGCGTAGATCTTGAAGTCGGGCCTGAGCGCCTCGCCGAAGGCCACCGCCTTGCCGGCGATGATGTGCATCAGTGGGCCGCCCTGCAGGCCCGGGAACACCGCGGAATTGATCTTCTTGCCGATCTCGGCATCGTTCGACAGCACCATGCCGCCGCGCGGACCACGCAGTGTCTTGTGCGTCGTCGTCGTCACGACATGGGCGTGCGGCAAGGGACTGGGATAGACGCCAGCCGCGACCAGGCCCGCATAGTGGGCCATGTCGACCATGAAGAAGGCGCCGATCTCGTCTGCCATTTTGCGGAAGCGCGCCCAGTCGATGTGGCGCGAGTAGGCCGAGGCGCCGGCCACGATCAGCTTCGGCTTCTCGCGGCGCGCCACCTCTTCCATCTGCTCGTAGTCGATCAGATGGGTGTGGGGCTTCACGCCGTAGGACACGACCTTGAACCATTTGCCCGACTGGTTGGCGGGCGATCCGTGCGTGAGATGTCCGCCTTGGTCGAGCGCCATGCCCATGAAGGTGTCGCCCGGCTTCAGCAGGGCCATGAACACGGCCTGGTTGGCCTGGGCGCCCGAATGCGGCTGGACATTGGCGAAAGAGCAATTGAACAGCCGGCAAGCACGCTCGATGGCGAGCTGCTCGGTCTTGTCGACCTCCTCGCAGCCGCCGTAGTAGCGCCGTCCGGGATAGCCCTCGGCATACTTGTTGGTCAGCACCGACCCCGCCGCCTCGAGCACGGCGCGGGAAACGATATTCTCCGAGGCAATCAGCTCGATCTGCTCACGCTGGCGGTCGAGTTCACCTTTGACCGTCGCGTAGACCGCGGGATCGGCCTCGGCGAGGCTCCTCGTGAACATCGGCAGCGGCGAGTCGGACATCTTGGCTGCGGCTTGGCTCATATCGTTCAGTCCTTCGAAAGCTTGGCGACGCGGCCGGCATGGCGGCCGCCTGCGAACTCGGTGTTGAGAAATACCTTCAGCGCCGCCCGTGCGGTTTCGGTACCGATCAGGCGCTGGCCGAAGGCCACGACATTGGCATCGTTGTGCTCGCGCGACAGGCGGGCCGAGGTCTCGTCATGAACAAGCGCGGCACGCACCTTGGGGTTGCGATTGGCGGCAATCGAGATGCCGATCCCCGTCCCGCACACCAGCACGCCCCGTGCCACCTGGCCCGAGGCGATGGCATCGGCCATGGCCTTGCCGAAGTCCGGATAGTCGACCGACGCGGTGGAATTCGTGCCAAGGTCGAGCACGTCGTAACCTGCTTGTTGCAGGTCCCGCTTGAGCAGTTCCTTCAGGTCGAAGCCGGCATGATCCGACGCGACCGCGATGCTGGCCCCCGCCATCTCGACGATCGATCCCCTCTAGCTGTTGAGTCCCCGCGTACCATATCCGGGGTCGCCACGCTACCGGCCCCCAAAATCGTGGGAAGTGGGCCACAAGACGCTGAAATCACAAGGAAAAGCGGGAGGGCCCAATCATCGACGGTCGGCTCAACTGGCAACGACGATCAGGGCCGCCGCAAGCTGCGCTGCCGCCGCAAGACAGAACGCGGCGATGTAACTCCCCGTCGCATCGCGCAGCCAGCCAAAAATCGCCGGCGCGAAGGCGAAAACAGCCTGATTGATGGCCACGACCAGGGCGACGACCGTTCCGACATCGGCCGAGCGAAACTCCCGCTGCGCGATCAGCGGTGGCAGGGACGTCAGGTTGCCGACCCTCAGCCCGAACAAGATGCAGCCCAGCAACAGAGGCGCATCGCCACTTCCGAAAGCGAGCAGCAGACTACCCATCGCCTGCATGGCGAGGCTCGCCGCCGTAGCCACGCGCCGATCCCTCTGCCCTAGCAGCCACCCGAGAAGCGTGCGCCCCAGGATGGCGCAGAACGTGATCCCGCTGATCGCTGCCGCGGCAGCACCCGACCCGAAATCCGGCGCCAGCCGCGCGATAAGATGCGCGAAGAGGCCGATCTGTGCGAACAGGCCAAGCGCAAAGGCCGCCGACATCGTGACGAAAGCCCACTGATGGATCAGCGTGGCACGCGACGATGGCGCCATCGCCGACGTTGCCCGTGTCGTGACAGGCGGCGCCTTCAAATGGAAATGAGCGAGCGGACAAACGACGACCATCATGGCGATGGCGAGAGCCCAGGCCGTCCACGATAAGTCGATGATGGAAATAAGCCCTATCCAGAGCGGTGCAAACACGATGCCGCCGACACTGGCGCCATTGAACGCCATGCTGATCGCCTTGCGTCGGTCGCGATCGAACCAGGGCGCCACCATGGCGTTGAGCGCCGCCCCGCTTGTGGCCGCCCACCCCGCTCCGCTCAGCGTCAAGGCTGGAACGAGCTGCCATGGTTCCTGAGCATTCGCCCACACAATAGCGCCCGACCCGGCCAGCATCGCTCCGGCGATCGTGACTCTGCCGACGCCGAACCGGCGGTAGGCGTCGGGCAATCCGGCGATCAAGACCGCACTCAAGAGATAGTGGGCGGTGATCGCCATCGAAAGAGTGGCGATCGGCCAGCCGCGCGTCGCGTGGAGAGTCGGCAGATAAACCGCAGGGCCATAGAAGCCGAGCCCCCAGCCGAAGACAGCAACGACAAAGGCAATCCAGACGACCTTCCAACTCTCGCTCACAGGGGCTGTCGCCATGTCACGATGAGTTCGCGGCGCGTCTCGAAGCCCAGCCGCCGGTAGAGCGCGACGGCGCCGATATTGCTGGGCCGCACGTGAAGGAACGGTACCTCGCCGCGGTCGAAGGCCATCTGCATCAGCCGAGACGTGAGTTCGGCCGCGTAACCACGCCCGCGCGCCTCGGGATGAACGCAGATGGCGCTCAATTCGACGTAGCCAGACAACCGCATGCGCTCGCCGGCCATCGCGAGGAGGCGATCTCCCTCCCTCATCCCGAGGTACTGTCCGAGCCGGGGCGTCCGCGATCCGAACGGCCCGGGCTTGGAGATCTCAACGAGATTAGCCATCGCCTGGGAATCGGCTTCGGACAGCGCGGCTCCTGTCTTGGCCACGCCGTTCGGCGGCCCGCTCGCGACCATCTGCAGCATCGGGAAGCAGTCCAGTTGCCGCCAGCCGCGAGACAGCGGTTCTTTATGCGACCGAAAGAGACGCGCCTCCGTGCCTGGTGGCAAATCGACGGCAAGATCCGCATACGCAGCCTCGCTCGACTCGGCGATCGCCGAGAACGGCGCCATCTCCCGCGGATAGTGTCGCGCCAATCCCCGTCCTACGGCGTGGTGACGGTGCGGCCCCGTCAGGGCGTGCCAAACCGGATTGTCGAGGACATGTTCCATGGCGCCGAGTAACATGAAGCGTGAAAACGGGCTCGCCGGATTCAGACTCCATCCACCTACTCGACCATCGCAAATGCGAACGCGCGCGCAGCAGCCGGGACCGCCGCTACGACGGTCGCTTCTTCACCGGCGTGCGCACGACGCACATCTATTGCCGCCCGGTCTGTCCGGTTCGTCCGGCCCAGGCCAGGAACGTTACGTTTTATCCAACGGCCGCGGCCGCCGAAGCCTCAGGCTTCCGCCCTTGCCTGCGTTGCCGGCCGGAGACGGCACCATTCTCGCCGGCTTGGCAGGGATCGCGCGCAACTGTGCACCGCGCCGTGCGCTTGATCCGGGCTGGTGCCCTCGACGGCACCGATGTCGAAACACTGGCCGAACGGCTGGGGATCGGCTCACGCCACCTCGATCGTCTCTTCCGCAAGCACATTGGCGCCAGTCCGCTGCAGGTCGCCCGCACGACGCGCATCCAGAAAGCCAAGCGAATGCTCGATGAGACGAAACTGCCAATGGCCGACGTCGCGGCCCGCGCCGGCTTCGCCAGCCTTCGCCGTTTCAATGCGGTCTTCGCCGAGGTCTACGGGCGGACGCCGACGCAGATCCGGCGGCTCCGCTTCAAGCCGGTCTGACGCAACGAAAAAGGCCCGACTTGCGTCGGGCCTTTCCGGTGCAGCTATGCGCCTACTTCTTGATGGGGGACGACTTGCCGTCCTTCCAGACGTAGATGTCGTAGACCGGGTTCTTGATGTCGCCCTTGGCGTCGAATTCGAGCACGCCAACGGCGGAGTCATACTTGCCAGACCGCAGTGCCGTGGCGACCGCCACGGCGTCGGTCGACTTCGCCTTCTTGGCGGCGTCGGCCCAAGCCTTGACCGCTGCGTAGCTGAACAGCGTGTAGCCTTCCGGATTGTACTTGGCGTCACGGAATTTCTTCACCAGTGCAGCGTTCTTCGGGTCATCTTCGGCCTTGGGTGGGAACGACATCAGCACGCCGTTGGTGGCAGCGCCGCCAAGCTGGGCGAATTCGGCTGTCTCGAGCGCGTCGAAGCCCACCATGTTCGCAGCCAATCCCTGTTCGCGCGACTGCTTGATGATCAGGGCGCCTGCGGTGTGGTAGCCACCGAGCACGATGATGTCGATCTTCGCCTGCTTCATCTTGTTGATGATGGCGGTGAAGTCCTTGTCGGTGTCGTTGTAGGCCTCGTACATCGTCTCCTTCAGGCCGCCCTTGTTCAGCGCCTTCTTGGTCTCGTCGGCCACGCCTTTACCGTACGGCGACTTGTCGTGAAGGATCGCGACCTTGGCGTTCTTGTTGTTCTTCAGGATGTAGGCGCCGACCGTGGCACCCTGGACGTCGTCACGGCCGCAGGTGCGGAACACCGTGGTGTTGCCCTTGGCCACCGCGTCGTCGGTCAGCTTGGGATTGGTCGAGGCCGGCGTGATCTGCAGGATCTTGCCTTCCTTGTAGATGTCCGAAGCAGGAATCGACGAACCAGAGCAGAAGTGTCCGGCCACGAAGACGACCTTGTCCGAGACCATCTTGTTGGCGACCGCGGTCGCCTGCTTGGGATCGCAGGCGTCGTCGCCGATCACCAGCTGGACCTTCTGGCCGTTGACGCCACCGGCGGCGTTGATCTCCTCGACAGCCATTTCGGCGCCGCGCTTCAGCTGCTCGCCGAAGGCCGCGTACTGGCCGGTCATCGGACCAGCCGAGCCGATCTTGATCTGCGCGAAGGCCGGCGTTGCCATCAATGCGAGGGCAGCGACGGCGAGCGGGCCGTAAAACTTCTTCATGCGCGTCTCCTTGGTTCACTCCCCCACGGAGGTGGAGTCCGATTCGTACCTTAGTGCCGCTCCTCCCAGCCCAGCAAGCCTTTGCGGCGATAGAGCCAGGGATACTGCTGGACCATCTGCCGCGACCGCGTGAGGCGGAAGGCGAAGGCGCCGATCGACATCTGCACCGCCCAACCCAGCACGAAACCACCCTCCGACCACAATTCCCCGCCCGCCAGGGAAAAGTCGAGGAAACGCAGCGCTGCCGACAGCAGAGCCGTGTAGAACACCAACTGTCCCCAGTGGCGCCAGGTGATCGCAACCGCCTGCCCGGCCGCAAACGACGCAGGGCCGATCAGCACGAAGTTCAGCAGGACGACGTTGAACGGCGTATCGCCGAACCAGTCGAGCGTGACGAATTCCAGCAGGCTCATGCTGGGCTGCCTTCGAGATAGGCGGCACGGACTTCGGCGTTGGCCAGCAGTTCGCGGCCGGTGCCGCTCATCCGGACCCGGCCGTTGACCAGGACGTAGCCGCGGTCGGCGAGCCGCAAGGCATGAAAAGCGTTCTGCTCCACCAGGAAGATCGTAACGCCGTCGTCGCGGGCGATGCGCCTGATCGATTCGAAGATCTGGCGGACGATCAGCGGTGCCAGACCGAGCGACGGCTCGTCGAGCAGCAGCAGCCGAGGCCGGCCCATCAGCGCCCGTCCGATCGCCAGCATCTGTTGCTCGCCGCCGGACAGGGTGCCGCCGCGCTGCGCGCGCCGCTCGGCGAGCCGCGGGAACATCGTGAACACCCGCTCGATGTCCTGGCGGAAGTGCGCAGGATCGGCGAGCGTGGCGCCCATCTGCAGGTTCTCCAGCACGCTCATGCGCGGAAATATGCGACGGCCCTCCGGCACCTGGGCCACGCCACGCCGCACGATCTCGTGGGTCGGCAGGCCGACGATGTCCTCGCCGTCGAGCCGGATGGTCCCCGCCCGCGCCCGCGGATTGCCGCAGATCGTCATCAGCAGGGTCGACTTGCCGGCGCCGTTGGCGCCGATCAGCGTGACGATCTCACCCTTGGCGACTTCCAGGTCGACGCCGTGCAGCGCCTGAATGGCGCCATAGAAAGTTGCCACGTCCTTGACCGCGAGCATCGGAGGCTCAGCCATCGAGCCCCTCCTCGTCGGTGCCGAGATAGGCGCGGATCACCGCGGGGTTGCTCTGGATCTCGGCCGGCGCGCCTTCAGCGATCTTGCGACCGTAGTCGAGCACGACGATGTGGTTGGAGATGTTCATGACCACGCTCATGTCGTGCTCGATCAGCAACACGCCCGTGCCGTCGACATCGCGGATCGACTCCAGCAGCTGATTGAGTTCGGCCGATTCGCGCGGATTGAGGCCGGCAGCGGGCTCGTCGAGACATAGAAGCCTGGGCTCGGTGCACATGGCACGGGCGATCTCGAGGCGGCGTTGCGCGCCGTAGGGAAGCTCGCCGGCCGGCCGATCAGCGTCGGCGAGCAAGTCGATGCGCTCGAGCCAGGCGCGTGCCAGTGCGATGGCCGCCTCTTCCGCCCGGGTAAAGCGACTGAGGCCGAGGAGCCCAAAGATGCTCCAACCCGAGGCACGCATCAACTTGTTGTGCTGGGCGACGAGAAGATTCTCGAGCACGGTCATGCCCGAGAACAGGCGGATGTTCTGGAATGTCCGCGCCACCTTCGCGCGTTGGCCGATCTCGTGGCCAAGCATGCGCTCGAGCAGATACTCGCGCTCGCCATCGCTTAGCGTCAGCCGGCCGATGGTCGGCTTGTAGAAGCCGGTGATGCAATTGAAGACGGTCGTCTTGCCGGCGCCGTTGGGGCCGATGATGGCGGTTATCTCGCGCGACCGTGCGGCAAACGAGACGTCGTCGACCGCCAGCAGGCCGCCGAAGCGCATCGTCAGATGCTCGATCTCGATCAGCGGTTCGCTCACGGACCGCCTCCCGAGCCGGCAGGGTGCAATCGCACGGACGGCTGGCGATCGGCGATCAGGCCGCGGGGACGGAACACCATGATCAGGACCATGGCGAGGCCAAACGCCAGCATGCGGTAGTTGCCGAGCTCGCGAAACCATTCCGGCAAGCCGATCAGCAGCACCGCCGCCAGGACTACGCCGATCTGGCTGCCCATCCCGCCCAGCACGACGATGGCGAGGATGATCGCCGATTCGATGAAGGCGAAGCTCTCCGGACTGATGAAGCGCTGCTTGGCGGCGAAGAAAGAACCGGCGAAGCCCGCGAACATGGCGCCGATGGCGAAGGCCGTCAGCTTGGTGTTGGTCGGATTGATGCCGAGCGCCCGGCACGCGGTCTCGTCCTCGCGCAGCGCTTCCCAGGCGCGGCCGACCGGCAGGCGTCGCATGCGCTGGGTAAACAGGTTGGTGATCAGCGCCAGCAGCAGGATGATGTAATAGAGGAAGATCAGGCGATGATTGCCATCGAAGGTGATCCCCAGCATCTCCGACACGCTCTGCTTTCCAGGCGGCGGTGTCTCGGCGAAGACCGCGCCGAACAGGGTCGGCCCGGGGATGGAGCCGATCCCGGCCGGACCGTTTGTGAAATCGACCCAGTTCAGCAGCACCAGGCGGATTATCTCGCCGAAACCCAGGGTCACGATCGCGAGATAGTCGCCGCGCAGGCGCAACACGGGAAAGCCCAGCACGATGCCGAACAGTGCCGCCATCATCCCGGCGAGCGGCAGCACGGTCCAGAACCCCAGACCATGCTGCGTGCTGAGCAGCGCGTAGGCGTAGGCACCCACGGCGTAGAAGGCGACGTAACCGAGATCGAGCAGACCGGCGAGGCCGACCACGATGTTGAGGCCCCAACCCAGCATCACATAGGTCAGGATCAGGACCGCGAGGTCCATGGTCCTCTGGTCGGCCGCCGGCGTGAACGGCAGTAGCACCGCCGCCGCAAGCAGCAGCCAGCCGAACCATTTGGCACCGGCTCGTCCCAGGACCAGGCCCGCAGGTGTCCCCGCCGCAGCCGCAGCCGTGCCGCGCGCCCACGGCCAGATACCGCGAATCACCAGCAGGACGCCGCCCAGCGCCACGAACCAGTGCAGGAAACCCGACGGCAGCTTGAGTGGCGATGCCCCCACCGCGATCATCGCGACGCCGAGCGCCACGACCGGCCAGCGCAGGCCCGCCGCCGCGGCGGAGAGACCAAGGCGGCCGACGAAGATGGTGACGACCGCAACGGCGAGATCGGCGAACTGGTAGTCGAAACTGAGGCCTGTGCGGGATCCCACGTCGACGGTACGGAAGCCGACAATAAAAATACCAAGGGCTGCGGCGACGAAGGCCGTGAGGGCCGCGTCCTTCAACATGGTGGAGAGACGCGAACCCATTGCCTCAGACCTTCTCGATCTCCGGTTTGCCGAGCAAACCGGTCGGCCGGAAGATCAGCACGAGAACCAGAATGGCGAAGACGGCAACGTCCTTGTACTCGCTGGAAAAGTAGCCCGCCCAGAAGACCTCGATCAGACCGATCAGCAGCCCGCCCAGCATCGCGCCGGGCAGCGAGCCGATGCCGCCCAGGACGGCAGCGGTGAAGGCTTTGATGCCAGCGAGAAAGCCGATGAAGAAGTCGATGACGCCGTAGTACATCAGGAAGAGCATGCCAGCGACGGCCGCCAGTGCCGCGCCCAGCACGAAGGTGAGCGAGATAGTGCGGTCGACGTTGACGCCCAGCAGCGCCGCCATCTTCATGTCCTGCTCGCAGGCGCGCTGCTGGCGGCCGAGCGAGGTTCTCGCGATCAGCCAGGTGAAGCCCGCCATCAGCACGACCGTCACCACCACGATGATGATCTGCAGCCAGCTGACGCGGACATCGAAGCCGTCGGCGCTGAACAGATTGAAGCCGCCCGACACGATCTGGCCACCGGGCTTGGGCCGCGCACCTTGCACGAGCTGCACATAGTTCTGGAGCGCGATCGACACGCCGATGGCGGAAATCAGCGGTGCCAGACGGAACGACCCCCGCAGGGGCCGATAGGCCGTTCGCTCTATCATCCAGCCGTAAACCGCCGAAAAGGCCATGGCCATCAGCAATACCAGCAGAATCGCCACGGGCGCGGAGCCGATGCCGAGCAGGCTGCAGATCATGAAGCCGATCAGCGAGATGAACGCGCCGATCATGAAAACTTCACCGTGCGCGAAGTTGATCATGCCGATGATGCCGTAGACCATCGTGTAGCCGATGGCGATCAGTCCGTAGATGGCGCCCAGCGTGATGGCGTTGATCAGCTGCTGCGAAAAATACGCCATGCCCCTGCATTCCCCCTGCCCAGCGACCGTCGATGGTTCCAATGGGACCTGCGGACGACTGTAGCGGCGTTCCGGGGCGGATTGAAATGGACCATCTCAAAATGATCCGTGAGCAAATCGCGGCCCACAGCGCCTTCGACCTCCTCGCCGATCGGCAGTCCGGTCCTCAGGGCAGGCTGTGGCCGACCTGTCGGCGGTTGCGCCGGAACATCGCGATCAGCCTCACGATCGCCGCGGCGAGCACCAGAGCCGCGAGCGGCCAGTAGAAGCGATCCAGAGGCACGCGCTTGCCGATAGCCACTGCGAAGCTGATCCAGATGTACCAGCCGCCCACCAGATGCAGCAGCCGCCAATTGCGCGGGCCGAGCCAGGCCGCCGTGCGGTCGAAAGAGGTCGCCGCCATCGCTGCGATAAAGAAGTAAGCCGAGCCCGCCAGGACGATTGTGCCGATATTCGTCAACTTCCAGAACAGCGAACGGTCGACGACGGCCAGGGCTATGATCACCGCCAGATGAATGAAGTGAGAGACCGCAAAGGAGACGCCGAGATAGCGCCGATTGCGGCGCTGCCAGCGCGTGGCCTCGCTGGGAATCAATTCGACAAGCGCGCTGGCTGTGAAAGCCATGACGAAGAGCACCAGCGAGGTCCTCGCAGTAGCGCGGATCGCAAGACGAATCCCTTCTGCATCCCAACCAGGGCTGGCGATGAACCCGAGCGTCATCGCCGCCAGCAGGAACGACAGGACACCGACCAATCGCCAACCCTGGGTCATTCCGTCCTCCTCAAAGCAGCGGTCCTGCGGAGCCGCCTGTGCAGGCCGGCGACGTGCCATGACAGCAAACCGATCAAGGCGACTTCGCCTCCCGCGGCCAGCAAAACGGAGGCTGGCGCGCCATCCGCGAACAGGCTGGCCCGGACGATACCCGCCGCGATCGATGCCGACAGTCCAGCGAGGCAGATCGCCAGCGGGACCATGGAGCGGCGAAAGGCGAACCAGCCGACCGTACCGACGGCAAGTGCTGCAAGAAAGGCATAGCGATCGATCAACGGTGCCGGCTAAGACATCGAGAAGCCGAGGTCATCGAGCCACACTACCCTAAGCCGCATCGCGACGAACGTGACGGCGACCGTTGCCGCCAGCAGGATCCAGGCACGCTTCGACTGACGTTCGATCGCATCGGCCGCGAACTGTGCAGCGATATCACGGGCGAGACCAAAGCGGGCGACTGCACGTTGCTCGGCCTGCAGCGAAGGCCCTGCCGGGTCGGCCTCTGCTGCCTCCCAGAGATGAGCTTCGGCCTCGTCTGCCAGACGGCGGGCGAACATCGGATCGAAATCGAGATCGCGCCTCAGGGTGGCGACATATTCGTCGATCACGCCGGCCATGGGCGTCCTCCCGTGAGGAGCGCGTTGACTGCGTGCGAGAACCGTCCCCACACTTTGCGGCGTTCGGCGAGCGCCGCAGTGCCCGCCTTGGTCAACGAATACATGCGACGACGTCGCCCGCCGGGCGGTGTCATCCAACTGCTGGAAAGCAGGGCCGCCTCCTCCAGGCGATGCAGCGCCGGATAGACGGTGCCTTCCGGCAGATCGAACATGTCGGCGCTGCCGCGCTTGATGGACTCGATGATGGCGTAGCCGTGCGCGGGGCCAGCCTCCAGCGCGGCGAGGACGATGGTATCCAGATGCCCTTTGAGCATTTCAGCTTCCATACCTAGCTATACTAGGTACGGAAGCTTTCTCCGTCAAGCCGCTTGCACTTCGGGCACCGAATCCCGATTAGTTCTGCATGGACAATCCTTCTTACGACCTCATCGTCGTCGGCTCCGGTCCGGCCGGCCTCACCGCCGCAACCGAAGCCGCCCGCGCTGGCCTTAAGTGCCTCTGCCTCGACAAGCTCGCCCCGGGCGGCGTGCTGATCAACCTGAACGAACTACACGACTTCGACGAGATCTTCACCGGCACCCAGATGGCATCCCAGTTGACCGACGATGCCGTCGTCGCAGGCGTCGAAATCGGCTTCGGTGAGGTCACAAAACTTTCGGGAAACGGTCCGTGGACGGTCGAGACCACCGACGGCGAACAGCACACCGCACGCGCCGTGGTGATCGCCACCGGTCTCAACAAGGGCCGGCTCGGCCTTCCGAACGAAGACGAGTACGAGGGCCGCGGCCTCTCCCATTGCGCCGCCTGTGACGGGCCGCTCTATACCGGCTTGCCCGTCGTCGTGGCGGGAGCGGAAGGTTGGGCCGCTCTCGAAGCCAAGGAACTGACCGGACTGGCGGGCCAGGTCACCGTGATCGGAACGCCGCCTGCCGAGAAACCCGAGGGCGTCACCTTCATCGATGGCCGTATCGTCGGGCTGGAAGGCCACGATGGCCTGCAGTCCGTCACCATCGAGGCCAACGCGACGCGAAACACCATTCCGGCCAGCGCTGTGTTCGTCTATGTCGGCCAGTCTCCCGCTGCGGAATTCCTGCCGGAATCGCTTGCACGAGACGCCTCAGGGCATATCGTGATCGACGCGGACGGTCGCACTTCTCAGCCAACGCTCTTTGCAGTGGGTGATGTGCGGGCCGGCGGACGCCAATACCTGGCGGATGCCATTGCCGACGGCCACCGCGCAGCAAAGGCGATCGGCGCCATGCTGGGTAAAACGAGTTGAAGAGGAGTGATCATGCTTATCGTCAATCCGACCTTTGGTCTCGCGGCCGCCGCGGGCCCCACGGTGGCGCTGAAGCCGATCAACTGGGCGACCGACGCGATCGCGCTCATGTCGAACTCCAAGCCGAATGCACGCGAGTTGCTCGAGGGCATGAAGGCCAAGCTCGGCGCCTTCCGCAACGTCGACAACATCGAGTTTCACGCCAAGAACAGCGCCAGCCAAGCCGCCCCCAAGGAACTGATCCAGGCGGTCGCCGGGAGGTATCGCGCGGCGCTCCTTGCGTTAGGGGATTGAGGGTCCTGTTCATCGTGGAGTTTCCACGACAGCATCGAACTCGAGAAGCTCGGCATCACGGCCTACGTGATCGCCACTGAGACCTTCAAGCCGCTCGTGCTTGCCCAGGCGAAAGCCCGCAAGATCGAGCCCAAGCTTATCGTCGTGAAGCACCCGGTGGGCGGCCTCAACGCCGAGGAGCTGCGCGAGCGCATCGAAACCGCGACCCAGGGGCTTCTCGAGGCCACGAGGAAATGACGGATATCGCCGAACAAGAAGTCATCGACATCGGCGACATGGATGTCGAGACGTTCAACGAATACGCCACCGAGCAGGGCTGGAGCGATGGTATGCCGCTCTTCGTGCCGACCGAGGCGAAGGTGGCGAAGTTCGTCGACACGGTGCGCGGCGACAATCGGCCCTACTCGCCCGTACCGCCACGCCAGATCGTACCGACCATCCAGGCGATGGCCGCCAACGCCGTGATGGCGGGCTGCAAGCCAGAATACTTTCCCGTGGTGACGGCCGCGATGCGCAGCGTGCTCGAGCCCGACTTCAACCTGCACGGCACCCTCGCCACGACGCATTCCTGCGCGCCGATGGTCATGATCAGCGGACCGATTCGCAAGGAGCTCAACGTCAACTGCTCCTCCAACTGCTTCGGCCAGGGCTGGCAGGCCAACGCCACAATCGGCCGCGCGCTCGGCCTGATGCTGCTCAACATCGCCGGCGCCAAGCCCGGCGAGATGGATCGCTCGACCCAGGGCAATCCCGCCAAGTTTACCTTCTGCTTCGGCGAGAACGAGGAAGAGAACCCCTGGACGCCCTACCATGTGCAGCGCGGCTTCAAACCGACCGACAACGTGGTGACGGTTATGTCGGGTGAAGGCCCGCACAACCTCAACGACCACGGCTCGACCACGGGCGACGGTCTGCTGACGACCTTCGCCGGCGGCATGGCGACGCCGGGCGCCAATACGGTGTACGGCAAGGGCCCGAGCTTCATCATCATCGGCCCCGAGCACGCCGCGACGCTCAAGCGCGACGGATTCACCATCGAAACCATCCGCGAGGAGCTGTGGCAGCGCTCGCGCATACACATCTCGCGCGTCTCCAAGGGAAACCTCGATACCTACGCCAGCACCGGCCACGAGCCGGAAGGCGACTACCTGCGCATCGGCCGTTCGCCGCAGGACTTGCACATCACTGTGGCGGGCGGTCCGGGTAAGCATTCGGCCTTCATCCCGTCATTCGGCGGCACCATGGTCGCCTGCACGCGCATCCAATGACCGAGTGGTGCGGCTGGCCGGTCGTCGAGGAGTCGACAGGCTGGGAGGCCGCGCAACAGATCCTGACTGACGCCGAATTATCGGATGGCCTGCCGCTCGTGCCGCCGACGCAGAGGCGCCTCGACGCCATGATCGCGGGCGTCCCGGCTCGGGACGAGTCACTCGGCCCGATGCCGCCGATGTTCGGCGACATCACGCCCGAAGCCATTGCCTACCAGTGCGTGATCGCCGGTTGCCGGCCGGCCGAACTGCCGGTGGTGATGGCCGCCGCTGTGGCGACACTCGAGCCCGACTTCAACCTGCTGGGGATCGCGACCACGACGGGCACAGCCTGCGTGGCCCTCTGCGTCCATGGCCCGCTCGTCCGCACGCTCGACATCAACGCCGGCACCAACTGCCTCGGCCCCGGCAACCGGGCCAACGCCAGCATCGGCCGGGCGCTGCAGCTCACGATCCGCAACATAGGCGGAGCGCGATCCGACACCGGCGACATGGCGAGCATGGGCCAACCCGGTAAATACACCTTCTGCTTCGCCGAACGGAACGATGGTCCCTTCCCGACCCTGACCGCACGGCGCGGCCTCGGGAACAACGCCAGCGCCTTCACGGTAATGGGCATTTCCGGCACTGCCGAGGTGCTGCCGGGTGACGGTGAGGGTGCCACGCCCGAAGCCATCCTCTCGCCGATCGCGACGGCGATGCGGGCCGCGATTGTCATGTCGGGCCTCGGCCGCAAGAACGAGCGCGGCGAGCAGGTCTTTCTGCTGCCACTCGAGATGGCGCAGAAGATCGTCCGGCACGACGGCTGGGATCTTGCGCGGGTACAGCGCTATCTGTTCGACGAAGGCCAAGGCGTGGCCAGCGCACCCGAGGCCATCCATCCCATCGTGACCGGTGGTGCGGGATACAAGATGAGCTACCTGCCGATCTGGGGCGGCGGCTCGCAGACCGTGACGCGCCCGCTCTAGCGGCTCAGATCTTCCAGCCGAGCCAATCGCAGACGCCGCGGCCCATCACGCCTTCGAGCTCAGAGCCTTTCAGCCACGGCATTTCCTCGGTGAACATGGTCACGCCCTGGCGATAGCTGCAGGGCAGTCGCGACCAGTCCGTCCCCCAGAAGGTGCGCTTGGGTCCGAAGGCGTCGAAGGCGCGCCGGATGTACGGCTGCACCGACCTGAAGGGATAGGTCTTGTCGGCGGCGTAGCACGGTATGGCCGAGACTTTGGCGGCGACGTTGGGCCGCTTGGCCAGCATCGGGACTTTGTCGAGGGTGGCGAATTCGACGCTTCGGAGGCGTCCTTGCCGCTCTTCAGACCAAGATGGTCGAGCACCAGGCGGAGGCCGGGATAGCGCTCGGCGACCTTGTCAGCGAGATGCATGTATTCATAATGGAACAACACCATCGCCGGGATGCCGGCCTTCTCCATTTCGCTCCACACCCAGTCGAAGCGACCGTCGATCAGCGGCTGGCGCAGAATGTCGGTATGAAACGTGAAGCGCATGCCAAGCATGCCCGTCTGCTTCCTCCAGCCGGCGACCTGGCCGCGAGCATCAGGCGCATCGGGATCGAAGCGGCCCATGATGGCGAAGCGATCCGGATGCTGGGCGGCGGCTTCGAGGGCAACGTCGTTGCGGTCGCCTTCCCACGACGGCGGCACCAGGATCACGCGGTCGACACCGGCCTAGTCCATTTCGGCCAGCAGTTCATCCTTGCCGAGTGGCGCCCGGTGCGGCTCGGCGCGGGCGGGCCACGGACGCTCCGCCGTGTTGGCGGCCCAGATGTGAACCTGTGCGTCGACGACCATCAGGTGAACTCTCCTCGTCGACTCACTGCCACCGCAACAAACGGCGGATGAGCCCGGCGATCACCCACATGCCGAAGCCCCAGAAGGCGTACACCAGCGGCACGATCACGACTCCCGGCATGCGAAAGCCGCCGCCGACCGGCGCGCCCTTGATCGGAAGCACGATGAACCAGTTGACGAACGTCACGATCACGGCAGCAAACAACATCCAGCCTAAGGGCCCGTCGACGGCTTGCGGCAGGCGGGGCACGGCGAAGGCGGCAATGATGCCCCACAGCCCTCCCCAGAAGGCCGACGAGAGAATCGCCGGCACACCGAGCGGCGGCACGGGGCGCAGGCTGTACAGCTGTACCTTCAGCAACCCGAGTTCATTGGCGATCAGAAAGCCGAGTTGATGGAAGATCAGCACGCTCACGGAGCCCGCAACAAATCCAACGACGACGGTACGCATTACGCCTCCTTCACGGCACTCAGCGGCCGCCGCTCGCGCCACGGTCGCACCTGTTCGAGCTGAGCCGCCAGTGAGAATAACATTTCTTCGGCGCCAAAGCGGCTCGTGAAATGCAGACCTACCGGCAGCCCGTCAGCAGTCCATTCCAGCGGCAAAGACATTGCTGGCACACCCGTTGCATTGCACACGGCCGTGAACGCCACCATGGGCGCGAGACCTTCCTCGTAGTCTTCCAACAAGCCGTCCATCCGAACAGTGCCGAGCGGCAGGCTCGTGCGCGCGATCGTGGGCGACAGCAGCACATCGAATTTCTCGAAGAAGGCGCCGAGCGCACGGCCGGTCCGGTGGAACGTCTGGACCGCGCGGATGTAGTCGTGGGCGCTGATCGCCCTGCCGCGTTCGGCATAGAGCCGTGTTACGGGTTCGAGGTCGTCCGGCCCGGGAACGCGACCGCTGGCCCGGATCTGGATGTTCGTATGAGTATTGGCGCTCATCACCGTCCCGAAGGCGGCTCCGGTCGCGGCGGCATCATAGTCGGGGCTGGCCTCTTCGACGTGGTGACCAAGGTCGGCCAGCATCATCGCCGTTCGCTCGACCGCACCGACCAGAACCGGATCGAGCGGCGCGCCACCTACTGGCTTGCGCATAAAGGCCACGCGCAGCTTTCCCGGCGGGCGCCGCGTGGCATCAAGGAAAGTGCCTCCTGCCGGTGGCGCCCGATAAGGATCGCCCAGCTCGCCGCCCGCCAGCGCATCGAGCAGTGCCGCGCTGTCGCGCACCGAGATCGACACGCAAAGCTGCGCGCCGGCGCCTGCCAGGGTCTCGCCGATCGGCGCCAGGCTCACCCGGCCACGCGACGGCTTTAGGCCGAACAGACCACAGAGCGAGGCCGGGATGCGGATCGACCCGCCGCCATCGGTGGCGTGTGCCATCGGCAGGCCGCGCGCGGCGACGACCGCCGCCGAACCGCCCGACGAGCCGCCGGGGGAGAGCCCTTTGCGCCACGGGTTCATCGTCGCACCGCCAAAGGCAGGCTCGGTCGTGGGCGCCAGGCCGAACTCGCTGGTATTGCTGCGGCCCACGATCACCAGCCCGGCGCGGCGCATCCGCGCCACGGCGGCGCTGTCGGCAGTGGGCACCGGTTGTTCGGCGAAAAATCTCGAACCCAGCGTCGTCGGCGTGCCGGCGCAGTCGGCCATGAGTTGCTTCACGACGAAGGGTACGCCGTGGAACGGCCCCTCGCCCGCCGCCGCGATGGATTTGTCGAGCAGTGCGCCGTCGTAGAAATCGGTGATGGCATTCAGCGGCGTGTTGAGCTCGCGCAGGCGCGCGATCGCGCCGTCGACCAACTCACGAACGCCGATCTTGCGCGCCTTGACCAGTTCACCAACAGCCAGCGCGTCGTGGGTCGCAAAGAGGTCGTGCACTGCCTAGTTCCGCCAGCGCGCGAGATTGGCCGCGACGAAGGCGTCGTCGTGCAGTTCAGGATAGGTCGCGTAGAGCCGGTCGATGCCTGCGTTTTGCCCCGGGCTCAGTTTTTCGTGCGGATCGAGGCACTCGATGGAAGTCATCAGCCCTTGGCGGCGCAGGATCTCATGACAGCCCGGAATGCAGCCGGCGAAATCATGGTCGACATCGAACACCACGCTGTTGCAATCGGTCACGAAGGAATCGAGCGCCAGCACTTCGGGCGGAATCGCGCCGGCCGACACTGAGAGCTTGAGCCTTTCCAGGAGTTTTACCGCACCGCGCGTCCACACGCTCCAGTGGCCCAGCAGGCCGCCGCGGAAGCGCAGCGTCACCTCGCGGTTGCCGGTACGCACGACCATCGGTGTCACGAGATCGGCCACGATGTGGTCGTCGTTGCCGGTGTAGAGTGTGATCCGCTCCTCGGCATGGGCTTGGGCAATACCGAAGGCGACGTCGAGCGTGCGATAGCGGTTGAAGGGCGCTACCTTGATGGCCACGACATTGTCTATTGCGGCAAACCGCGTCCAGAAATCGCGCGACAGGTTGATCCCGCCCACCGCCGTTTGCAGATAGAAGCCGATCAACGGCATCTCCCGCGACACCGCCGTGCAATGCTCGATCAGCTCGTCCTCGCTCGCCCCTTTCAGCGCCGCCAGCGACAGCAGCACCGCGTGGTAGCCCAGCGCCCGCGCCGTGCGGGCTTCCTCGACGGCCTGCGCCGTCTTGCCGACGGCACCGGCGATCATCACCAGCGGCCGATCGGTCCATTCGCGTGCCGTCTCGATGGCGAGTTCCAGGACGGGCCGGTAGAGCCCGACCTCGCGAATGGCGAACTGGGTGGAATGGACGCCGACGGCGAGGCCGCCGGAACCCGCATCGACATAATAGCGGCAGATCGCCCGCTGGGACGGCTGGTCGAACGTGCGATCGGGACCGAGCGCCAAGGGATGTGCGGGAATCACCGCACCCTCGCGCAGCAGAGACAGAACCGGCGCCGGCAGGTCGCGCCAATGCAGAGCCTTTTCCGTGGTCATGGTCGCCATCCTAGCCCAATTCCGGTCCAGCAAGCGCGAAGACATGGCTCGGGTCGTCCAGCCCCTTGGCATCGCCCAAGGTCATCCGCATGTAGCCGCGCGGCGAAACCGCGCCTGCTGCTTCCAGCCACGCCTTGATGTCGCGATGAGCATCCGGGACGTCGATGATGAAGGGCGGCGAGACCGATGCTGCGGCCCGCGCGATCAGTGCCAGGGCGATCGCCTCGCTGTCGGCCACCACCGGCCCCAGCGACATCGCGACCCGGCCCTCGCGACCCAGGACGAAGCCGGCGATCTTTCCCGATGGTGTCTCAGCGACCGTCGCGAGAGCGCGCTGCCGCATCGCCAGATGAGCCAGGATTGTCGGCCGCTCCATGCCGCTCAGCGGCCTGTCATAGGTCGCAAGGCGCGGCAGATCGGCGAGCACCAACGGCCGGACAATGATGCCCGGTGGCGGCACCTTCGCTTGCGGCACCCGGTCGAGATGCCAGCGCGAGATCCGGTAGAGGTCGTGAAATCCCAGGGGCAGATAGATCGGCCGCCCCTCTTCCGTGGCATCGAGCCCGGCAACCGCGTCGGCGGCGCGCACTTCCTCGATGCAGCGCTTTAGCAGGCCGGTACCGACACCGCCACGGCGGCGAGCCTTGGTCACCAGCACCATGCTGATCCAGGCAAGCCTCTGGCCGAGCGGCAGGACTAGCGAACTCGCCTGCCACCTGCCATCCGCGCCGGTGCAGCCGAAGGCACGCCCCGCCGCCAGCATGAAACGCCAGTCGGCGGCATTCTGGTTCCAGCCCGCCTCGATCGACAGCGGCCAAACCGCTTCCGCCTGTTCGGAAGAGATGGGCGAGACCTGCAGCACCTCAATAGGTGCCCTCTCAGTATTGACCATCGCGCACCTCATAGTGCGTGGGCTTGTTCAAGGTCGTCATGTCACGGGCCAACCAGTCGGCGGTCCAGACGATCATCTGCTGCAACGACACGGTGGGCGTTCCGAACTCCTTGACCATGCGTGCCGCGTTGTTGATCCAGCCGGTCGGCGCCGGCTTGCCCGCGAACTTGGGCGTCTTGCCTAAAAGCTTGCCGTACTCGGTGGCGACCTTCGCGACTTCGAACGTCTCCGGGCCGGTGACGTTGATCGGTGTCGTCGGCGTAGTGGCATGCGCGAGACAGCGCAACGCTACCGAATTGGCATCACCCTGCCAGATGACGTTGGCATGGCCCATCGTCAGATCGATGGTCTCGCCGTCCCTGACCTTGCGGCCGATGTCGTGCAGAACGCCATAGCGCATGTCGATCGAGTAGTTCAGCCGGAACAGTCGACCCGGCGTGCCATGCTGGGCGGAGAAATGCTCGAACATGCGCTCACGACCGACGCAGGATGTGGCGTAGTCGCCGGGCGGCGGGATCGGCGGCACATCTTCGGTTGCGCCCCCGCTTTCCACGGGCACGAACGGGTAAACGCAACCGGTCGAGAAGGCCACGATACGCGATGCCTTGAAGACTTCGGCCACCATTGCCGGCACATGCACGTTCATGGCCCAGGTGAGTGGCACGTTGCCGGCAGCGCCGAACTTGCGGCCGGCCATGAAGATCACGTTGGCCGCCTTCGGCAGCTTCTCCAGAGCCGCACGGTCGAGCAGGTCGGCCGCGATCGTGTCGACTCCGGTTCGTGCCAGTTCCTCGCGCACGCCCTTCTCGCTGAAGCGAGCGACACCGATCACCTTCTTTTCCGGCGCTGCGCGCTTGGCCATGCGTGCAAGTGTCGGGCCCATCTTGCCGCCCACTCCCAGCACCATGATGTCGCCCGGGGTCCTGGAGAGATCGGCCACCAATGCATCGGATGGCACGGTCATGAAATCTTCAAGCGCTTCGATCGAATCGAAGCGATGGGGCAGTTTGCTCATGTTGATGCTTTCAATCGTTGCTCTGGTGCCGTCGGCATTGCGCGCATCGATTTGAAATCAAGATCGACACCGACAGCGAAGCCCGGACATCCGAGCGAGTCCAGCGCCAGCTTGCCGCCCTTTGCCTTCAGCCGTCCGGGCTTGCCCGGCAACTTTTCGTAGAGCGCTGGATGCGCGGTCACGAAGGCCTTCTGTTCGCCCTCGGGCACGCCCGCCATGCCGTCGATGAAATGATGCGCGTTGCGCTCGACATGGGTGAGACCGAGCAGCGAGACCAGCGCCAGGTCCTGCTGGACGCTGGTGCCCGGACCGGTCGTCAGGTCCTCGGCCGACATGAAGTAGCGGGCGCTGGCTGCTTGCTCGTTCAGGGTCGCCACGCGAGAAGCATTCAGGATCGACTTGTAGAAGCCCTTGCAGTTCTTGCTCGAGACGCCGGAGTAGCCCAGTGCCAGCGCCGTCGGGAAGGCCGACAATTCGCCATCCGATTCGTCGATGATCACGGGCCGGTATTCGGCCAATGCCGTCACCGGGCGGCTGAGTGCCGACGCGCGCTTGATCGGCTGCTCGATGAACAGCGTCGCCTTGACCATGCGTGCGAGTGCCGGCGTCTCCTCGACCTTGCGCCACAGTTCCACGATGCCATCGACATCGTCGTACTGCTCGTTGCCGTCGAACGTGACCTTGTAGTCGCCGGCGCCAGCATCGAGCACGGCAGCAATGCGCGACAGCCGGTCGAGATCGGCCTCGATATCGCCGCCCACCTTCAGCTTGTAGTACCGGCCACGATAATAGGAGACGACCTCCTCGAGCGTTTCCGGTAGCCCATCGTTGACCCGCTCCGAGTCTGGCCGGTCGGCAACCGTCAACGGATCGACCAGGCCAACCGTATGGCGCAAGTCGATGGTCGCACCGGGCTTCAGGCTGGCGAGGAAAGTCTGCAGGTGGGCATCCGTGATATCGGGCGTGAGGCCTGTGGCTTCGATGCCTGGCACATTGGTCGAGATCATCGTGGCGAAAGACTGGCCCGTTGCCTTACCCAGCGCATCGAGGATGGCGCGGTCGAGCAGCGCCGGTCCGTAGGAGGCGACCAAAGGATTCAAGCCAAGTTCCGCACCGCGCGCCTGCTGCACCGGATAGGTGCCGGCAAACAGGCCGAATGGCGTGTCGAAGCCGCGCGACTTGTAGTGATCGATGGCGATGTCCAGGGATTGGCGCAGCTGGTCGAGGTTCTGAGCATCGGTGAATTGAGGGCTCTTCTCGAACCACTTGGCGCCCAGCGCCTCGGCCGCCACGCCCTCGCTGGTTCTGCCATCATCCAATGCAATGCGCACACGGATGATCGCGTGAATGCTCTCGGTCACGGTAATGACGCCGAACCGGAAAGGCAGCCGCAGGCGGACATCGCGCTCGAAGCGATCGACCTGCTCCAGTTTCACTTTCATGCGCCCTGCTCCAGAAGTCCCGCGACATAGCCGATCATTCGCGCCGCACACGTCGGGCCGTCGGGCTCATAGACGAACGGTTCCATGGCGACCCAGCCAGTGTAGCCGGTCTCCTGCAGCGCCTTCACGACGGGCGCGAACCTGTCGTCGCCCTGCCCCGGCCCCCGCTTGCTGCGGTCGTTGAACTGGATATGCGCCATGAGGCCCGTCGGCATCCAGCGCCGAATCGCATCGGCGACAGGCTCGCTCTCCTCCAGTCCGGCCGCCAGCGTGTCGACCATGAGGCAAAGCGCGGGATTGCCGTTGCGCCTAATGATCTCGGCCGCCTCGGCGAGCGTGTTGACGAAATTGCAGTCGGGCCGGGCGAGCGGCTCCAGGCAGTAGGTGACGCCGGCCTGGCCCGCTTCCGACGCCGCGATGCGCCACGCCTCCTCCGCCCGCTGCCCGTCGCTCGCGTCCGTGACGCGCCGCTGTGCCGGCGAGCCATGCACGAGGTAGTCGCCGCCGAGATCGGCGCAGAGTTCGACCGAGCCGCGCAACACCTCGACGCTCTTCTGCCAGACCGTGCGGTCGGAGGTGGTGATGGAGAGCCCCGCAGGTGCCGCCAGCAGCCAATGTAGACCGCTCACCGCGACTCCGGCATCGGCGCAGGAGCGGCGGAGTTCCGCCCGCCGCGACGCCGGCATGTTCCATGCATCGTCGCCCAGGGTGAAGGGGGCGACCTCGAGGCCTTGATAACCGAGGCCGGCCGCCAGCACGCACTGCCGCTCGAAGGAGAGTTCGCGGATCACCTCGTTGCACAGGGACAGTTTCACCGATGATCCTCGCCTTGACGGGCAAATGCGCGTTCGCCAGTCTGAACGAATGCACGCACATGATATCAGCGGGACGAAAGCGATGAACAGGTTCATCGTTCCGCGCGCATGACGAAATTTAACGCTCTCAGCCGCCAATACTGGCCGACCCTCGTACTGTTCGCGTTCCTGCTGGCAAGTTGGCAGGCCGCCGTCAGTTTCGGTGGCATCCGCGAATACCTCCTGCCGGCTCCGCTTACGGTGTGGAACGCGTTGTGGCACGGCGACACCTCGTGGAGCCAGCATATCTGGACGACGACGTTCGAGATCATCGGCGCCTTCGTGCTGGCTGCCGGCACGGGGATGGCACTTGGCGTCGCCATTGCCTGGTCGCCGCTGCTCGCCAACGCGCTCGTCCCCTTCCTGGTATTCGTCAACACCCTGCCGAAGGTCGCGATCGCGCCGCTGTTCCTGATCTGGATGGGCTACGGCATCTTCCCCAACATGCTGATGGGCGCGCTGATCGGCTTCTTTCCTGTTGTCATCAACACCGCGGTCGGCCTCAGCCAGGTCGAGGCCGACATGCTCGACCTCGGCCGCGTCTTCAGCGCACCGAAATGGAAGATCTTCCTCAAGATCCGCATCCCCAATGCGCTCCCCTACATCCTGAGCGCGCTCAAGATCACGGCGACCGCCGCCGTCGTGGGCGCCATCGTGGGCGAGTTCGTGGCCTCACAGAAGGGCCTAGGTTACGTCATTCAAACTACCCAGAGCAGCATGAACACTTCGGTGGCGTTCGCCGCGCTGATCTGGATCTCGGCTGTCGGCCTCGCGCTCTACGGCGCCGTTGTGCTCGCTGCGCACCTGTGGGCGCCGTGGGCCGAAGGCGTCGACTGACCGCAAATCGCACCGACCAATCAAACCGCTCAAGGAGGATCGTCATGTTCCGTAGAACGTCCATCGTACTCGCAGCCGCCTTCGCTGCCGCAGCGACGCCGGCCGTCGCCCAGGAGAAGTTCACCTTCGCATTGAACTGGTTCGCCGTGGGCGACCACGCTGCCTACTGGGTGGCGCTCGACAAGGGCTACTACAAGGCCAAGGGCCTCGACGTCACGCTGGAGAACTCCAAGGGCTCCGGTGATTCGATCGCCAAGGTCGACACCGGGCGCGCCGACGCCGGTCTTGCCGACGCCGCCGTGGTCATCGCCTCGGCCGCCCGCGGCACCACGGTCAAGGTCGTGGGCATGGTGTTCGACAAGACGCCACTCAACATCTTCAGCCTCAAGAGCAAGCCCCTCGCCAAGCCCAAGGATCTCGAGGGCGCGACGCTGGGCGCCCCTCCGGGTGACAGCCAGCGCCAGATCTTTCCGGCCTTCGCCAAACTGAACGGCATCGATGCGTCCAAGGTCTCCTGGGTCAACATCGAGCCTGCCGCCAAGATCGCCGCGGTCGCCGAGAAGCGTATGGACGGCGTCGGCGACTACTCGACTGGCCTGCCGCTCTACGAGAAGGCCGCCGGCAAGGGCAACGTCGTGATGATGCAATGGGCCGACTTCGGCTTCGACATGTACTCGATGTCGATCATCGCCAGTGCCAAGACCATGAAGGAGAAGCCGCAGGCATTGAAGGCCTTCCTGGAAGCCTCCTACATGGGCTGGCGCGACGTCATGGCCGATCCGAAGGCTGCAATGGAGATCTTCAAGAAGCGCGTCCCCGAGGTCGACGTCGAACTGATGACCCCCAACATGCTGCTGGGCCTCGGCCTGATGAAGACCGACCGCTATGCCAAGAACGGCATCGGCTGGATCGACGACAAGAAGATGTGCGACTCGGTCGAGCTGGTGAACACCTACATGGGTCTGCCCAAGAAGGTCGACTGCAAGGACGTCTACTCGAAGGATTTCTACACTCTGGTGCAGATGCCCAAGAACTGACGTCGCACTCGCATCCAACCTTCGCGTGTCTGGCGTGACCAAAAGGCTGATCGACCTCGACGAGGTCGGCATGATCTACGAGGCGGCGAGCGGCCCGGTCGAAGCCCTCGCCCGTATCTCGCTATCGGTGGATGCCGGCGAGTTCGTCTCGCTGGTAGGCCCCAGCGGCTGCGGCAAATCCACCTTGCTCCGGATCGTGGCGGGACTTCGACCCGCCACGGCCGGCACGGTCTCCGTTGCCGGTCGCGAGGTGACGCGGCCGATTCCCGACATCGGCATGGTCTTCCAGGCGCCGATCCTGCTCAAGTGGCGGACCATTCTGGAGAACGTGCTGCTGCCGGCCGAGCTCGCCGGCAAGGACGCCGGCGCGCTGCGCGGCCGCGCCATCGAGCTGCTGGAAATGGCCGGGCTGCACGGTTTCGCCGACAAGCTGCCGCGCGAGCTTTCCGGCGGCATGCAGCAGCGCGCCTCGCTCTGCCGCGCCCTGCTGCTCGACCCGCCGCTGCTGCTGATGGACGAACCGTTCGGCGCGCTCGACGCCATGACCCGCGACGACATGGCGCTCGAACTGCTGCGCATCTGGGGCGAACACGATCTTGCCCGCGAGGCGCGCAAGACGGTGGTGTTCGTCACCCATTCCATTCCCGAGGCCGTGTTCCTCTCGGACCGTGTGGTGGTGATGTCGCCCCGCCCCGGCCGCATCGCGGCAGATCTGCGGATCGACCTGCCGCGCCCCCGCACCGTCGAATTAAGGGCCACCGAGGCTTTCGGCCGCCTCAACCTGGAGATTTTCCGGACGCTGACCGGAAGGACAGTTGGCGCGACTGCCGCCGGCTGATAAGACGCGGCGAAGACAGCGAGGAGAAGACATGGCCACCGCCGCAACACCGATCAAGAGCGCCGCCAAGGGCATCAGTTCCGACGCCAAGCCGTTCGATTGGGAGGACCCGTTCTTCCTCGACGACCAGCTCACCGAGGACGAGATCGCGATCCGCGACGCCACGCGCGACTATTGCCAGGGCAAGTTGATGACGCGCGTGCTGGAGGCCAACCGGCACGAGAAATTCCACCGTGAGATCATGAACGAGATGGGCGCGCTCGGCCTGCTGGGCTCTACCTTGCCGGAGAAATACGGCTGCGCCGGCGCCAATTACACGACCTACGGCCTGGTCGCGCGTGAAGTTGAGCGTGTCGATTCGGGTTACCGCTCGGCGATGAGCGTGCAGTCCTCGCTGGTCATGCATCCGATCTACGCCTACGGCACCGAAGAGCAGCGCATGAAGTACCTGCCCAAGCTCGCGACCGGCGAATGGGTCGGCTGCTTTGGCCTGACCGAGCCCGACCACGGCTCCGATCCCGGCGGCATGAAGACCCGCGCCGTGACGGTGCCCGGCGGCTATAAGGTCTCGGGCTCCAAGATGTGGATCACCAACTCGCCGATCGCCGACGTCCTGGTGATCTGGGCCAAGCTCGACGGCGGCGCGATCCGCGGCTTCATCCTCGAACGCGGCATGAAAGGCCTCGAGACCCCCAAGATCGAGGGCAAGTTCAGCCTGCGCGCCTCGGTGACCGGCGGCATCATGATGGACGAGGTCATGGTCCCCGTCGAAAACATGCTGCCCAACGTCGCCGGCCTCGGCGGTCCGTTCGGCTGCCTCAACAATGCGCGCTACGGCATCGCCTGGGGCGCCATGGGCGCCGCCGAGTTCTGCTGGAAGCAGGCGCGCAACTACACGCTCGACCGCAAGCAGTTCGGCCGACCGCTGGCCGCCAATCAGCTGATCCAGAAGAAGCTCGCCGACATGCAGACCGAGATTGCGCTCGGCCTGCAGGCATGTGTGCGCGTCGGCCGCCTGAAAGACGCGGGCCACGCCCAGCCGGAGATGATCTCCCTGATCAAGCGCAACAACTGCGGCAAGGCGCTCGACATCGCCCGCGTGGCCCGCGACATGCACGGCGGCAACGGCGTGTCGGACGAGTATCACGTGATTCGCCACGTCATGAACCTCGAGGCCGTGAACACCTATGAGGGCACCCACGACGTGCACGCGCTGATCCTCGGCCGCGCCATGACCGGCATTCAGGCCTTCTCCTCCGGGGCATAACCGGGTGGACTTGCCGCCCACCGGCGACATCGCGATCGTCGCCGTCGGGGCGCTGGCGGCGGGCTTCGTCAACGGATTGAGCGGCACCGGCTACGCGCTGGTGGCGCTGGGCTTCTGGCTGCAAGCCATGTCGCCGCTCACGGCCGCACCCCTCACCGCACTCTGTGGCGTCACCGGACACATTCAGTCACTGCCGCGCATCTGGAGCGGCGTGCATTGGTCGCGTCTCTGGCCGATGCTGGCGGCCGGCATCATCGGCGTCCCGATCGGCACGTTGCTGCTCGACCATGTCCGGCCGAACCCGCTCAAGGTCGGCGTCGGTGTCTTCCTGATCGTCTACAGCGCCTGGATGGCCTTCGTACGTCGTCCACCCATCGTCACCGGCGGCGGCCGTCTCGCCGACGCCGCTGTCGGCTTCACGGGCGGCGTGATGGGCGGCATGGCGAGCCTCAGCGGCCCCGCGCCTGCGATCTGGGCGCAGCTGCGGGGCTTCGGCAAGGACGAGCAACGCGGCGTGAACCAGCCGTTCAACATGAGCGTGCTCTTCCTCGCTCTGGTCTCGGCCGGCATCGCGGGCTTCCTCGACCGCACCTTCTTCATCTGGGCGGCTATCTGCGTGCCCACCACCCTGATCGGCGCGCGGATCGGCCTTGCGCTCTACAAGAAGGTCGATGACGCGCAGTTCCGCCGCATCGTGCTTGGTTTGCTGAGCCTGTCGGGTGTGACCCTGATCGTCTCAAGCCTGCGCTAGCGGGCCGAGACAGCCGCTATCGCGCAGGATCGCCTCCAGACTAGGCGCATCCTTGGCTGTCGCATACTTGCGCCGGATCTCGGCCAACGAGCGCGCGTGATATTTCTGCGGCTCCTGCGACCACGCCGTACCGCCGAGCTCCACCTCGAAGATCTTGGCGTTGCCCGCAATGGCCGATGAATTGGCGACCGACCATGGCAGGAAGAGCGCCCCGACCTCTTTCTTGAGCAGCGGCATCAGCGTGGGCGCCAGGGCGGGCCAGGCTTCGAACGGGCCCTCCGCCTTGGGCGAGACCATGCGCTGGACCCAGGCCATCACGTTGGCGGCCGAGGCCCGCAGGATCGAACCGGGTGTCGGGTCGGTGGCGGCCTCGTAAAGCTGGGCCCACAGGCCGAAGTCGGCCATCGCCGGGCGGCCGCCCAAGAGATAGGGCCGCGTCGCCAGATGCCGGTCGAGCAATTCGAGCGCGTGCTTGAACGACGCTTCGATCAGCGGCTGCGTCTTGTCGCTGGAGCCGACGAAGCCCAGCCGGCCGGTCATGCGTTCGGCCACGGCCGCCCGTGCCTGCGCCACCGCCAGGGTGCCTTGCGGGGCCATCATCTGCACGGCGATGCGCTCGGCGGTCGCCCAGACATCGGGCTGATAGCGCCAGCGGTAGTGAAACATCCACTTATTGCCCCACTCGTCGCCGTACTCTTCCAGCAGCGCCGAGACGAAGGCCAGTGCGGGATCTTCAGGCGTCACGGACGGCTCGCGGTGCGAGGCCTCGAAGCGCTCGAGGATCGGCGTCGAATCCTGGATGCCCTCGCCGTCCGGCGTCACGACCAGCGGCACCAGCGGCAGCTTGGCGTACTTCTGGAATTCGGCCTGCACCGCCGGCGACCGCAGGATCCATTCGTGGCCGACATTCTTGTAGCGAAAGAAGGAACGGACCTTCACCGAATAGGGCGACAATTCCGAGCCGAAAATCCTGTGGGTGCCAGTCACGGCAGCCTCCTCATATCCAGCGCTTGCGCTTCAGCCAGAAAAAGATGCCGCTCACGATCACGACGACCATCACCCAGAAGAAAACATAGCCGTACTTCCAGCCGAGCTCCGGCATGTTGCCGGCATCGCGCTCGAAATTCATGCCGTAGATCCCCGCCAGGAAGCTCAGCGGCATGAAGAACACGGTGATGATCGCCATCGTCTTCATGACCTCTGCCATGCGATTGGAAGAATCCATGAGATAGACTTCCATCAGGCCATTGGTCATTTCGCGGTAGCTCTCGACGAGATCCAGCACCGCCACCGCATGGTCGAAGCAATCGCGCAGGTAGGTCCGTGTCTCTGGCATGATGTAGGGCACGTCGGGTCGCATCACCGCCAGCACCGTCTCGCGCTCGGCCCACTGGATGCGATGGAAGGCCACCAGCGCACGCCGCGCCTGGTGGATGTGCGCCAGCGTGTCCTTGGTCGGATGGCCGAGCGCCTCTTCTTCCAGCTCCTCGATATGACTGGACAGTGCCTCGATCAGCGGGAACTTGCGATCGACGACAAGATCGATGAGTGCATAGACGAGGTAGTCGACGTCAAAGGTGCGCAGTCGCGAGCCCGCGGTCTGAAGGCGATCGCGCACCGCCTTGAAGATGTCGGCCTTGTGATCGTGGAAGGAGATCACGTAGTTCTCGCCGAAGAAGATGCTGACCTGGCGTCCTCTCAGCTCGCAATCCTCGTACGCCGGATCGTTCAGGACGATGAAGCCCTGGCCCTCGTAGAGGTCGAGCTTGCTCCTCTGGTTGGCGTGGAACACGTCCTCGAGTGCGAGCGGGTGCAGGTTGAAGGCCATGCCGAGGTCGCGCAGCATCTCCGAACTGGGACGGCCGGCGACATCGATCCAGGTGTGCCCGGGCGTGCCGAGATGGAAGCGGCACTCATCGACCTCGACGCCGTGGAGAACCTGGACGTCATCCGGTGTGTACTCGACCAGGGTGAAGTCGAGGGCCTCGTCGACCACTGGAGCGCGGCCCGACAGGGTACCCGGCGCGGTGCCGGGTTTAGTGTGGCGGTGGAAAAAGCCGTCCATCATCCCTCTCGTCGATCCGCCGGCACTATCAGATCCGTCCGCGCTGGCTGATCCATCTGGCCGTCGCGACCGTCAGACTTCCTGCATGACCTGGACATCGGGCCGACCGGCGAGATAGTCGCCGAGCTTGCGCCCGAGTTCCTTGAAGTGTGGTGCCGCGCGATGGCCGTCCAGCGCCGCCTGGTCGTCGTAACGTTCCAACATGACGTAGACATCAACGTCGGTCGTCTTGTGCAGGGCATAGAGCTTGTTGCCCGGCTCGTCGGCATGAACCTTGGCCTGCAGCGCCTTCATCGTCGCCTCGAAGTCGGCGTTGGTCCCGGGCTTGATCGTCAGTTTCGCGATGACGCCGATCATGGTTTCGCTCCCAAAGTTATTGCGGCCGCTTCTTGATAAGGTACTTGTGGGCGCCGTCGCACACCAGTTCGCCCTTCTGGTTATGGATGGTGAGCTTCAGGACAGCGACGCCGGTGGTGCGGCCAGGTTTCAGCTCCGTCACCTCGAGCATCGGGTAGAGCGTGTCGCCGACATAGACCGGCTTGAGGAAGCGCGAGGACTGCTCGAGGAAGCCGATCAGCGCTTCACCCACGATATGCGGGAAGATACCGCCGCCGGCCGCACCCTGGATCGCGACTTGCAGACCGTGTGCCAGCATGTCCCGATGGCCCAGGCCCTTGCAGTACTCGCGGTCGTAGTGAATCGGGTGGTTGTCACCGCTCGCAAGCTGGAAGGCCGAGAACAGTGCCTCGGTCTGGGTGCGCGAGTTGATGTAGAATTTCTGTCCGACCTTGAGGTCCTCGAACCAATGGGCCGGCCCGAAGCGATGCTCGGCCGGATCGAAGGGCTTGGCGTCGGTATCCGGCACGTAATTCTCCTTCGGTCTCTGCGACTTCTACGCCACCTTCGCCTTGCGGGCCATACCATCGAACAGGTCGAGCATGCGCTCGCGCCAGGCATGGACCGGGTCGTCGGCCTCCAGCAGCTCGAGCGGACTGACAGTGCGCGGCCACATGAAGGTGCCGGCGAGAATATAGTCGGGATAGGCGGGCTCGGCGCCGGAGAGGAACATCTGCTCGCGCAGCGCTCGGCGCGCGGGCTCCAGCGCGGCGCGAAATGCCGGCAATCCCTTCTCACGCGCCGCGGCCTGGAACGACGTGAAATCCCTGGTGCCGAGCCGTGCGCCGCGCGACTCGGCGATATAGCCCTTGTCCTCCGGCCGCACGCGGTCATAGAGGTCGCCGATCACCATCGGGAAGATCGCGCCGTTGATCACGACGTCGGTCCAGCCGTTGATGAAACGCGCGAAGGCACGACCCACCTCGCTCTTGAGCAGCAGCTTCTCCGGATACATCTCGTCGAGATGGACGGCGATGGCCCAACTGTCCTTGACCGGCTTTTCACCGTCCTTGATCACCGGCACGGTCTTGGAATCGGCGAAGGCGATCTTCTCCTTCTCCGTGAAGCCCATCGGGACGTTAGTGTAGTCGAGACCCTTGTGCGCCAGCGCAAACTTGGCGCGCCAGCAGAAAGGGCTCGGGCGGCGGTCGTCCTCGAAGGCAAGATCGTAGAGCGTGATCACGGCAGGCCTCACTTTCCGTCGAGCATCCGGACGATGCCCGAGAAATCCTTGGCAGCATGCCCGCTGTTCACGAACAGGTTGAAAAGCTGGGCTGCTTCCGCGCCGAGCGGTGTGCTGGCGCCCGCGGCGTTCGCCGCTTGCTGGGCCAGCATCAGGTCCTTCAGCATCATCGCCGCGGTGAAGCCTGCCTGGTAATCGCGGTTGGCGGGCGATGCCGGGACCGGACCGGGCACCGGGCAGTAATTGACCAGCGACCAGCACTGGCCCGACGAGGTCGACACCACGTCGAACATCTTCTGGGCGTCGAGGCCCAGGCGCTTGGCCAGCATGAAGGCCTCGCTGACCGCGATCATCGAGACGCCGAGGATCATGTTGTTGCAGATCTTGGCCGCCTGCCCGTTACCACTCGCGCCGGCATGCACGATGTTCTTGCCCATCTTCTCGAGGATGGGCTTTGCCTTGGCGAAAGCCGCATCGGGGCCACCCACCATGAAGGTAAGCGTCCCGGCGGTGGCACCGCCGACGCCGCCCGAAACAGGCCCATCGACCATCTCGAGCCCGGCCTTGGCGGCAAGGGCTGCCACATGGCGGGCGCTGTCGACGTCGATGGTCGAACAGTCGATCAGCAGCGTGCCCTTGGAAACGTTGGGCAAGACATCCTTCTCGTAGACCTCGCGCACATGCTTGCCGGCCGGCAGCATGGTGACGACGATCTCCGCGCCCTTCACCGCATCGGCGGCGGTGGCGGCCTTGTGAGCGCCCTTCTCGACCGCCGCTGCAACGGCTGCATCGGACAGGTCGAAGGCCGTTACATGATGCTGTGCCTTGGCGAGGTTGGCGGCCATCGGGCCGCCCATGTTGCCGAGACCGATGAAGGCGATTTTCGCCATGTCTTCCTCCTGCTGGTTCCGGCTCAGTCGAAGAACAGGTCGTTCGACACCGGCTTGAAATGCTCCTCGACGAGCTCGCGCGTGACGCCCTCGATAGTCGGAGGGTTCCACTTCGGCTTCTGATCCTTGTCGATCAACAAGGCGCGCACACCCTCGAAGAAATCGTGGCCCTTCTGCATGCCGCGCTGCGACATGCGGTATTCGATGGTCATCGAATCCTCGAACGAGCGGTTGGCGCAGCGCTTGAGCTGTTCCAGCGTGATCGCCATCGAGATCGGCGAGAGCTTCATCAGCGCTGCAAGCTGCTTCTGCGCCCACTCGCCCGGATAGTTCCGGAGCTTGTCCACGATCTCCTGCAGCGACTCGGCCGAAAAGCAGCGATCGATGTCCTGCATCATCGCCGGCAAAGTCGGCATGCCCGCATCGGTCGTGAAGCGCGCGATCACCGCATCGACCTTTCGGTTGGCGTCGGGGCCGGACAGATCGGCGGCGCCCAACGCCGCCTGCAGGTCATTCATCGAGGCGCTCGGGACATGGGCATCGACGATCCCTGCCCACAACGCGTCCGCCGCCTTCAAGCGATGGCTCGTGAGCGCCAGGAAGGTGCCGAGCGCACCCGGCAACCGCGACAGGAAATAGCCGCCGCCGACATCGGGAAAGAGCCCGATGGTGGTTTCCGGCATGGCGAACATGAATTTCTCGCTCGCCACCGAGTGAGAGCCGTGGACCGAGAGGCCGACGCCACCGCCCATGTCGATGCCGTCAATCAACGAGATCCATGGCTTGGCGAAACGATAGATGCGGCGGTTGACGATGTATTCGTCGCGGAAGAAGTCGCGACGCAGAGTCCCCGTCTCATTATCACGCATCTCGCGATAGAGGCCGGTCACGTCGCCGCCAGCGCAAAAGGCGCGGTCACCGGCGCCGCGCAGCACCACTGCCTTGATCGCGGGGTCTTTCTCCCAACCCGGCATGACCCGTTCCATTTCCAGGATCATGCCGTACGAAAGCGCGTTCAGTGCCTTGGGCCGATTGAGGGTCATAAGACCCAGGCCATCCTTGATCTCGAACAGAATCTCAGCTTCGGACATTTTTGCGGCTTACCCCATCAAAAGGCGGCGCGAGATGATCACACGCATGATCTCGTTGGTGCCCTCGAGGATCTGGTGCACGCGCAGGTCGCGCAAATAACGCTCGATGGGGAAGTCTTTCAAGTAGCCGTAGCCGCCATGCAATTGCAGCGCATCGTTGACGACGCGGAAGCCTGTGTCGGTCGACAGGCGCTTGGCCATTGCTGCCGCCTGCGTCGCCTCCGGCGACTTGGCATCGAGCAGCGAGGCCGCCCGCCAGATCATCAACCGCGCCGCGTCGAGGTCGGTCGCCATGTCGGCGAGCTTGAACTGCGTCGCCTGGAAGTCGGCGAGCGGCTGGCCGAACTGCTTGCGCTCGACCACGTAGCGCGACGCCGTCTCCAGGCAGGCACGCGCCCCGCCCACCGAACAGGCGCCGATGTTGATGCGTCCACCGTCGAGACCCATCATCGCGATCTTGAAGCCGTGGCCCTCGGGCCCGATGCGATTGGCGACCGGGACCTTGCAGTTCTCGAAGATCACCGCCGCGGTCGGCTGGCTGTTCCAGCCGAGCTTGTTCTCCTGCTTGCCGAACGACAGGCCGGGCGTGCCTGCCTCGACCACCAGCGTCGACACACCACCCGCCCCCGGCCCGCCGGTGCGCAGCATCACGACATAGATGTCGCTGCGACCGCCGCCCGAGATGAAGGCCTTGGTGCCGTTCAAGACATAGTGGTCGCCGTGCAACTCGGCGCGGGTGGCGAGGGCCGCCGCATCCGACCCGGCCCCCGGCTCGGTGAGACAGTAGCTGGCGAAATGCTCCATCGAGCAGAGCCTGGGCAGGAAGCGCCGGCGCTGCTCGTCGTCGCCGAAGCCGTCGATCATCCAGGCGGCCATGTTGTGAATGGAGATATAGGCCGCCGTGCTGGGACAGGCCGACGCCAGTTCCTCCATGATCAGGGCGGCGTCGAAACGGCTGAGGCCGCTGCCACCGACATCGTCGCGGACGTAAATCCCGCCGAAGCCCAGCGCTGCCGCCTCACGCAGGGTTTCCACCGGAAAGATCTTCTCGGCATCCCAGCGCGCGGCATGGGGAAGCATCCGCTCGCTCGCGAATTGACGCGCCGTATCGCGGAAAGCCTGCTGGTCTTCGGTAAGGTTAAAATCCATGCGCGCGGGATCATATCGGGGGGGCCATCCCAGTCAAACGGAGCAGGCAAACAAGCCGCATTGCGGCCTTGCGCGGTTCGCGCGATAAGGCCGTTCATGCCTAAGCGCTTCACGACCCTCGGCCGCTATCCCACCACCCGGCTTCGCCGCAATCGTGGCGAGGACTGGTCGCGCCGCCTGATCGCCGAGAACAGGCTCTCGGTCGATGACCTGATCTGGCCGGTGTTCGTACAGGAGGGCAGCAAGTCGCGCACGCCGGTCGAGTCCATGCCGGGCGTCGACCGCCTTTCGATCGATCTCTTCGTCGAAGCGGCCAAGCAAGCGCGCGACCTCGGCATCCCCGCCATCGCGATCTTCCCGGAGACCGATCCCAAGGCAAAGACGCCCGACGCGCGCGAGGCCTACAACCCGGACAATCTCGTCTGCCGTGCCACCACTGCCGTGAAGAAGGCCGTGCCTGATATCGGCATCATGACGGACGTGGCGCTGGATCCCTTCAACAGCGACGGCCACGACGGCATCGTACGCGATGGCCGAATCCTGAACGACGAATCGGTCGAGGCCATCGTCAAGCAGGCCATCGTGCAGACCGAGGCCGGCGCCGACATCCAGGCACCGTCGGACATGATGGACGGCCGTATCGGCGCCATCCGCAAAGCGCTCGACGCCAAGGGCTATCAGCATGAGCAGATCATGTCGTACGCCGCCAAATATGCTTCGGCGTTCTACAATCCGTTCCGCGACGCTATCGGCAGCTCGGGGGCGCTGAAGGGCGACAAGAAGACCTACCAGATGGACTACGCCAATACCGACGAAGCGTTGCGCGAAGTGGGTTTCGACATCGAGGAAGGCGCCGACATGGTCATGGTGAAGCCCGGCATGCCCTATCTCGACGTCGTGCGCCGCGTGAAGGATGCTTTCGGCGTGCCGACCTACGCCTACCAGGTGAGCGGCGAGTACGCGATGCTGAGGGGCGCCGCCGATCGCGGCTGGCTCGACTGGAACAAGGTACTGATCGAGACGCTGACCGGCTTCAAGCGTGCCGGCTGCGACGGCATCCTGACCTACGGCGCGGTGGACGCGGCGCGGCTGCTCAAGTCGAAATGATCGCCCGAGAAGATCGCCAAGGATGATTGAGCGTCCGTCGGCCCGCCTGATCCTGCTCGATCCGCAGGACCGCCTCTTCCTGTTCAACGTCCACGATCCAAAGGTGTTCGATCCGGCGAACCCGTTCTTCGATCCTTTCTGGGTGATGATCGGCGGCATGGTCGATCCCGGCGAGGATTTTGCAGAGGCCGCCGTGCGTGAGGCGCGCGAGGAGACAGCCCTGGCTGTCACCGGCGAGGTGCACTGGGTCTGGACACGCGAACGGCACATGAGCTGGCGCGGCAGGGATGTCCTGCACCGCGAGCGCTTCTTCCTCGCCCGCAGCGCCACGACCGCAATCGATACATCCGGTCTGGATGAGAAGGAACGGAGCTGGACGCGTGGCCATCGCTGGTGGACGCCGCAAGAGATCGAAGCCTCGTCTGAGCGCTTCGAGCCGCTCGATTTAGGCGTTCGCCTGAAAGCCCTGCTGCACGACGGCCCCCCCGAGGCGCCGATCGTCCTCAGCTAGCGCCTGTTGCGTTCGTTGTCCTCGCGTTTGCGCCTCTCCTGCTCTTCCGACGCCCCGCGGTAGGCTCGCCAGGCAAGGACGAGGGCGACCAGGGAACAGGCAACGCCCACGATCATCGTCATCGGTTCCATGTCAGCCACCTTCGAGGAATCGCGCGATCACGACATCACTCCACGGCTGGCCGCTGGCGGTGCCGTGGAAGCCGACATGGCCGCCTGACTCCGGCAGCAGCGGCACGAGCACCTTGTTGGCCGCCCAGTCGTAGTCGCGGTAGAGGTTGTCCGGGATCCAGGGATCGTCGCCTGCGGCCAGCATCAGGGTTGGCACGCGGATGTCGCCCATGAACCTCAGCGGCTTGCAGCGTTCATAGTAATTCTCCGCGCTGCCGAAACCGTAGCGCGGGGCGATGAAGACGTCGTCGTACTCCCACACCGTGCGTGAATTCAGGATCCCCTCGCGCTCGACGGCGGAAAGCACCGCCCCCTCGCCCGTCGCCTCGATCTTCATCTGACTCAGAAGGTGGTGATGATAGATCCGGTTGCGGGGCCGCATCATGTTGCGGCAGGTGATCGCAAGGTCGATCGGGGCGCAGACGCTGGCCGCGACTTTCAGGGGCGACGAGGCGCCCTCCTCGCCGAGGTACTTCAGCAGCATCGCCCCGCCCAGCGAATAGCCCACGGCCACCAACCCGTCCTGTGTTAGCTCGGCCGGCAGAAGCGCCAGCAGCGCCCGGAAATCCTGGCTGCGGCCGGCATAATAGTGCCCGCCGCACAAAGCCCGCGACGGGCCCGCCCCGCGGAGGTTGAGGCGCAGCACGCGATGGCCTCGGTCGAGCAGCAGCCGCGCCTGGCTCAGGATGTAGTGGCTGTCCTCGCTCCCCGTCAGGCCATGGATCAGCATCACCAGCGGTGTGCCAGCCTTCGGCATCGCCGGACGGTGCAGCGTGGCCAGCAGCGTGTCGCCGGTGCCATCAGCGAGTGAAAATCTCTGACGCTCGCCGGTATGAGGCGTCAGGTCGACGGCGCCGCCGCGCAGACGGTTGGCCATGGTCTGCAGATCGCCTCCCCACCAGGGAAAGCGCGGACGGAAGGGCGGGAAATCGAGGCTCACGCCTCGATGGTAGCAATTCGCTCGACGAATTTCTCTACCGCAAGATCGCACCAGGGCTTCCGGCTTGTATCGCCGTGAAAACCCATATGACCGCCGGTCGGTGGCAGTACGGGCAGCAGCCACGGATTGTCGGCCCATTTGAACGCTCTGTAGTGCTCGACCGGAATCCACGGATCGTCGCCTGCCGACAACACCATAGTGGGCACCCTGATCTCCGGCATGAAATGCATCGGGGCACAGAGATCGTAGCAGTCCTCGGCGCCGCGAAAGCCGTAACGCGGCGCGATGAAACGCTCGTCATATTCCCAGACAGTCCGCGCCGCCCGGACGATCGCCCGTTCCTCCGGCGAGATAGTGGCGCCGGTGGCAAGGGCTTCGGCCTTCATGCCGTTCAGGATGTAGGCGTGATAGAGCCAGTTGCGCGGCTTGCGCATGTGCAGGCCTGTGCCCGCGAGATCGATCGGTGCGCAGATCGTGGCGGCACCACGCAACGGCGAGAAAGAACCTTCTTCGCCCAGATATTTCAGCAGCATGGCGCCGCCCAGCGAGTAACCGACCGCGACGATGCCATTGTCCGTCAGCTCCTCGGGAATCTGCCCGAGGACGCGCCTGAAATCCGCGGTGCGGCCGACATGATAGTGCTCGCCGCAATAAGGTCGGGACGGCCCAGCCCCGCGGACGTTCAGTCGCAGCACGCGATAACCGCAATCCAGCAGATGACGGGCCGCACTCAGGATGTAGGTACTGTCCTCGCAGCCTGTCAGACCGTGAAGAAGAATAACCAACGGCCGATCCGCGCCGAGTTCCGCAGGGTGGTCGACCATCCCCAGCAGAATGTCGCCGGTTCGATCGGCCATGGAAAAGCACACGCGCTCGCTGCTGTGTGGCGAGAGGTCCGACTGGGGCGCAGCCAACTAGTTGGCAATGGTCTGAAGATCTGCTCCCCACCATGGAAAACGTGGCTTGAACGGGGGCAAGTCGAGGGAATCGATGGACGGGGACACGTCAGATCCGTATTCACAGTTTCTTCGACATGAAAACGCATGGCTCTTCGCGAGGTTCCGCGGCGCTGGGCGCGGCCTACGCCATCGCCGCGGCCGCTCTCTTCAGCACCGCCGGTGTCATCGTGCGCCACATCGAGTTGCCTGCCTGGGATATCTCCTTCTGGCGCTCGGCCTTCCTGGTGGCCGCGATGTTGCCGCTGCTGCTCTGGCAGCGCCGCCACATCTGGATCGACGTCCGCAATGCGGGACCCGCCCTGCTGCTGAGCGCGCTGCTGCTTGCCGGCAGCTTCGTATCGTTCATCCTGGCACTCGGCATGGCGCCGGTCGCCAATGTGCTCATCATGTTCGGCGCAACGCCCTTCATCACCGCAATCGCCGCCCGCCTCTTCCTCGGCGAGAAGCTGCACCTCCACACCGTCCTCGCCATGGCGGTGGCGGTGCTGGGTCTCGCCATCAGCGTCGCTGGATCGCTGCAGGCCGGCGCTTTGGCCGGCATGGCTGTGGCGTTCATCGTCGTTCTCTCCATGAGCGGCAACTACGTGGTCGTCCGCCATCGCCGCGACGTCGGCATGGCGCCGGCGATCTGGCTCGCCGGCGTGATATCGGGGCTGGTGGCTCTTCCCTTCGCTCACCCCGAGACGATCATCTGGTCGCAGGTGCCGTGGCTGCTGGCGCTCAGCCCGGGCCAGCTTGCCGGTGGCCTGTTGCTCTACATGGCGAGCCTCAAGCGCATTCCCGCCGGCCGCGCCGCCCTGCTCGGCCTGCTCGAACTGGTCCTGGGGCCGCTGTGGGTCTGGCTGTTTGACGGCGAGAAGCCGGACGACCTCACCTTGATCGGCGGCAGCATCGTGATCTCCGCCGCCGCCGCCAACGTATTGCTGGATTCGCGGCGGCCCGCCGGTTAAGGCCCGGATATGAGACTCCTGGCGTCCTCGATCGTTGCCACTTCCCTGCTGCTGGGGATGTCATCGCCTCTCGTTGCCGAGCCTCTCTCCTCGCTCGCTGACGGCCGAACCGGCCGCATCGAGTTTCAATCTGCGACCCCGAGCGGACCGACCGAACTTGTCCGCCGGACCTATCCGGCAGCCGGAGTCGTCGTTCCCGGCACGCTCACTCTGCCGCAAACCACTGACGACAAAATACCCGCAATGGTCATCGCCCATGGCAGCGGCGGCATTCTGCCCGGTCGCGAGGCCGCCTGGGCGGCGCGCCTCAACGCGCTCGGCATCGCCACCTTCGTGGTCGACAGTTTCACGCCGCGAGGCCTGCAGTCGACATCGCGCGATCAGAGCCGGCTTTCGACCATGGCCAATCTGGCCGATGCGCTCGCCGCGTTGCGGCTGCTCGCCACCCACCCGCGCATCGACCCGACACGAATCGGCGTCATGGGTTTCTCGCGGGGTGGCCAGGTCGCCCTTTACAGCGCCCTGGAACCGTTGCGGCAGGGCATGATCGACGGCAACCTCCGCTTTGCCGCCCACGTCGCCCTTTACCCGTCCTGCAGCATTCCCTACCGCGCGGAGCGGCTGAGCGGCGCGCCTATCCTGATGCTGCTGGGTGGCGCCGACGACTACACGCCGGCTGCCGCGTGCCGTGACTACACCGCGTGGTTTATGGCCAAGGGCGTCCCGGCCAAGGTCATCTCCTATGACGGCGCCTATCACGACTTCGACATCTCCGACCCGCCGCGCTTCCTGCCGGCCCTGCAAAGCGCCCGCGGCTGCAACGCGGAAGTCGATGTCGATAGTGGCACCGTGCGCCGCCACGACACCGGCGAGGCGCTGCGCGATCCGGTGGCGATTTCCGCCTACTTCCGCTCTTGCATGCAGCGCGGTGCGACCATGGGGGGCAATGCCGCGGCACTTGCACACGCCGAACAGGATGTCGCCACGTTTCTCCGCAATACCTTCAAGCTCCAAGTGGGCAAGCTCCAAGTGCGCTGAATGGCCGTCACGGCCGGCTGGATTCAGGGCCGATCACTGGCTAAGAACTGAGTATGACCCTGAACGCCGTCCCCGATACTTCCAAGAGTGGCCCCCTGTCGGGCATCCTCGTCGTCGATCTCTCCCGTATTCTCGCCGGCCCCTACTGCACCCTGCTGATGGCCGAGATGGGCGCCCGGGTGATCAAGGTCGAGCCGCCAAAAGGCGGCGACGACGCGCGTGCCTATGGGCCCTTCGTCAACGGCAAGTCGACCTATTTCGCCTCGGTCAACCGCGGCAAGGAAAGCATTGCCCTCGACCTCAAGAGCGACGCCGACCGGAAGATCTTCGAGCAGTTGCTTGAAAAGGCCGACGTGGTGGTCGAGAACTTCCGCCCCGGCACGATGGAGAAGCTGGGCTACGGCTGGGAGACGCTGCACCAAAAGTATCCAAACCTGATCTACGCCGCGGCGTCGGGCTTCGGTCATACCGGTCCGAACTCGAAGGATCCCGCCTATGACATGGTCATGCAGGGCCAGGGCGGCATCATGAGCATCACTGGCAACGAGGGTCAGCCGCCGAGCCGCGTCGGCATGTCGATCGGCGACATCGGTGCCGGCCTCTACACGGCCGTCGCCGTCAACGCCGCGATCGTGCACCGCCTCAAGACCGGTGAATCCACCAAGATCGATATCGCGATGTTCGACTGCCAGCTCGCGCTGCTCGAGAACGCGATCATGCGTTACACGGTGGAGAAGGAAATCCCCGGCCCGCTCGGCGCGCGCCATCCGACCATCACCCCCTTCGAAGCTTTTGCCACGTCCGACGGCTCGATGATCATCGCCGCGGGCAACGACAGCCTGTTCATCAAGATGTGCGGGGCGCTCGGCCTGTCCGACATGGCAACCAACCCCGCGTACAAGTCGAACGCATTGCGCCAGAAGAGCCAGAAGAAGCTGAAGCACGAAATCGAGTCCGTGCTGAAGACCAATACGACCGATCACTGGATCGCCGTCGTCTCCAAGGGTGGCGTGCCCTGTGGGCCGATCAACAACATCGCCCAAGCGCTGGAGCACCCGCAGGTGGCAGCGCGCAACATGGTGGTCGAGGTTCCCGACGGCAGCGGCGGCACGCTCAAGCTCGCCGGCAATCCGCTCAAGATGTCGGCCTTCGCCGATCCGACGACGCGCGCGCCTGCACCCGACCTCGACGGCGACCGCCAGGCCATCCTCGCCTCCCTCGGCAGCTAGACGGTGCGGGCACCCCCGCGATGATCATGCTTCGCCTCGGCACCGGCTTCCTGAAATTCCTGGCAGGCACGGTACTCGCGATTCTTGTCTTCCTGACCGGCGCCTACTTCCAGGTGCGCGGTGCGCTGCCGCCCTACAGTGGCCACGTCGAGGCCGCCGGGCTGAAAGCCCCGGTCGAGATCCTGCGCGACAAGAACGCGGTGCCCCACATCATCGCCGGCTCCATCGAAGACGCCGCCTTTGGCCTCGGCTACGTTCACGCCCAGGACCGCTTCTGGCAGATGGAGCTGATGCGCCGCCTGGGCCAGGGCCGCCTCTCCGAGATCATCCCCCCGGCAATGATTGGCAGCGGCCTGATCGACACCGACCGCACCATGCGCGGGCTGGGTGTTTATCGGCAGGCGAGCGAAAGCGTGAACGCGCTGTCGCCCGGCACGCGCACCCTGCTCGAGTCCTATGCCGCCGGCGTCAACGCCTGGCTCGCCGACGACGACCAGCAGTTCGGCCTCGAGCTCACCGTCATCAAGCTGCTGTCGGGCGGCCGCTACCGGCCCGACCAGTGGCGGCCCGCTGATTCGCTGGTCTGGGCCAAGCTGATGGCGCTCGGCCTCGACGGCAACTGGCGCGCCGAACTTCTGCGTCTGCGCCTCGCGCAGAAGATCGGCGACGCCGGCGTGAAATTCCTGATCGAACCGTCCGGCGACAATGCCGACTCCACGCTGTCGATCGTCCGGGCGGCAACGAAGGGCATCGATCTCGAGCGGCTTTATCGCGGCACCGACAATATCGCCACGCGCAAGCGCGAGGCTTCCAACGAATGGGTGCTGTCGGGCGCCCACGCGGTGTCGGGCAAGCCGCTGCTCGCCAACGATCCGCATCTCGCCCTCACCTTCCCCGGCATCTGGTACCTCGCGCGCCTGATCGGCCCCGGCTTCGACATCCGCGGTGCCTCCTCGCCCGGCTCGCCCGCCATCGTGCTCGGCCACAACGGTACGATCGGCTGGGGCTTCACCACCACCAACCTCGACAGCCAGGATCTGTTCGTCGAGCGCGTCGATCCGACCGATCCCAGCCGCTACATCACACCAGATGGTGCGCGGCCGTTCGCCGTCCGCGACGAGACGATCAACGTCCTGTGGGGCGATCCCGTGCCGCTGCGCGTGCGTCAGACCCGGCATGGCGTGGTGATCGACGATTTCATCGCCCGCCGCACCGATGACCCTAACGTGCCCGGCCTCACGCCGGCCGGCCATGTGCTGGCACTGCAGGCGACCGCGCTCGATGGCGCCGATACCTCGGCCGAAGGTTTTGCCCGTCTCGGTCTGGCGCAGAATTGGGACGAATTCCTGACCGCGGCGCGCAAGATCGTCTCGCCGATGCAGAACATCGTCTATGCCGACACTGCCGGAAACACTGGCCTGATCTCGCCGGCGCGCGTGCCGATGCGGCGCAAGGGCGACGGCTCGATGCCGGTGCCGGGGTGGACCGGGGAATACGACTGGGCAGGCGTCGTGCCCTTCGACGCCCTGCCCCGCGTCTACAATCCGGCCAGCGGCATCCTGGTCAACGCCAACGCCCGCGTGGTGTCGGATTACTATCGCTACTTCATCACGCGTGACTGGGCCGAACCCTACCGCCAGCGCCGCGCCGGCCAGCTTCTGCGCGAGGTCGAGCGCCATCCGGTCTACGGCATGATCGTGATCCAGGCCGATAATCTTTCGCTCGATGCCGTCGACATGGTCCCGATGCTGCTGAAGTCGGCGCCGCGCAATCCGCGGGCGGCCAAGGTGCACGACCTGCTCGGCCGCTGGAACCACTTCATGCTGGCGAGCCGGGCAGAACCGCTGATCTACACGGCCTGGATCACCGAACTGCAGCGTGGCCTGATGGCCGACGAGCTGGGCAACGACCTCTACGAGTCGCTGGCCACCCCCAACGTCCCGCTGATGATGCGCATCCTGCGCGAGCAGCCGGGCTGGTGCGACGACGGCGGCACACGCGTCGCCGAAACCTGCGACGACACCATCGCGCTGGCGCTCGAGCGCGCACTCGACGGCATCGCGCGCCTGCAGGGTCCCGACATCGATAATTGGCAATGGGGTCGCGAGCACCTCGCAGTCCACCGCCACCCGCTGTTCGACGGCGTGCCCCTGCTGCGCGACCTTGCCTCGGTGCGCTTTCCGTCGGACGGCGGCGCGCAAACCCTGAACCGGGCCCAGCCGTCGTATCTCGGGAAACGCCCGTTCGATGCGGTGCATGGCGCCGGCTACCGCGCCGTCTACGACTTCGCCGATCTCGAGAACAGCCGCTTCGCCATTCCGCTCGGCCAGTCGGGCAACATGCTGTCGCCCTGGGCACGCAACTTCGTCGACCGCTGGCAGGCGCTGAAATACATTGAGATCGGCGGCACCCGCGCCGAAGCCGCCCGCACCGCCGTCGGCACGATCACGCTCTCGCCACCTGTCCGCTAGGCGTCACGCCGCCGGCGTGAGCGGCGCTTCCCGCCTCACCATCAGCTTGTCGATGCGCCGACCGTCCATGTCGACCACCTGGAAGCGCCAACCCTCGTGCACGAACCAATCACCGGTCTCGGGCAGATGGCCGAATTCGGCCAGTGCGAAGCCCGCGATGGTATGGAACCGGACCTTGGTCGGCGGCTTGACCTCCAACCGTTCGAAGATTTCGTGGGCAGGCGCCATGCCGTCGATGAGTAACGTGCCGTCGTCACAGGCGACGACGTCAGGCTGCTCGCCGTCCTGGTCCGGCAGATCGCCGGCCAGCGCCTCCAGCAGGTCGGACTGGGTGACGATCCCTTCGACGCCGCCATACTCGTCGACGACGACCGCCAGACGCACCGGCGCCTGCTTGAACTGTTCGAGCACCTTGAAGATCGGCATGCTCTCATGGACCAGGAGGGGCTGGCCGACAGCGGCCAGCAGGTCGACCTCGCCGCCGCCCAACACCTGCGCGAGCAGCGTCCTCTTGGCGACCACGCCCAGCAATTCGTCGATACTGCCCCGCGCGAGCAGGAGCTGTTCGCGCCGGCTTTCGAGAATGGCTTTCTGGATCTCCTCGTGATTGTCGTTGATATCTATCCAGTCCACTTCGGTGCGTGGTGTCATGATGTCGCCGATGCGTCGGCTGCCGATGTCGAGCGCCCGCACCACGACTTCCTCCTGCGCTTCCTGCAGGAGGCCGGCTTCCTGGCTTTCGACGACCAGCAGCTTCAGTTCGCCGGCCGAATGCAGCGAAGCCTCGCCGGTTCCGGCTTGCAGGCCACAGAGGCGGAGCACGAGATTGCCGAGGCCGTTCAGGACGGTGATCGCCGGACTGAGCAGCCAACGGAACAGGCCGAGCGGCCGCACGATCCACAATGCCGTGGCCTCGCTGCGCTGAAGGGCGAGGCTCTTCGGCGCAAGTTCCCCCAGCACGATATGCAGGGCGGTGATGATGAAGAACGAGATCGCCACCGCGATGGCATAGGCGCTGACGCCGGCCAGGGATCCGATGCTGCCGGCCAACCAGGGCTCGATCAGGTGCGCGATCGCGGGCTCGCCGATCCAGCCCAGCGCCAGCGACGAGATGGTGATGCCGAGCTGGGTGGCGGCAAGGTTCGAGTCGAGATGCTTCAGCGCCCGCTCCAGCGCCTGCGCGTTCATCTTTCCGGCGGCGACCAGCTCGACCACACGGCTGCGGCGAACGGCAACGAGGGAGAATTCGGCGGCGACGAAGAAGCCGTTGGCGCCGACGAGGAGCAGGACAGCCAACAGGCCACCGTATTCGAGCATGCGACTTTCTCCAGCAGATGCCGCGTCGCCTGGCGGGTTCTAGCGCGGCTTGTCGCCCGCCAGCGTGACGCGATGCATGACACGGCGGTGGCCGTGGTAATCGTTGATCGGATTGTGCATGGCCGCGCGGTTGTCCCAGAAGGCAAGCGACCCCGCTTCCCAGCGGAAGCGGCAGGTGAATTCCGGCCGGACCTGGTGCTGCCACAGGAAGCGCAGCAGCGGCAGGCTCTCGGCCTCGGTCCAGCCCTTGATATGCGCGGTATGGGCCTCGCTGGTGTAGAGCGCCTTGCGGCCGGTCTCGGGATGGCTGCGCACGATCGGGTGCTCGGCCGACAGGACCTTGAGCTGCGCACCGGCGGCCTTCATCTGGTCTTCACGCGTCTTGGTGACTTCGGCCTTGGCCGAGGAACTCACACCCATCAGCCCGACCAGGGTCTTCTTCAGGCCGTCCGACAGCGCCTCGTAGGCGAGGTACTGGTTGGCGAACATGGTGTCGCCGCCGTAGGGCGGCACCTCGCGGGCGAGCAGCATGCTGCCCATCGGCGGCTCGGCGAGATACGTCGTGTCGGAATGCCAGATGCCGCCGAAATTGTTGCGCTCATGCTCGAGCTTCACGACCGGCGTGATCAGCGGCGCCTCGGCCAGACCCTTGAGCTGCGGATACTCCATCGGCGTGCCGAACCGGCGCGCAAAAGCCACCTGCTGCGACGGTGTCGCCTGCTGGCCGCGCAGGAAGATGACGAGATGGTCGAGGAGGGCCTGGCGCATCTCGCCCACGACATCGTCGGCGAGATCGCGCGACATGTCGACACCGTGGATTTCCGCGCCCAGCGCTCCGGCGATCGGCCGCACTTCGATGTGTCGATAGTTGCGCATCTGCCTCATCCCTTCGCCCACGGGGGCGCCGTCTTCGCCATGAATGCCTCGATCCCCTGCGCCGCCTGTGGTCGGCGCAGGAGGCCGACGAGGCTCTCCGCTGCGTCGTCGAGCACGGCGCGATCATCCTCCGTGGCGCATGCCAGCACCAGACGCTTCACGGTCGCCAGCGCCTGTGGCTCCATCTTCAGAATATCGTCGAGCAGGCCACGCAGGATCGTGCCGAGTTCGACCGTCGTCCGGTAGAGATAGCGTCCGATCCCCAGGCGATGGGCTTCCACGCCATCGACCACCCGGCCACTGACCGCGAGATCGCGCGCCGCGCCCTCGCCCAGCCGGCGGACCACGAAGGGAATCACCTGGGAGGGGATGAACCCCACCTTGGGTTCGGGCAGGCCGAACCTGGCGCTGTCGTGCAGGATCACGACATCCGAGCAGCAGGCCATGCCGAAGCCGCCGCCTACGGCCGAGCCTTCGACGATAGCGATCGTGGCCTGCGGCAGGGAATTGAGGACAAGCAATGCGTCGCCGAACTGGCGATAGGCCGGGATCAGCGGATCGGACGCGCCGTCGCCCGGCAACGGCGGCAACACGGCCATGGCGTCGAGATCGCCGCCGGCGCAGAAATGGCCGCCGGCGCCGCGCAACACCAGCACGCGGCAGTCCGCATCGTCGCGCACCCGGGCGAAGGCATCCTCAAGCTCGACCATCATGTCATGCGTCAGCGCATTGCGCCGTTCGGGCCGGTTCAGCACCAGCCGCGCCACCGCGCCGTCCCGCTCGAGCTTGATGTTCGTGTAAGTTGGTCCGGCCATGGGCAAAGTCTTAGCGGGCGGGTATCCTGCCAACAAGATGATGTGTTTCGTTGTTCCGCTGCTCGCGGCGATCTTGTCGGTTTCCTCCGCCTCGGCGCAGGATTGGGCGACGGTGTCGACGCCCACCCCAGGGCCGACCCAGTCGATCGGCTTCTACACGGCCGGCTGCCTCCAGGGTGCGCAGGCGCTCCCGCTCGACGGGCCGGGCTACGAGGCAATCCGCGTCAGCCGCAACCGCTACTGGGGCCAGCCCGTCACGGTCGACTTCACCAAGATCCTGGCCGAGAAGATGCGCGCAGCGGGCCAGGCGCATCTCTACATCGGCGACATAGGCCAGCCGCGTGGCGGGCCCGCCCCGGCCGGCCATGCCAGCCACCAGGTCGGCCTCGACGCCGACATCTGGTTCGAGCGCCAGCCCGGGGCGCGTCGGGTACCGGCCGATCGCGAAAATCCCCGCCTGCGCTCGCTGGTTCAGGCCGACGACAGCGGCATCGACGACACGGTCTTTTCCGCCCAGCATGTCCTGCTGCTGCGAACGGCGGCGGAGATGCCCAATCTCGACCGCATGTTCGTGAACAAGTGGATCAAGCAGCGAATCTGCAATACCGCGACAGGCAACCGGAGCTGGCTGCGCAAGCTCGTTCCCTGGTTCGGCCATGACGAGCATTTCCACATCAGGCTCTATTGCCCGCCGGGCAATCCGCAATGCCAAGCGCAGGCCACGTACTCCGACGATGATGGCTGCGGCGAGGCGCTCGACTCCTGGTTCCGCAGGGCGCCAGTCACGCCGCCACCCGCCGCCGCGGCGAAGCCCTACCGGCCGAAACTGCCGGCGGCCTGCCAACAGGTCCTGAAGGCGCCATAGTTCCGGATCAGTAAATCCGGGATCAGTCGTCAGGAATCAAGAGACGCCGCCGCAGGTGTCCGCGCGGGTGTGGGCATCCGAGTCGATCGGCTCCCATCCACCGACCGTCAAATGACGCCGCCACTCCACCATGCTCGTGCCGCTGCCGGTTCGCCGTATGATGAAGTTGATGGCCAACTGTGTGCCGTCGCCCAACGCGAGCGTCACTGTCGCCACGCCTGTATCGGACTGGATCCGCGGCACTCCGGTGAACCCGCCGATGGGTTGCGCCGCCAGACAGTTCGCCATGGTGGTGTAGGGAACGTTATAGGTCGCCGACCACAGCGGCGCGTTGGGCTGGGGCTTGGGAACGGGATTGCAGGCCGCCACGCCCACGGCGAGCAGCACGCTGCACAATGTCCGGATCGTCATCGCTCGTCTCGTCTCCTTTTACTCACCCTGCCCCAGCAGCGTACCGGCGCGACGCGACGCGCGGAAGAACCATTGGAAGATCTGGAAGCCTATCACCAGATAGACCACCGACAGGCCGAAGGCGATGGCGAACAGATCCCAATGGACGGTCTTCTCCGCCAGGATGGAGCGCATGCCTTCGAAGACATATGCCGGCGGCAATCCCCACGCGATCACCTGCAGCCAGTGCGGCAGCACCGTCACAGGATAATAGACGCCGCTCACCGGCATCAGGATGAACACGGCGGCCCAGGCGAAGCTTTCCGCGCTTTGGCCAACGCGCATGATCATGCCGGACATGGCCAGCCCGATCGACCACGAGAACATCTGCAGGATGGCGAAGAAAGCGACCAGCGGCAGGCCGAGCGAGTAGATGTTGTAGCCGAAGAAGGCCCACGCCATCAGCGACACCGGGATCAGCCCCAGCAGCGTGCGCAGGAGCGCCGCGATGATGATGCCGGTCGCCATCTCCCATGAGCGGATCGGGCTCACGAACAAATGGCCGAGGTTGCGCGACCACATCTCCTCTAAAAACGCGACGCTGAGCGAGAGATTGCCGCGCACGACGACTTCCCACAGCAGCAGGCCCGACAGCAGCACACCCGCAGCCTGGGCCACGAACGACGCTTGCGGCAGCAGGTACTGGGTCATGAAGCCCCACATCACCATCTGCACCGCCGGCCAGTAGATCGAATCGACCAGCCGCATGATCGAGCTGCGCCATATCCACACGTGGCGCATCACCAGGGCATGGATGCGTCCGATGGAGCCGCTCATTGCGCCGCCTCCCCCTTCTTCAGCGCATCGAGCCCATGGCCACGGCCGCGCGCCATGTCGAGGAACACCTCTTCCATGTCCTCGCGACCGAACCGCTCGATCAGCTCGCGCGGGCTGCCGCGCTCGAAGACGCGGCCGGACTGCAGCAGGATCACGTCGTCGCACAGCCGCTCGACCTCGCTCATGTTGTGCGAAGCGAGCAGGATCGTGGCGTGGGTCTCGCCCTGGTATTCCTTGAGGTAGCTGCGCACCCAGTCGGCGGTGTCGGGATCGAGCGACGCAGTGGGCTCGTCGAGCAGCAGCACGTCGGGCCGGTTGATCAGCGCCTTGGCCAGCGCCACGCGCGTTTTCTGCCCGGCCGAGAGCTTGCCGGCAGGACGCTCGAGGAACTCCGAGATCTGCATTCGCGCGGCGATCTCCTCGATACGCCGGTTGACCTGCTTGACGCCGTACAGGCGGCCATAGAACAGCAGGTTCTGGCGCACCGTGAGGCGATGCGGCAGGTCGACGTAGGGCGAGGAGAAATTCATGCGCGACAGCGCCGCATAGCGCCGCTTCAGCATGTCGACGCCCAGCACCTCGATCTGGCCCGAGGTCGGCTCCAGCAGCCCGAGCAGCATGGCGATAGTCGTGGTCTTGCCCGCCCCGTTGCCGCCCAGCAGGCCGAGCACGGTGCCGCGCGGGACTGTGAACGTCAGATCGTCGACTGCAACGACCTCGCCGTACATCTTGCGCAGATGCCGGACATTGATGGCGGGACCGTTAGGCATGACCGCATCATATTGCCTTGATCGCCGCTTCGATACGGTCGAGGCCCTTGCTGAGGCGCTCGGCGCCCGAGGCGAAGCACAGGCGGATGTTGCCGGTGCCGCCCGGCCCGAAGGCCTCGCCCGGCGCCAGGCCGACCTTGTATTCCTTCGCCAGTTTCTTGCAGAAGGCCATGGTGTCGTCGACGCTATCGACCGAGAAGAAGGCATAGAACGCCGCCTCCGGCCGCGAGATCGTGACCTTGGGCAGGCCCGACAGGCGCTGGAAGACTTGCTCGCCACCCGCGCGGCAGCGCTCGACCATCTGAGCCAGGAAATCGTCGCCCTTTTCGATGGCGGCAACAGCGCCCCGCTGCAGGAACGCCGGTGCGCCCGAGGTGTTGATCTGCACGAGCTTGGCGATCTGGTCGCCGAGTTGGGCGGGATGCGTGAGCCAGCCCAGGCGCCAGCCCGTCATCGCCCACGGCTTGGAGAAGCTGTTGAGCACGATCAGAGGATCGTCGGGACCGGCATGTTCCAGGAACGACGGCGCCACCTGCCGGCCGTCGGGGCGCTTGGAGTAGATCAGCCGGGCGTAGACCTCGTCGGCCATGATCCAGATGCCACGCTTGCGGGCAAAGTCGAGCAGCGCGCGCTGCTCGTCCGACGACATCATCCAGCCGGTCGGATTGCCCGGCGAGTTGACGAAGATCGCCCGCGTGCGCTCGTCGACCGCATCGAACAGGCGCTGCAGGTCGAGCGTCCAGCCGCCGTGCGCCGTCCGTTCGAGCGCCACGTACTTCGGCACGCCGCGCATCAGCTTGGTGGCCGAGGTGATGTTGGGCCAAATCGGCGAGACGATCACCACGTTGTCGCCGGGATCGACCAGCATCTGGACGGAGAGCAGGATCGCCTGCATGCCGCCGGTTGTGACGCTGATGCGATCGACCGGACAGTCGATACCGTAGAGCCGCTCGGTGTAGGCGCTGAGGGCGGCGCGCAACGGCGGAATGCCGCGCTGCCAGGTGTAGAAGGTCTCGCCTGCCTGCAGGGCCTTCGCCGCGGCGTCGCGCACGAAATCGGGCGTGACGAGATCGCCCTCGCCGAACCACAGCGGCACGACGTCGGGGTCACCGAACACGCTCATGGCGACGTCGGAGATCGGCGATTCGGGCAAAGTCCCGATCGGGCCGCTCAGCGAGGCAGCGAGGCCCGGCGGCAGGAAACGAGTGTCGGTTTGCATGGCCCCGGAATTAACCCATCGCCCTGCCCCGCGCCAGCATCCCAGGGCGAGACTTTCTCATAGGTATCCTTAGCGGCATCCCGGAATCACTCGGGCCGTTCCAGCCAGTCGTGCTCGAGCATCCGCAGGCGGCTGGTGACCGAGAGCAGGAATGCCGTCGACCAGCCGAACAGGATCAGCCCGTTGCCGCCTTCGATGGCGCCGAACAGGCGCCACTGTCCATCCAGGACGATGTCGCCATAGCCCAGCGTGGTGAAGGTCACGGTCGAGAAATACAGCGCCGATTCGAAGTCGTGGACCGCGCCGATTACCCAGAAGGCAAAGCCGTAGAGCCAGATCTCGACCGTATGGATGGCCACGAGGCCGAGCACGACGAACAGGATGACCGCGAGCTGTCCGACGCGGCTGTCGTGGGGTCGCAGCCGGTGCGCGCGGTCGCGCAGGATCCACAGCAGGCCGAGCAGCCCGCCGAGGTGAATGGACACGGTCAAGGCGACCATGAAGGTGGCGAGCGCGAGATTGGCGAACATGGCCCATGATCGATCTTCGCCAATAGGCCGGCAATGAGCATTCCATCGCATCAGGCGGAAAGCATCAGGCCCGTGGCTCGGATGACAGCACGATGACGACACGTTACGCTCCGGATGGGGAGGACGCATGCCAAACGACATCAAGGAATCGGAACTTAAAACCTGGCTGGCCGAGCAGTACGGCGGCACCTATGCTGATGGCCGACGCTGCGACGAGCTGGGTTACCTGCAGTGCAAATTGATTCTGAAGCCCGAACGCTTCACGTCGGCCCATGTATTCAAGGAGTTCGCCGCCCTGGTGCAACGCGCCGCCGCGACGACCGGCGTCGGCTATCAGCACACGCCCAAGTCGCAGCAGCGACCCGAAGTGCGCGAGGTCCTGTTCCTCGATACCGGCGGCTACCACCTCTACAACAACTCGTTCATCTGCCGGCGGCGCATCGCCTACGAGGACGGCTTCGCGATCGGCGACCCCGAGATCGTCTTCAAATACCGCAGCGACGACATGGCCAAGGCCCAGGCCATCGACGTGCGGCCGCATATCGACGGCAAGTTCAAGATCAAGTTCAAGCTCGAGATCATGCCGCTCAAGGATCGCATCGGCGGCATGCGGCGCCTGCTGTCGCATAATGTCGAGTTCGGCCTCAGCCAGGCCCCCCAGGCGGCGCGCATCGTGATGTCTTCGCTGGGCCACATGTCGCTGCCGGAGCTGACCCAGATCTTCCCGGCCCTGTCGACGATCTCCTGCGACGGACCCGACGACGTCTCGCTGGTCAACCAGACCATCGTCGAGGAACTGCTGCAGGACATCTGCTTCCTCGATTTCGGCCATCACACGGCGGCCACCGCCAATCTCGGCCTGTGGCGTGCACGCGGCGACCACCACGCCTTCGTCGGCGAGTTCGCCTACCAGCTCCGCTTCCCCGGCCCCAACGACATCAGCCACAAGGCGCTGGTGGCATGCGAGCGCTTCTTCCTCGAACTGCAGCAGATCGCCGGCGACTGGCTGGCGCTCACCACGACCAAGACCGGCGCAGTCTACCGCCTCAAAGGTAATCCACCGCAAGCCCACGAATGAAACCCCACGCCGCCGCCCCGAAGGGCCCCGCGCTTCCGCTCGCCCCGCCGCCGTCGCTGTGGCGGCTGTTCCTGGGCTTCTTCATCATGGGCTCGACCAGCCTCGGCGGCGGTGTCATCGCCTATCTCCGGACGGGCCTGGTGAGCAACTACCGATGGCTCGACGACGAGACCTTCGTCGAGCTGATGGCGATCAGCCAGAGCCTGCCCGGCCTCAACGCCACCAACATGTCGATCCTGTCGGGCGACCGGCTGCGCGGCTGGCCGGGCGCCTTCCTCGCCGCCCTCGGCATGTGCCTGCCCGGCGCCGCTCTGATGACCGCGGCCGCTTTCGCCGTCGGCGTCGGTGGCGACGATCCACTGTCCAAGGCGTTTCTGCACGCCATCGCGGCCGGCGCCGTCGGACTGATCGCCGTCGTCATGGTGCAGTTGGGCTCCAAGGTGCTGGTCGAGATTGCCGACTATGCCTTCGTGGTCCTGACCGCCGTCCTTGTCGCTTTCCTGCACGTGCCGGTTCTCTATGCCCTGGTTGGCGTCGGAGCCCTCGCCATCTGGTGGCACAGGCCGCGCAAGGGCGCTGCGCCCAAGCCCGTGGATCCGCACTTCAAGGATCACCCATGAAGCAGCTCCTCGATCTGGCCATGGTCTTTGGCTACATCTCGCTGCTGACCGTCGGCGGCGGCATGGCGGCGTTCCCGGAGCTGAAAGATCTCACGGTCGACGTCCACCACTGGGTCACCTTTCCCGAGCTCATGCATTACTACAGCCTTGGGCAGCTCGCCCCCGGCCCCAACATGATGATGGTGGCCTCGATCGGCGCCCAGGTCGCGGGCCTCCCCGGCGCCGCGGTCGTCCTGGTCGCCTTCATCCTGCCGACCGGGCTGCTCACCTTTGGCATCGGCCGACTGTGGAACCGCCTGCACGATTGGCCGTGGCGGCCGTCGATCCAGCGCGGCCTGGGTCCTGTTTCGGTCGGCCTCGTGCTGGCCGGCGGCATCGTGCTGGCGCGCGGCGCCCTCACCAATACCCTCACCGTGGCACTCGCCGTCGGCGTTTTCGCGCTCTTGATGCTGACCAAGATCAACCCCGCCATTCCGATCGTGGTGAGTGGACTGGTGGGGATCGGCCTCTACCTGATCTAGGGGGCCCTGATTTAAGGGCTTTTCGTCCGGCCGCCTCCGGCGCAAAATATACCGATGAAGCGAATTGCCCCTGTCATCGCGACGGCCGGCCTGCTCGCCGGCTGCGTCACCGCCTCGAACGTGGAAAGCGTCCACGCCGGCATGAGTCCCGAACAGGTGCAGTCCATCCTGGGCGAGCCGGAGACGGTGGCGCATGCGCCCGGCTTGCAGTGCTCCTACTACACGGTGCTGAAGGATTTCTGGAGCCGCACACCTTGGACCCTCTCCAACCGCTATTACGTCTGCTACGACGACGGCAAGGTGAAGTCCTTCGGCCGCACCGACGTCCCGACCTCGGGTTGATACCCGGATCGGTACGGGCCGGGCTTACTGCTGCGCCGACCTGAGCGGCCGCTCCTCGCCGCCGGCACACGACGCACGCGGTACGCCGATCGCCACGACGCGGCCGTCGGCGGCCAGGCAGCCATTGTGCCATTGCCCGGAGAACGTCTGGCCGGCCAGTTGCGCCGTGCCGTAGCCGTCAGGGACATCGTCGGCATAATTGCCCTCGAAACGATTGTCCTTGTTCCAGACGTAGCGGCCAAAACCCTCGCGCCGGCCAAAGCGGTAGCTGCCCTCGAACCGGTCGATCTTCTGGCCGTGCTCGGTCCACTGCACGACGCCGCGGCCGTGTTTCAGGCCGTCGCGCCAGACGCCGCTCCACACCCCCTTGTCGCCAGGTTCGGGATGCCAGTCCCACATCCGGCATCCTGTCTCGGTATCGAACAGCCACCCACCGCCGTCGCAGGGCGCCGTCCAGCTGATCTGGACCGAATCGGGTTCCGCCGCCGCAGAGCGCTGGGCGGGACTGAGTGCCAGTTGCTGCTCGGCCAGCGCCGAGCCGCCGGCAAGGAGAAGAACGGCAAGCAAAGTGCCCGAAAACTGTTTCATGATACGCCTCCAGACCACCCGATTAGGGAGATCCCTGACTTAAACGGGCCCCAAGTCGCAAAGGTTGCTCGGGAGGCTGTGCGAAACCATGATATCCGCGATCGCCGGATAGGAATCAGGGTCAATCAGGAGACGATAATGCCTCAGCGTCAGGTCGATGCGATTGTGGCGGCAATCGCCGACATCTACGGCCAACCCAACGAGAGCGGCATGCTCTGTTGCACGATCGAGGCAGTGAATGCCGGCGGCACAGACGTGTCGATCCAGGTCATGGCCGATTCGATCAACATCTCGCCCTATCCCTACAGCGAGGAGCCGCTCACCCGCCTGGAGCTGAGCGGCGCCATGGAGGGTGTCGAGGAGATGGAGCTCGAGCTGGTCGACTGGGACGCCAACGCCTTTGCCACCGTCGGCACCGCCGGCAATGAACCGGCCGATGTCGCCCGCCTGGTCGACGAGACCTTCACCAAGGTGCTGGGCTGCGACGCCGCCTACGACCCCCGGGCCTCGACCGAAGACCTCAGCTAGTGGATCGAATCCAACAGAAGGTACCGTGTCTGAAAGCAAGAGCCTCGTGGCGTATCGCACGACATGAGCGCGCAGGATGCGCCCGGTCCAGAAGACTCATGATTTTTTGGACCGCGCGCATCCTGCGCGCTCATGGGACTCTTGTGTCTGATTTCAACCACTAGCCATCGGCTGTGATACACTGCCGCCATGTCCTTCCTGATCCTCGGTCTCGTGCTCTTCCTCGGCATCCACACGCTCACCACGATGCGCGAGACCCGCGCGGCGATGATCGGCCGGCTGGGGGAGGGCGGCTACAAGGGCCTCTATTCCCTGGTCTCGGCTGTCGGCCTGGTGCTCATCGTCTGGGGCTTCGGCAGCTACCGCAGCGGCGGCTACATCCAGGTCTGGAACCCGCCGCAGGCGATCTTCCATCCCATCGCCCTCGTCCTGCTGTGGTTCGCCTTCGTGGCCCTGGTCGCCGCCTACGCGCCGGCCGGCAAGATCAAGGCAATGCTGCGCCATCCCATGCTGGTGGCGGTCAAGGCCTGGGCGCTCTCCCACCTGCTGGTGAATGGCGATCTCGGCTCGATACTGCTGTTCGGCGGCCTGCTCGCCTGGGCGGTCTACGACCGCATCGCGCTCAAGCGCCGTGGCGATAGGGGCGCGCCGCCGGTCGACGGCTTCAAGCTCAACGACGCCATCGTCGTCGTGATCGGCACCGTGGCCTATGTCGCGATGATGTGGCTGCACGACTCGCTGATCGGCGTGACGGCGCGCTAAAGGCGCGTGCGCCTCGCGGCCGCTGCTTTCTGGGTCGTGCTGTTGAGCACGGCCACGGCGCAGGCCCAATTCCGACCGACTGAAGAGCCGCTCCCGGACCAGCCGCCCCCTCTGGCGACGCACCTGCCGTCGTGGCTACAGGGACGATACATGACCGGCGAGTGGGGCGGCACGCGGCACACGCTCCAGGCCATGGGGATCGGGCTCCGCGCCCATTACATCTCGGAAAGTGCTGCCAATCCCGTCGGTGGGCTCCGCCAGGGCTCGGCCTATGCCCATCAGGTCGATGCCGGCTTCGATCTTGATCTTGGCAAGTTGATCGGCCTGCCCGGCGGCAAGATCCACGCGACCTTCACCGAACGCGCCGGGCAAAGCCTGGCCGCCCAGTCGATCGGCAACATCATCTCGGTGCAGGAAATCTTCGGCAGCGGCCAGAATATCCGCCTCGCCGGACTTTCCTACGCGCAGAAACTGTTCGAGGAGCGCATCGAGGCCAAGCTCGGCTGGATCCACGCGTCGGACGATTTCGCCTCCTCGCCGATCTACTGCCACTTCCAGAACAACGGCTTCTGCGGCCAGATCGGCATCGTCATCAACAGCGGCTTCACCATCTTCCCCACCGGGAGCTGGGGCAGCGTGGTGAGGGCCAATGTTCGGGACGATCTCTACCTTCAGGCCGGCATCTACGAGGTCAATCCGACGCTGTCGCTGGCGGCCAACGGCTTCAAGCTCGGCACTTCGGGCGCGACAGGCGTCATCGTGCCCGGTGAAATCGGCTGGCAGCCCCGGCTCGGCCCCGCCGCCCTGCCCGCCGCCCACATCAGGATCGGCGGCTACTACGACACGTCGGATGCGCCCTACCTGGGCTCTCCCCTCGGCGGTCCGCAGTCGACCATGCGCGGCCGCTGGGGCTTCTACCTCCAGGCCGACCAGATGCTCCATCGCACGACACCCGGCTCGGACCAGGGTCTCACGGCCTTTGCCGTCATGGCCTATGGCGGTCCCGACACCGCGATGCTCCAGTCCTACTGGCAGCTCGGCTTTCTTCAGAAGGGCACCTTCACCGACCGCCCTCAGGACACGATCGGTCTCGCGGTCAATCAGGTCCGGATCAGCAGCCAGCTCGTCGCGGCGCAGAATCTAGCCAACGCCCAAATCCCGGGATCCGTCGCCGTCCAGTCCGCCGAGACCGCGATCGAGCTCAACTACCGCGCCCAGCTCACGCCGTGGTCGACCGTCATGCCGAACATCCAGTACGTGATGCAGCCCAACGCCGTGACCACGATCCCCAACGCCCTGGTGCTGGGCCTGCAGGTGAGGCTGACGTTCTGAATTTCTTCGCTGGGGCGCTAGAGCTGGAAGACGACGAAGCCCGTCATGCCGATCACGGCAAGCGCCGCACCCAGGTACTTGAAGAAGCGCGCCGACTGCGCCGCCAGCAGCTTCTCGCCGAACCGGACCGCGCGCGCGTCGCGCGAACTTTCCGCCTTCGCCCTGAGCTGCTGCGCCATAAAGTCGGGCGACATGCCGCTGCCCACGGCGCCGTCCATTTCAAGATCGACGATGGTGCAGATGAACCACATCAGCAGGCCCATCACGCCGATGCCGAGGAAACCTGCATAGGCAACGGTCATGGCGGCCACGATGGAGACGATGAGCCAGCCACTGAGGGCGATGGCGATGAGAACGGACCTGCCCGACATTGCGATCCTCCCGCCTGTCGAGACTACTCCTGGAAACGCCTCACATCCATCCCAGCAGGCCGGCGCAGGCAGCCGGAATTGCGTCCTAGTGCATGTGCGGAGCGTGGCCATAGGCGTGGTGATGCCCGCCCCCGAAACGGTCGATGTGCAGCGGTTGCTTGGCAAGGCCGGGGCAGAAGGTATTCACGATCTTCTCGAGTTTGTCGTAGAGCGACTTGGCGGGCGCGCGGCCCTTCGCCAGCCGCTCCCTCGCCTTCTCGGCCCGCCTCGCCACCTGTGCAATGTCGATCGTCAACAGCTTGCGGTTCTCCATCACCATGCGCCCGCCGATCATCACCGAATGCACGCCCGAGCCGTCTTCGGTATGCACGATCTGGTTGGTCGGATCGTTGAACGGGATCCAGTTGATGCTGCCGAGATCGAGGAACACGATATCGGCCTTGTAGCCCTTTTCGATCTTGCCGATCCTGTCACCCAGCCCGAGGGCGCGAGCGCTGCCGGCGGTGGCGGCATGCAGTACCTCTTCGGTCGTGATCCACTGCCGGTTGTCCGGCCCCTGTACCTTGGACACCATCGAGGCCAGGCGCATGTTCTCGTACATGTTCTGGTTGTCCGAGCACGACGCACCGTCGGTGCCGATGCCGACGTTCACCTTGGCATTGAGCATGCCGCGCATGTCGGCCATGCCGTTGCCCAGCACCATGTTGGAACCGGGATTATGCGAGACCGAGGCGCCCTTGTCGCCCAGCAGCTTCATGTCGTCGCCGTCCAGCCACACGCCGTGCCCCACGGTGAACTTCGGCCCGACCAGACCCAGCGAATCCATGTAGGCCGTGAGCGAGCTGCCGTAGAGCTGGTAGCCGGCGACCACCTGCACTTTCGATTCCGACACGTGGCTGTGCAGCCCGGTGTCGTAGTCCTTGGCGAGCCTGAGGCAGGCCAGAAGGAACTCGCGGCTGCAATGGTGCGGGATAGTGGGGGCGACGGCCAGATGCACGCCGGCACGATCGAGCTTCCAGCCGTGCAGCGCCTTTTTCATCTGCGCCACGCTCGCCTTGTAGGGCGAGAAGCGATACGCCTCGACTGCCTTTTGCAATGACGGCGGGAGTTGGTCCATCAATCCGGGGATCGCCTGGAAGAAGCTGGTGTCGGCCACCATCGGCGCCAGCATCGCGCGCATGCCGACGTCGGCATAGGCCTGGCCGATCGCGGCCAGCCCCTCTGCGGTCGGCATCGGAAACTCGGCCGCCAGGTCGTAGGCCGCCGTACAGCCTTTCATCACCATCTCGGCGGCACCGATCAGGCTGGAGAGGTATTTGTCCTCCAGCGTGCGCGCGCCGCTCATGTAGGGCCCCGCCGTCAACAGCAACTCGAGCGTGACCCGATCGACCATGCCCTTGGCGAGGTTGCCGTGGCTGTGGGTGTGGCCATTGATCAAGCCGGGATGCAACAGCTTGTCCCTGACATCGATCACCGTGGCCGACGCCGGCGCCGACACCCTGGCGCCGATCTCCACGATCGTGTCGCCCTTCACCAGGATATCGGCCTTCGGCGCGGCATGGCCCTTGATATCGACCACGCGCCCGCCACGGATCACAGTCATAGAGGTCTTGGCCATGTCCACTCTCCTGCAGGTAACTAGGTTCCCGTCATCGCGTTGCCGGTCGACCACGGAAAGAACACCCGCTCCACGATCACCACGATCTGGAACAGCACGACGCCCATGACGGAAAGAATGATCAGCGCCCCGAACGCCACCGGCACCTTGAAGAAGGCGGTCGAGGTCACGATCAGGAAGCCGAGTCCGGAATCGGCGTTGACGAATTCTGCGACCACGGCGCCCACCACGGCGAGCGAAATCGCGACCTTGAGGCCGGCGAAGATGAACGGAATGGCGTAGGGCAGCCGGATGCGCCACAGCTCGCTCCACTTCGACGCGCGGCAGGCACGGCTGAGTTCGATCAGCTCCGGCGGCACCGACATCAGGCCGGTGGCACTGGAAATGACCAGCGGAAAGAAGGCGACCAGCACCGTGATGACGATCCGCGGCAGTTCGTTGGACCCCAGGACGACGACCAGGATCGGCGCCAGCGCCACCTTGGGGATCGACTGGGTCCAGACCAGGAAGGGATAAAGCGCGCTGGCGATCGCCGGCGACGCCGTCAGAAGGACGGCCAGCGGCAGGCTGATCGCGATCGACACCACGAAGCCCAGCAACACGGTCTTGAGGGTGGCGAGTGAATGTCCGAGCACCGTCGGTCCGATCGCCATCGTCTCTTTTAGTATGTCGCTCGGCGCCGGCACCAGATAGGCCGGCACGTTGAAGGCCCGGCAGATCGCCTCCCACACCAGGAAGCCGGCCGACGTGGCGAGCAACGGCACCACGATCTCGTAGAGCGCCGCGGAATGCCTCCTACGGGACTTTTCAGGCGACGGCGCGGCCTGGATCGACATGCTTCTGTCCAAATATAAGAGCGCGGATACGCCGGCTGGCGTCGTGGAAATCGGCATCGCCCTCGACATGGAAGCTGCGCGGCCGGGCCGATTTCACGTCGATGATCTCCGCGATGCGGCCGGGACGCGGCGACATCACGACGACCCGGTCGGCCAGCACCACGGCTTCGGTGATGGAGTGCGTGACGAACAGCACGGTCTTGGGCCGCTCCCCCCAGATCCGCAGGAGCTCCATCGTCATTTCCTCGCGCGTGAGCGCATCGAGCGCCCCGAATGGCTCGTCCATCAGCAGGATGTCGGGTTCGTGCACCAGCGCCCGGCAGATCGCGACCCGCTGCTGCATGCCGCCCGACAGCTCCCGCGGCGACTTGCCCTCGAAGCCCTTCAGCCCCACCAGAGTCAGGAGCGCGGCCGCCTTGTCCCTGCTGCCGGAGTCCATCCTGTGCATCATGCGCAATGGAAACAGCACGTTGTCCATGACGCTTGCCCAGGGCAGCAGGGTCGGCGCCTGGAAGACGATGCCGGTTTCCGGGCGCGGCTCGGTGACCGGCACGCCACCGATGGACGCCGTGCCCGCGGTCGGCAGGATGAGCCCGGCGACGATGCGCAGGAGTGTCGACTTCCCGCAGCCCGAAGGTCCGACCAGGGTCACGAACTCGTTGTCCCGGATCGACAGCGACACGTCTTCGAGGGCGGTGATCCGGTCGCCGTCACGCGATTCGAAGATACGCGTGACGCGGTTGAGCGAGATCATGGGGCCAGCCCCTGTGCGCCCGGCCCGTTACTTCGCCGGCACGAGCTTGGTGTCGATCGCCTGCTTGTAGTCGAAGTCCTTTTTCAGTTCGTTGGCCTCGGCGATCGTTTCCCATGAGAACTTCAGCCGGTCAGCGCTCTCCTTGCCCCAGCCGAACTCCTTGCTGTGGTCGTTGAACACGAACGGCATGACCGCCCGCACGCTGCCCATGCAATCGTCGAGCTCGACCTCCGGAAAGCGGGCGACATGCAGCTTGCAGGCTTCCTCGGGATTGGCGTTGGCCCATTCGAACGCTTCCTTGGTGGCGGCCAGGAAACGCTTCACGAGGTCGGGCTTGTCCTGAAACATCTTGTCCGTGGTGATCAGGGTAGCGGCATAGATCTTGAAGCCGACCGCCACGAACGGCAGCGGCAGGATCTCCTCGCCCGCCTTCACCGCCGCCTTGTTGATGTAATAGTAGTGGATCGAATAGAACGGCGCGGCGTCGATATTCTTGGCAATCAGCTGGGCCGCCATCGCCGCCCCGTCCATGTTGGTCCAGATCAGCTTGTTGGGATCGGTGCCCGCCTTCTTGGCAACCTCGGGAAAATAGAACCGGTGACTGTTGCCCGGCGTGATGCCGATCTTCTTGCCTTCCAGGCCCTTGAAGCTGGTGATGCCCGAACTCTTGAGCACGAACAGGGAATGCGGCGATTCGTTGTAGAGCACCGCAATGGTCTTGACCGGCACAGTCGTCCGGGCCCGGGCGGTGAACACCGCGGCGAGATCGGCGACGCCGAAATCGGCCGCCCCGCCCGCCACCTTGGTCACGGTATCGCCCGAGCCATAACCGCGCGTTATGGTGATGTCGATGCCGTGCTTGGCGAATATCCCCTTGCTCCAGGCCCCGTAATACATCGCGTGCTCGCCCGACGGGATCCAGTCGGTCTGGAACCGCACCTTGTCCTGAGCCAGCGCAGGCTGGCTGAATGCGATCGCAAGAGCAGCGATCCCGAAGCCTCTCATCAGTGATCCCGACATGGCCTTCTCCCTTGGCTGTCCCCCAACAGCCAAACGGAAGCAAGATCAGGGCCAAGCATCTGGCCTTCGCCCGCCACAGGGGATAACCAAACGCTATCCTCGGAACTACCGCCATTCGCCGAGGGGCTTTGGACGCCGCCTAGGCGGTCGGGTGCCGGCGCCCAAGGCGCGAGTGGTGCCGGCTGTAGGTGAAATAGATCACCAGCCCGATCGCGAGCCAGCCCACCAGCCGCAGCCACGATGCGGGCGACAGGCCGGACATCAGGGAGAGACACGACAGTATGCCCAGCAGCGGCACCCACGGCACATAGGGAACGCGGAACGGCCGGTGCACCTCGGGGTCGATTGCCCGGAGGTAGATCACCGCGGTGCAAACCAGGATGAAGGCGAAGAGCGTGCCCACACCGACCAGCTCGTCGAGCGCATCCATCGGCGCCACCGCGGCCGCTGTCGCAACGACGACGCCCAGCGTGATCTGGCTGATCCACGGCGTGCCGAGGCGCGGATGCAGGCGGCCGACCACCGGCGGCATCAGCCCGTCGTTGGCCATGGTCGCCAGTATGCGGCTCTGGCCGTAGAGCAGGACGAGGATGCAGGTGGTGATGCCCACCAGCGCCCCCAGCTCGATGAACAGCGAGAACCATTCGTAGCCGATGACGCGCACCCCCTTGGCGACGGGATCGGGCACGTTCAGCTGCGGGTACGGCACCAGGCCGGTCAGCACGGCGGCGACCGCGATGTAGAGCACGGTGGCGATGCCGAGCGCGCCCAGGATTCCGATCGGCATGTCGCGCTGCGGCCGTTTCGCCTCTTGGGCACAGTTCGAGACGGCGTCGAAGCCGATGTAGGTGAAGAAGACGATCGAGGCGCCGCGCATGATGCCGCTGGCCCCGAACGAGCCGAAAGTGCCGGTGTTCTCCGGAATGAACGGCTGCCAGTTGGTACTCTGCACGTAAAAAGCGCCGAGCCCGATGAACGCCACGATGACCGTGAGCTTGAGCGCCACCATGATGTTGTTGAGCCGCACCGATTCCTTCGTGCCACCGACCAGCAGCACGGTGATCAGCAGGACGATGGCCGCAGCGGGAAGATTGGCGATGGCGGTGACGCCGGTGCCGTCGGCCAGCACGACCGCCTGCCCGGTCGCCGCCGCGAAGCGCGCCGGGAGCGAGAGCCCCGCCATGCCGAGAAGGTTGTTGAAGTAGCCCGACCAACCGACGGCGACCGCCGCGCTGCCCATGGCGTATTCCAGGATCAGGTCCCAGCCGATCACCCAGGCCGCCAGCTCGCCCAGCGTGGCGTAGGTATAGGTGTAGGTGCTGCCCGAGACCGGCAGAAGCGCCGACAGCTCGGCATAGCAGAGGCCGACGAAGCCGCAGGCGATGGCCGCCAGCACGAACGAAATCACGATGGCCGGACCGGCGTTGAGCGCCGCCACGGTGCCCGTCAGCACGAAGATGCCGGCGCCGATGATGGCGCCGATGCCCATGGCGACGATGCTGACGGCGCCCAGGACCTTGGGGACGCGCGGGTCCGCCGTGCCGACGATGTCGGAGACGGACTTGCGCGCGAGGAGGCTGTTCAAGTCTTACGCCGCAATCCGTTCGAGTACCGGCAGCAAATACCGCCTGAACTGTACCGGGCTTTCCGACATCGGGAAATGTCCGAGCCCTTCCATGACCTGGAACGACGTGGCGTTCACGAGCTTGGCCAGCTCGGCCGTCAGCGCCGGCGTGGCCGAGAGATCGTATTCGCCGGTCAGCAGATGGAGCGGGCATCTCTTGGTGTCGAGACCGTCCAGCAGCCCGTTCCGCAGATCGCCCTCGGCGAAATAGTAATGCAGGTCGCCCATGAAGACGGCCGGCCCGCCCTGCATGTAGTGCCACAGCGTCTCCCACTTCTCGGATTGCGGCGATGTCGGCGAGATCAGGCAGGCCACGGAGCCGGCGGCGGCTTCCTGGCCATGCACGTCGGGCCGGAACAGGATACCGATATCGCGCAGCCGCGTGTCGGCGCCGGCCTCGGCATGGGTGGCCGACTGCAGCCCGATCGCCGCCCTGAAGTAGTCGCCGTGGCGCAGCGACAGATGCAGCACGGCACGGCCGCCGATCGAGCAGCCCATCACCACCGGCCGCTCCAGTTTCAGCGCACGGCAGAAGGCCATGACGGTGTCGACATAGAGATCCGTCGTGAGTTGGTAGGCCTCGCGCTCGAAGCCGGGCGGCGGCGAGGATTTGCCGTGCCAGGGCAGATCGAACACGAGCACGCGAAAACGCTTGGTGATCTCGGCGTCGTTCAGCAGGGCACGATATTGCCGCCCGTCGGCGCCGGCGGTGTGCAGGCACACGAGCGGTATCCCTCCGCCGTCACTTGGCCCCGCTTCCTCGAAATAGATCCGGTGCGGCCGGCCGTTGAAATCGAGCCGCAGGTAGCGGCCGATCACCGGCTCGATCACGGGTTCGCCGACCGGCGCGGCGTTCTCGGCCGGCCCCGCAGGGCGAAGAGCGCTGAAAAGCTGTTCGAGGAAGATGAGGTTGCGCCCATAGGCCACCATGTCGCCCTCGACCTTGAGATGGCCCATGCGCTGCATGCCGACCAGGCTCTGGAAGCCGACCGCGGGCACCCGCTTGGCGAACTCGGCCCAATGCGCCTCTGGGGCGGCCAGGCTGAAGCTGGTGTCGAGGGCAGCGCCTGACGTGACGGTGATGCGCGACCCGACCCTTACGGTCGCGGCTTCCTCGCCCGCCGACACCTTGATCGACAGCGCCGCCAGCGCCGCGCGCCGTTGCAGCGCCGCGTTGCCATCGAGCGCGCCCGTCAGTCGTTGGAAATCGATCAAGGTCCCTCCCGCCACGGCGCTCTTCGGCGCCGGTGGCGAAGGCTAGAGCGGTTCCGTCCGAAGCGGAAGCGCCTCACACATCGCCGCGCGGGCGATCATCTGTCGGAGGAGCGCGCCACTCCAGTGGCGCTCATGATCGTAAGCGCCACTTCGGGCGGAGTAACCTCCGCCCGAAGTGGCGCGCTCCCATGAACGCCCGACCGCGCTGACCTCAGGCGCCCGAGCCCCAGAATTGCTGCAGCCCCGCCGCGTCGCCGTTGAACAGATTGCGATCGCAATGGGTGACGCCCTTCACGATGCTGGTCTGGCCGTAGGCGGGGCGGCCCGCGCTCTCGTCGCCGGCATATTGCCAGAGCCGCCAGCCCTTCGCTTCCCAGGCGAACGGTATCTCGGGCGAGTCATGGTAGTCGGCGACCCACAGGCCGCAGCGCGCGAGAATCGAATCGGGCGTGATCCGCGCGCCTAGGCTGAGGCCTGAATTGGGCAGCGGATCGCCGTTGGCCCACGTCGGATGCACGTAAACGATCGGCAGCCGGCCCGTCGCCTCGGCCACGGCCCGCACGAAGGCCTCGGCCTGGTCGAGCCTCATGGAGTTCCTCGTCCGGTTCTCGTTGGCCTCGAGATCGAGGGCCAGGAGGGTCTTCGGGCCCGGCCGCGACACCGACAGGTAGAACGCCGCCTGCTGCGCCCCCGACATTTGGCCCGTGCCGAAATGATAGGTGCCCCACAGCAATCCCGCGGCCTCGGCCTGGGGACGTCTCGGCGCACACGTCGGATCGACGTAATCCCCGCCTTCGGTCGCCTTGTGAATGACGCCCAGAATGTTGCTCTGACGCACCAAACGAAAGTCGGAGACGGTCACGAATCGGCTGATGTCGATCACCGCGTCCAATCCCTGGGACGCGCGATCCGGCGGTGGCGGCGCGATCGGGTACGTACCGGGCGGGAGCGATGCCTGCTGAGTGGTGCATCCTGCCGTGGCCGACGCAACCAGCCCCGATAAAGCGGTCCTGCGAGTGATCATGCGCTGATAGTAAGACGTTTGGCGCACGCAGCAAGTCAGGGTCCGCGCGAAGTACGATTCATGCCGTGCTGACAGCGCTGCCCGATTTGTTTGCCAAGGGATCAGGACCAAATCTGTTGGGGCCTGCCGTGCCGGGCTGAAAGCCGCACTCGATGAGCAACCAGGCCATGCCGACGACAGGTATGAGAACGATCCACACCCACCGGCCGCTCTTGTCCAGATCGTGGAAGCGTTTCACGTCCGTGGCGATCGAGACCCAAAGACTGATCAGAGTGACGCAGACAAGGCCGCCGATCAGAATCCACTCTCCGGTTTTCGTCGGAGGCTGATGCAGAGAGGAGTGGCCGAACTGCGTGGCAACCCAGATATGATAGAAGAAGTTCGCAAAGAAGAGGCCGATCTTGATGCGCCAGTATTTCGCGCGATTGATCCGGCCGCGAAAACTCAATCCGTCGAACTTCATGGGTGAGCCTCTCAAAACGATGGGCGACGTCAAGAGCCTCGATAACTTGCCCCGGCGATGAAGCCGTCGATCTGGGCGTCGGTGATCGGCCTGCCGCGCGGATCGCAGCTGACGCCGTAAAGAATCCATTTGTAGCCTTCGCCTTGAGACGGGCCGTAGCGGCGAATGCCGACGCAGGAATTCCCTGCTCCGCTGGTGAAGGTCATGTAGTCGGCCCCTCCGCGATTACCCAGGGGCGAGAATTCGTGGATCATGTTGCCGTCCTTCATCTCGGATCGGATGTCCTTCTGAAGCGATGAGCCTTCCATCATCGACGCCCCAAGGCTGGTCGCCTCGGCGAGATAGTAAAAGACGCTGGCGCCGTTCATTTGACCGCTTGCCAGCCAACGCCTGAACGTGCCTCCCGCAGTCCCGGTCGAACTGTCGCCACCTGCATAGTTCTGGGTGGACTTGCACTGCAGCCCCGGCGGGGTCGAGAGCCGCGACTGGGCGCAATCGATGTCGGACCACCGCGGCGTGTCCTGACCAGCGGCCGTTCCGGCGCAAACCAATGCAAAGCCACCGACCGCCACCGCACACACAGACCTGATTGCCATCATGAAGCAGCCTTTCCATTTTCGCAGGAGCCTCATCCCTCACGAGCCACGGGCGGGCCATTCCATTTTTCAGAAGCAGCCAGCGATTATGTGCAAATTGGATGGGGCACGCGCGCCCGCTACTGCCCAGAATGGGCAGTAGCCCTCCCCTCCCTCTACCTTCCTCTCCCCCGCCTTCCTCTCCCATATGCCAGCCTATAACATCTGATCCCATGCGGGCGGGCGAGATCGTCTTCACTGGAATGGAACGCGTGGTGTTCGGCCGCCCCGCTGCCGCGGCCGTGGCCGAGGCCGCCGAGCGGCTGGACGCCCGGCGCGTGTTCATCCTCGCGAGCGGCACGCTCAACCGAAAGACAGATGCCGTCCGCCAGATCGCCGAGGCGCTGGGGCCGCGCTATGCCGGCGTGCACGACGATATGCCGGGGCACAGCCCGCGCGACGCGGTGATCGCCTGCGCCAACAAGGCGCGCGAGGCCGGTTGCGATCTGCTGGTCAGTGTCGGTGGCGGCTCGACGACGGACGGCGGCAAGGCGGTCACCCTCTGCCTGGAACACGACATTCGCGAGCCGGATGGCCTGGAGCCTTTCCGCACCGTGGTCGACGAGATCACCGGCAAGCGGCACTTCCCGCAATATCGCGCGCCGCGGGTTCGCCAGATCTGCGTGCCGACCACGCTGAGCGGCGGCGAATTCAACGCCCGTGCCGGCGTCACCGAGCCGCGGCTGCGGCTGAAGCAGGCCTATATTCATCCCGGCCTCATCCCGCTCGTGGTGATCTTCGATCCCGCCATCACCGTGCATACGCCGGAATGGCTGTGGCTCTCGACCGGCATCCGCGCCGTCGATCATGCCGTCGAAACCTTCTGCTCGATCGATGGCAATCCCTACACCGACTCGACCGCGCTGCAGGCGCTGCGCCTGCTCGGCTGCGGCCTGGCGGCGGTGAAGCGCGATCCGGCCGACCTGGCGGCCCGCCTCGACTGCCTGATCGGCGCCTGGAATTCCATGGCCGGCATCGTCACCGGCACGCGCATGGGCGCGAGCCACGCCATCGGCCATGTACTGGGCGGCAGCGCCGGCGTGCCGCACGGCTACACGTCCTGTGTCATGCTGCCGGCCGTGCTGGCATTCAACGCAGCGGTCAACGCCGATCGCCAGGCCGAGATCAGCGCCGCGCTGTGCGCTGCCGGAGAACCAGCAGCGGACGTGCTCGACCGCTTCATCACCGGGCTCGGCCTGCCCCGCCGCCTGCGCGACGTCGGCGTCAAACGCGAGGACCTGCAGCGCATCGCCACCAACTGCATGCTCGACGACTGGACCTTTACCAACCCCCGGCCGATCCACGGGGCCCAGGAGATCGTGCCCATCCTTGAGTCCGTGTACTGAGGTCGAAGAATGGCTGGCGTGCGTAACCGGCCTTCGAGGCTTGGCTGGCCAAAGCGGTAGACAGGAACCTATTCGACCCCAGACCGTTGTCCCTCTTCAAGCGGCCAGAATGTTCGAGCATTCAAGCCTCTTGGCTTGGAGGAAGACATGTTGAAGATCTTTCCGAGACTGATGCTCGTTGTGGGCATCGGCATCACCGGGGCGGCGTGCCAGGACGACGGCAACGCCGCGCCACGCGGCTACTATCAGCCCACACAAACGGGCTACAGCCAGCCTGCGCCAAACTACAACTACCAGCCTGCCCGCAACTACCAGCCTGCGCCGACCTACAATTACGCCAATCAGCAGCAGGGTATTACGGCGGGTACAACCAGCCTCGCTATGCCACGGTGAACGTGACAAACCGCGGCCAGAACGGAAATCGCGACGAGGTCGTTCAGCAGCAGGTCGCCTGCGGAAGCCAGTACTACGACGGCTACCGTAACCGCACCGCACCTCGGTGCTGATTGCAGCCATGCGCGCGTTCATCTGAACCGCGCATTCGACGAGTTGTAGGCGAACCGCAGATGGACGGCGGCCCTACGCTGGGCGCGGCGCTCTTCTGTTGTGCCTGCGCCTATGGAGGCCATGCCTCTAGCGCTGCGCCGACTGTTGAGCAGATGCGGGCGTGGTGTTTCCGGGCTATGGCCGTCGCAGGGTCCGTATCGTAGCTTCGGCAATGCCCACGTATCGCGCAGGGCCGACTGCACCGCCGTCTCGCTGGCCGCTGCTTCGTTGGTTCATTTCTTCCGGCACCATGGGCGTACCGCAGGCGGGAGGGCCCGTCGCGTTCTCGCTCGTCGCCTTCAGCCTCAATGGGCAAGCTACCGACGGCGCTGCCATGATCCTGGCGATGACGCTCGCTCAGGTGTGCGGCGCCATCCCGATTGCTCGGCTCGGCAAGACCCTGCCTCTGGCTTCATACCTGAAGCTATTGGTGGTCATTCGTACGGTTGCTCTGGCCTCGATTGCTTTGCTCGTGGCATACGAAGCATCCTTCAGGTGGCTCATCGTGCTTGCGGCAGTTGCCGGATTGGTCAACGGCGCTGCTTCTGGATATCTGCGTGCCGTGCTCAACCATTTGGCGTCGGCTTCTAGGCTGCCACGAGCCCTCGGTATTGCGGCCACGCTCAACGAGGTGACCTTCGTGCTGGCTCCAGTGGCGGCTTCGGGTCTGGCCATTGTCTCGCCAGCCTTCGCTGTCCTGGCGCTCGCGGTTATAGGCGCTGTTCCGGCATTGTTGATCCCGGATACAGGCTCAGCCCACATCGATGGTGTGCACGGTCCTCAAGGCTCGGTTCTCAGCCCTTCCATTCTGTTGTGGCTTACGTGCGCCGCGGCGGGAGGTGCCGCCGTTGCGGGCATTGAGATCGGAGCCGTCGCGCTGGCTTTGAACTTCGGCTACCAGCCGACCTTGGCAATCGTCTTCACGGTTCCGCTGTGTCTGGCCTCAGTCGCAGGCGGGATATGGGTTAGCGTGCGGAACCGCATGGCGACGCGGAAGGCCGTCCTTGTCCAACTGATCATCATGACGCTGGGATCCGCTCTCGCTGCACTCGAAATATCCGTCACGACCACCGTTATCGGAGCCGTCCTCATCGGTTCTGTTCTGGCTCCCCTGGCCACCTACTACTCGCTCATCCTCGATGCCCTCGCCCCACCGCAGAGACGACCGGAAGTGTTCGCCCTGCTGCGCACTGCAAACGCAACGGGCGTTATCTTCGCAAGCGCGACACTGACCGTCGTTTCTCTGTCCGTGGCATTGATCGTTGTCACTGGCCTGATGATCGTCGCTACCCTGGCAGTCGCAATTGCGTCAGCCCGCGCCCGCTCGCAAATGCAGCGTTAGTCTCGTTGAAGCCATCGACCGGCAGCGCACGAAAAATTCCGAGCTGCCCTACCGCTTCTCATTGGCCCTGCCGCTTCTCGTTGGAAAGCCTCTGCTGCGCCCTCCACTCCCAAGGTGACAGGCATCGGTGCCCGTGCACACCTACCTTTCGGATCACAGCATCCCGCTCCTCAGGCACGTACCGATCGCTCTGGCGCACGAAGGCCCAAGCCCAACCGGCGGAGACCATCTTTTCCTGCAGGTCATCCGCTCCCGCGAAACACTGCGCCACCGGGCGATTGTTGCGGACATCGAGTTCGACCTGGCGACATGTCACCGGCCGGCCAGAGATGAAGCCCTCGAGCGCCTTCCTGGCGAGCGGGCTCGGCCACCATTGGCCGTCATCGCAGGTCTGGCCCTTATCCGGGGCGTCGATGCCGAACATAGCCACGAGCTGCGGGCCAAACTTCACGGTGTCGCCTTCAACGACGCGAAAACGCGGTTGGGCGGGCGCGCTCTTGGTGTCGTCGTCGAGCGCAGATTGGGCGCCGGCGGCGGGCAGGAACGCCAGAGACAGCACGATCGCTAAGATACCTAACCGCAGTACCGACACTTCTTCGCCTCCGCCGGGTATGGGAGGTGTCAAGGATGCCGGCCGAGCGGTGCATCCGGCGGTGGCCGACGCAACCAGCCCCGATAAAGTGTTCCTGCGGGAGATCATGCGTTGATAGTAAAACGTTCAGCGCACGCGGCAAGTCAAGGAGTGGCGGCGCGGTTGCCGCACCACCGTGCCCGCCGGTGTTGTGACTCACTTGAGGAAATCAAGAGGATTAGCGCGCGTTCGCCTGGAGCCCCGGGCCGACGCACCAGTTGAGGCGCGACAGCGGCAGGCGCTGGGCATTGGCAACCATTGCCACCGCGCCCTGGTCGATACAGTGGCCATTACCGGCCTTGTAGACCGAAGCCATCAAATGACCGCTGGCGGAATCGTCATGTCCGGCGCCCAGCACATGGCCGAGCTCGTGCAGGACGACGCCGTTCAAGTCGGACAGGCCGAAGCGGTCGCTGATCACATAGACGATGCCGCCGCCGGCACTGCTGCCAATCGTCATCGCCATCGCCTGGCGCACTTCGGCCTGGCGTGCCACCGGATGGCGGCTGTCGATGCGCGCCAGGACCCAGCCGCCGGAGCGCCGGATCTGCGCCAGCAACTGCGGTTGCGGGTTGGGCGCGAGCAGACCCAGGCGGAACTGGATGAAGCCATTGAGGGCGACGTTCCACTGCCGCACGGCGAGCGCGATGCGCTCGCGTTCGGCGTCGCTGAAATCGCGATCGACATAGAGGGAAATTACGCGCCGCGTCGCGGCGGGCGCTGCATGGTCGGTGTAGTGGAGGCTCTGACCGCTCCGTGGTGCCTCATCGCCCCGCGATGCCTGTTCCCGCGGCGCCTGGCCCCTCGGCTCGGCGGGGCCGTTCGCGGCGTTGGCGGGCAGAACAGAGAACGCCATCGCCGTCGCCATGAAAACCAGGCCCGACAGCACCAACCCCACGGCCAACCGTCCAACCCACCGACCAAAGCGCACGGCGAACTCCATTGCGGCGGAACCGGGGCAAGGCCAGCCGGGCGGCGCATTCCATCAAGGACTACGTCCAAACCACCGTCCTCATCCCCCGGGAGGTCCGCGCCTTGTCCGACCGGGGTGCAACTGCCATCGTCACTGTCATCGTCGGCGCGAGTGACGGCAAAGGGGGAACGTTGGCCAGCAATGAGCCGATGGGGACGATGAAACAAATTCTCTGGTGGCTCTGCCTCTTCGTCGCTCCCGCTGTCTTGATCGGCCTCGAACTGTTCCATCCCGCCGGCTTCACCAACTCGCCCGGCATGTACCAGTTCCTGTCCGAGGCCCATCCGCATGCCAACCATTCGGCGCTCGGCTATTTCGGGCCGCAGTGGTGGTTCACCCTGCACATGATCCAGACGCCGATGGTCGCCCTGGTCGCCGTCGGCCTGTGGCTGATGGTCGACGGCATCGGCACCGCAGACGGGACCGCCGCCGTGGTCGCGGCCCGGCTCGCCCGGGTGGCGATCCTGGTCTTCGCGGTCTACTTCACCATCCTCGACGGGATCGGCGGCATCGGCCTTGGCCGCACCCTCCTCGTCGTCCAGGACCTGGTGGCGCGCGGCAAGCTCGGTCCGGCGCAGCTCGAGGGCGTCGTGCTGCTGCTCAACACCATGTGGGTCGATCCGCTGGTGGGCGGCGTCGGCTCGTTCGTGAGTGAGACGGCGTCGTGGGCGGCCTTCGCCAGCGCCTTTCTCGTGGCCTCCGCCCTGCTGCTGTCGGGCCGCGCCGGCTGGCTCAACATGGTGCTCCTGCTCGGCTTCGGCTGGGAGCTGCAGACCGCGCACGCGAGCCCGCACGGGCCGATCGCCTTCGGCCTGCTGATCGTGGCGGCGGCCTGGCTGTGGTGGATGCCGCCGCGCGTTAGGACTTGACCGGCCGATTCATATTTCCTATACTTCCTCTCGGGCGAATTGCGTCCGCGTTTTGGATCGAGTTCGACGGAGAAATAGGAAAACACGAAACGAGTTTCGGAAATGTCGCGTTTTAGGCGACACGACGAGGAGGTGACGAGCTGGAAATTCAGCAATCGGTTCAGAGGATTGGCTCTCGATTCTCGCAGTCTGGAATGCACCGATCCGAATCTTTGATTTGTCGTGTTTTTGGCGACATCCGATCGTGCTTGTAGCCGCCTAAATGCGGTTCCATATCGAGATCATGCGTATCCCCCTCCTCGCTTCGCTCCTGATCGGCGTCCTTGTTGCCCTTGCCGGCACTGCCAGTGCCCAGGTCGACCATCGCTTCCCGGGTGCCTCGTCCGGCCAGTTCGCGCCGCCGCCTCCGGCGCCGACGCCCACGATCCCGCCCGGCGGCGTGCCGATCCAGGCCTATCCGAACACCGAGTCGTTCGCGCGCGATCGCATCCAGTCGGAAGGCTACAAGGTCCAGCGGATCGAACGGCAAGTCGACGGCAACTGGAAGGCCGATGCCACCCGCATCAGGCCGCTCAGCCCGCCGCAGGAGCAGCGCGTGCCGAGCAAGATCACGATCCTGCCCGACGGCCGGATGCTTCAGGAGTATTAGGGGCTAGCGACGGCCGGCGAGCGCTCGGTTTTCGAGGCGGCTCAACAGCCGCACCAGCGGCCACAGCATCAGGAAGTAGATGATCGCCGCCACCACGATCGGGGTCGGATTATACGTCAGGCTCTGCGCCTGGCGCGCCTGGTAGAGCAGCTCGGGGACGGCCACGACGCTGCCGAGCGAGGTGAGCTTCACCACCTCCAGCGTGTTGGAGAGCAGGTCGGGCAGCACGTTGCGCACCGCCTGGGGCAGGACGATCCAGGTCATGGCCTGCAGGCGGCTGAGGCCGGTGGAGCGGCCGGCCTCGACCTGCCCCGCCGGAACCGAATCGATACCGGCGCGGAAAATCTCGCCGTAGTAGGCGCCGGTGTTGAGGAAGAAGGCTATCGCGACGCAGGCGAAGCCGCCCAGTTCGAGGCCGGCAAAGGGCAGCCCGGCGAACAGCAGGATGAGGAGGACCAGCGGCGGAAAGGCGCGAAAGAAATCGACCCAGGCCATCAGCGGCCAGCGCACCAGCGGGTGACGGATCGATGCCAGCAGTGCCAGCAGCAGGCCGCCGAACAGGCCGAGCGGCACCACGATCAGCGACAGCAGCACGGTGTTGAGCAGGCCCGACAGCACGATCGGCCAGGCCGCCGCGATGATCTCGATGTTGAAGAAGGTCTGGATCATCGCTTCGCCCTCACCGCTTCCAGGCGAATTTGGTTTCCAGACGACGCGCAAGCACGACGACGGGGAGGAAGAGCACGAGATAGGCCGCCGCGCCCAACATCAGCGGCGAGGGATTGTAGGAGTTGGAGACGGCCGAGCTCGCCTCGCCCAGGATCTCGGTGACGGCCACGACGGTGCCGAGCGCGGTGCCCTTGGTGATGGCGATGGTGCGGTTGGTGAGCGGCGGGATGGTAATCCGGAGCGCCTGGGGCAGCACGACGTTCATCAGGGTCTGGCCGAACGAGAGCCCGGTCGAGCGCGCGGCCTCCCACTGGCCCTTGTGAACCGAGGTGATGCCGGCCCAGAAGATCTCCTCGGAGAAGGCCATCAGGACGAGCGCCAGCGACAGCCAGGTCGAGACGAACCCCGAGGGCGAGACCTCGGCATAAGGCAGGCCGAAGTACATCAGCACGATGATCACGAGAGGAGGCAGCGAGCGGAACAGGTCGACGACGAAGATGATCAGCCAGTTGATCGGCCGGATCGCGAGACTCCGGATCAGGGCGAGCGACAGGCCGGCGGCGAGGCCCGACAGCACGATCAGCACGGCGAGCTCGATCGTCACCACCATGCCGGACAGGATATCTGGCAGGTACTTCAGCATGACCTTACCGTTGAAGAACGTGTCGAGGAAACGCTCGAAGTTGGTCATGGCGGCGTGCTCATGACGGCGCGGTCAATGCCGCTGGATCTGGCCGATGAAGGCGCGGGTGCGTTCGTGGGTCGGGCTCTCGAAGATGGCCGCGGGCGGCCCCTGCTCCACGATCAGCCCGTCGTCCATGAACACGACGCGGTCGGCGGCGTTGCGGGCAAAGCCCATCTCGTGGCTGACCACGATCATGGTCATGCCGCTTTCGCGCAAGGACCGCATGACTTCCAGCACCGAGCCCACCAGCTCGGGGTCGAGTGCGCTCGTCGGCTCGTCGAACAGCATGACGCGCGGCTCCAGCGCGATCGAACGGGCGATGGCGACGCGCTGCTGCTGGCCGCCCGAGAGCTGGCCCGGTGTGTGCCCGGCGCGGTCGGCGAGACCGACGCGCTCCAGCGCCGCCTGGCCCAGGCGATCGGCCTCGGCGCGCGACTTGCCGGCGACCTTGCGCAGCGCCAGCGTCACGTTGCCGAGTGCCGTCATGTGCGGATAGAGATTGAAGGACTGGAACACCATGCCGATGCGCTGGCGGGCGTGGTTGATGTCGGTCCGGGCATCGAGCATGTCGATGCCGTCGACCAGGATCGAGCCGGAGGATGGCTCCTCCAGCCGATTGAGGCAGCGCAGCAGGGTCGACTTGCCCGACCCCGAGGGGCCGATCACGAACACCAGTTCGCGCTCGGCGACCTTGAGGTCGACGCCCTTCAAGACGTGAAGGGCGCCGAAGTGCTTGTGGATCGCCCGTGCGTCGACGATCGCTTGGGTATCAGGTGCCACACTTCAACTCGTGCGGTGTGGGATCGTAGCCCGGCATGCCCGGCACGCCGTAGCCCGGCGTGATGACGACGGCGAGGTCGTCGGCCTCGGGCTTCTTGCCGAACCACTTCTCGGCCATCTTGGCGATGGTGCCGTCCTTCTTCATGCAGTCGAGCGTGTCCTGCAGCTCGTTGCGCAGCGCCACGTTGTCCTTGCGGACGGGAGCGGCCCAGTGAGCCCGCGTCTCCTTCAGCTCGAGGTCGGCCACGAACTGCGGGTTCTTCGAGGCGGCGTAGACGATGGTGGTGTTGCCGCCCAGCGTCGCGTAGGCGCGGCCCGAGAGCACCGCCTGCGTGGCATCGGGCTGGGTGTCGTAGACCTGCACGGTAAAACCGTTCTTCTCGCCCTCGGCCTTGGCCAGCGTCTCGTAGGGCGTGCCCTTGTTGACGGAGACGGCCTTGCCCTTGAGATCGGCCCAGCCCTTGATCGGCGGCGTGCCCTTCTTGATGCCGAACTGGAAGGCGGTCCACAGATAGCCCGAGGTGAAGAGCATCGCCTCGGCGCGCTCCTTGGTCACCGTGGTCGGCGCGGCGATGAAGTCGTAGCGGCCGGCCTGCATGCCGGGAATGAGCGTCGAGAAGCTCACGGCATCGATCGTGATGTCGCGCTTCATGCGCTTGGCGACCTCGGTGAAGAGGTCGATCTGGAAGCCTTCGATGCCGCCGCCGAGCTTGGGCATGGCGTGCGGGGCGAAGGTGCCGTCGACGCCGGTCCGCAGTGGCGGCTTCTTGTCCTGTGCGAGCGCCGGGCTTGCGCACAGCAGAATGGCCGCGGCAATCGCGGCGTAGCGACGTTTCATCATTTTAGCCTCCTAAAGAAATCCCCAAGCGCGGACGTTAGATCAGGCATTGTTGAATAGCAATTTAGGGGCCATCTTCGGCCCATGTCCGTGCCCATGTCCGACCGCATCCTCGTCATCAATCCCAATTCCACCGATGCCGTGACCCGCGGCATCGATGCCGCCATGGAGCCGCTGCGCATGAAGGGCGGCCCCGTCATCGAATGCATCACCCTGAAGGACGGCCCGCCCGGCATCGAAAGCCAGGCCCATGTCGAGCAGGTCGTGGGACCGATCGGCAAGATGGTGACCCAGCGCGACAACGACTGCTCCGCCTTCGTCATCGCCTGTTACTCCGATCCCGGCCTGCATGCAGCGCGCGAAATCACGGCCAAGCCGGTCCTCGGCATTGCCGAGTGCGGCATCCTGACCGCCCTCACGCTCGGCCAGCGCTTCGGCGTGATCTCGATCCTGAAGAAGTCGATTCCGCGCCACCTGCGCTATGTCGGGCAGATGGGCCTCGCCGACCGCATGGCGGGCGATCGCGCCATCGGCCTGGGCGTCGTCGAACTCAGCAATGAAGCCACCACCTTCGCCCGCATGGCCGAGGTCGCCGCCGAACTGCGCGACGAGGACGGCGCCGACGTGCTGGTCATGGGCTGCGCCGGCATGGCCCGCTATCGCGACCGGCTGCAGCGCCATGTCGGCCTGCCCGTGGTCGAGCCCTCCCAGGCCGCCGTCGCCATGGCGATCGGACGCTCGCGACTCGCCTGGTCAGCCTGAGGCTACTCCCGACGGAACTCATGCTCGAAGCCCAGGCGATCGCGGCAGATAGCCAGTGCATCGTTGATGCGCCGGCATGTCAGGCTGTTCTCGGGTCCGTTCCAGCTCGTCCCGGCAACGTCGCACCTCACGACCGGTTGTGAGGTGCCAAGCGTCGCATCGTTGCCGAACCGGGCTGTGACGGGCGCCACACAACGAAGGGGCCCTGTCGCCGGACACACAGAAGTGGTCTCGCGCTGTCCGCTGCCATTGCCCTGGAAGCAAATCCGGCCTGCCTTGACCTCGCATGTTTCCGAGCGGGCGCCGAGGGCAATGCTGGCGCGGGTATCTCGCCCGAGCCGCCAGCAGCCCTGCAGCATGGTGAGGTCCTTCTGCGCCCAGCGGTCCGCCGGCAACGGTGGAGGTGGTGGCGGCGCCTGGACGACGGGTGGCGGCGCGGGTTTCGGCAGGGGTGGCGGTTTAGGTGGCTCGACCGGCTTGCATTGCGCCAGGCGCCGCTTGATGTCGGCCTCCAGTGCGGCCAGTTCGGCGGCAAGCTTCCTGCCGTCGGCCGCGGCCTCGTCGAGCGAGGCCTTCAATACAGGCGTGGGATCGGGAGGCACCGGCGGTGCTGGCGGTGGCGGCTCCGCTTCGAGCGTGACGATCCCGGCCGCCGGCTCGACCGGCGCACAGGTCCGCAGAAACCAGGACACAATCAGAAGGGCCAGGACAAGCAGCAGGCCCATCAACAGTGCAGCCAGCCAGCGTGGCCAGCCGCCAATGGAACGTGCCGTCATTGGTCGACCGTGGTTGCCTCAAATGAGTATACACCTTCGGCCGGCTGTGGTTCCCCCCATAACGCACCAGATCACTCCGCCGCTTCGGCCTTCACGACAGGCGCCGCCGGAAACTCCATGCGATCGTCGGTGCGGCAGTAACGGTCCGCGAACATGCGGCCCACGGGATGGTAGCGATCCATGTAGACGCGCATCGCCTTGGGATCCCACAGCTCGTCGCGAATATGGAAGCGCAGCCCCTCGCCCAGGATGAGCTGGCGGTCTTCCTTGACGTTGATCACCTGCCAGGTCTTGCACTCCATCGCCCACGGCGCATCGGCCAGCCGCGGCGGCTTGATGTCGACCGAGGGCGCGGTCTTGAGGCCAAGGTAGTCGGCCTCGCCGACATCAGGCGGAAAGTCGCCGCTCGAATCGTGCATCGCGCGTGCCAGCGGCTCGTCGGTCAGGTTGACCACGAACTCGCCGGTCCGTTGAATGTTGAGCCAGGTGTCCTTCAGACGCCCATCAGGCCGCTTGTTGACGGCGAACATGCAGAGCGGCGGATCCTCGGCGAAGACATTGAAGAAGCTGAAGGGCGCGGCGTTGACGACACCGGTTGGCCCGAGCGTCGTCACCCAGGCGATCGGGCGCGGCAGCACGAAGGCCGTCAGGATCTTGTAGCGGTCGTGATGGTTCACATCTGAGACGGCGTATTGCATGTCAGTTACTCGGCTCCACTTTGACGCCAGCGCGCTCGCTGATCAGTTTGTAATGTTCGGGACGGCGGTGCTTGGCGAAGTTGAAGGTGGTGTTGCGAATATACTCGCCCAGCGCCAGGTCGCAGTCGTAGGAGATGACCTCGTCTTCCTCGGTCGTGCCCTTGGCCACGATCTCGCCGGTCGGCGCCACGATCGCCGAGCCACCGTGCAGCCAGAAACCGTCTTCCTTGCCGGCCTTGGCCGTCGCCACCACCCAGATGCCGTTCTGGTAGGCCGCCGCCTGAAGCGAGAGATTGTGATGGAAGACACGCAGGTAAGGCGGCTCGTGCGGCGCATAGACGTTGTCACTCGGCGTGTTGTAGCCCAGCACGACCATCTCCGCGCCTTTCAGTCCCATGACGCGGAACGTCTCGGGCCAGCGCCGGTCGTTGCAGATGCACTGGCCGACGATGACGTCGTCCTTGAACATCTTCCAGACGTTGAATCCGATATCCCCGACCTCGAAGTACTTCTTCTCGAGATGCTGGTACGGCACGTTCGGGCGATGGTCGTCATGGCCGGGCAGATGGACCTTGCGGTACTTGCCGACCAGGCGGCCGTCGGGCCCGACCAGGATCGACGTGTTGAAGTGATGCGGCTTGCCGCCCTCCTCGGTACGCTCGGCGTAACCCAGGTAGAAGCCGATGCCTTTCGAGCGCGCCAGCTCGAACAACGGCGCCGTCTCCGGGCTCGGCATCTGGTTCTCGAAATACTTTTCGACTTCGTTCGGATCATCCATCCAGTAGCGCGGGAAGAAAGTCGTGAGCGCCAGTTCGGGAAACACCACGAACTTCGAGCCGCGCGAATCGGCTTCCTTCAGCATCTCGACCATCCGCTTGACCACGCTCGCGCGACTGTCGGCGCGATGGATGGGCCCCAACTGGGCGGACGAAACCTTTAGACGACGGGACACCTTCTCTCTCCTCTAGAAAAGCGGCTTGGCACCGAAGCGCGACATGGCTTGCAGCTCGGGCGCGGCCTGGCCGAGCGGCTTGGATGAATCGGGCGAGGCGCAGGGCAGAAATTGCCCGGAGCCGCGCTCCGCGTTGAGCTTGCCATCCTCGACGACGACGCGGCCCCGGCTCACGACAGTGATCGGCCAGCCCTTGATCTGGCGGCCGGCGTAGGGCGTGTAGCCGACATTATCGTGCAGCATCGTCCAGTCGAGCGTCACTTCCTTGTCGGCATCCCAGATGGCGAAGTCGGCATCGGAACCCACGGCGATCGTGCCCTTGCGCGGATAAAGACCATAGAGCCGCGCATGATTGGTGGCGGTGAGTGCCACGAACTGCTGCAGCGTGATGCGGCCCTTCTGCACGCCCTCGGAGAACAGCAGCGGCAGGCGCACTTCGAGGCCCGGGACGCCGTTGGCCATCTCCTTGAACGTCGTCTTGTCGCCCTTGGGAATCTTGCCGCCCGCGTTGAACTGATAGGGCGCATGATCCGACGAGAAGGTCTGGAAGGTGCCGTCCTTCAGTGCCGCCCACACCGCCTCCTGTGCCGCCGAATCACGCGGCGGCGGGCTGCAACACCACATCGCCCCTTCGACGCCGGGCTTGTCCATGTCGTCGGCGGTGAGGGCGATATATTGCGGGCAAGTCTCGCCGAAGATTTTTATTCCCTTCTTCTGCGCCTGCCGCACCGTCTCGATCGCCTCGATCTCCGACATGTGTACGATCAGGAGTGGCGCATCGACCAGGCGCGCCAGCGAGATCGCGCGGTTGGTTGCCTCCGCTTCGGCCACGCGGGCATGGGCAATTGCATGGAATTTGGGCGCGACATGACCCTGGTCGACCAGATGATGCGCCAGCCAGTTGATCATGTCGTGGTTCTCGGCGTGCACCATGACCAGCGCGCCGTCACGGCGCGCCAGCGCCAGAATATCGAGCATCTGGTAGTCGCTGACCTTCATCGCATCGTAGGTCATATAAATCTTGAACGAGGTGTAGCCGTCCCTGATCAGTCCCGGCAGTTCCTGGCCCAGCACCTGTGGACTGGGATCGGTGACGATCAGATGGAAGGCATAGTCGATGACAGCCTTCGGCGTCGCCGCCTCGTGATAGTCCTTCACCACCTGGCGCAGCGACATGCCGCGATGCTGGGCCGCGAAGGGGATCACCGTCGTGGTGCCGCCGAATGCTGCCGACACCGTGCCCGAATAGAAATCGTCGGCGCACATGATGCCGAAGCCCGACTTCTGCTCGATGTGGCAATGGCTGTCGACGCCGCCCGGCAGGACGAACTTGCCGCCAGCGTCGATCTCGCGGCGGCCCTTGCCGGCGATCGCCGGTTCTAGCGCCGCGACGAGGCCGTCCTTGACGGCAATATCTCCATCGAGCTGGCGGTCCTCGGTGACCACCTTGGCGTTGCGGATGACGAGGTCGTAGTCGGCCATGTCCTTCACGTCGTCCCTATTCTGCTGCGACTTTGCGGCCGTGGCCTGATGCCGCGAGCCTGCGCTCGAGCCGCGCGATCAAGCCATTGAGTTCGGCATGGTCCGTGGTGGTGAGCGACGAGCCCGGCGCGCGTTGCTTTGGGCTCTTGAGCGCACCACGCTTGAACAGCACTTCCTTGCGGAGCGCCAGACCGATCGCCGGCTGAACCTCGTGCTTCACCAGCGGCAGGTAGATATCGAACAGATCTTCGGCCTCGTCCGCCTTGCCGGCGGCGAAGAGGTCATAGACCTGCACCAGCATCTCGGGCCAGGCGAAACCCGTCATCGGACCATCGGCGCCGCGCCGCATCTCCTGCGGATAGTAGATGCCGCCGTTGCCGACCAGGATCGACACGCGTCGCCGGCCCGGTTTCTTCTCACCCTCGCGGATGCGCGTCAGCTTGGCCAGACCCGGCGCATCCTCGTGCTTCAACATCACGAGCTGCTTGAAGTCGTCGACCATGCGCTCGAACACGGTGGGCGAAAGATAGACTCCGGTGGTCTGCGGGTAATCCTGATAGACCAGCGGGATGTCGGGGCCGAGCGCGGTGCAGACCTGCGCATAGTAGTTATAGACGCCGTCGTCGCCCTTGAGGCCCTGTGGCGGCGCCACCATCACGCCCGAGGCCCCGGCGATCATCGCCTCGTGCGCGAGACGCCGCACGTTCTCGAGGCCGGCATGGCTCACACCAACGATCACTTGCCGGCCTTGCGCGCGGCCGATGACGCGGTTGACGACGGAGATCGACTCGTCGGCCGTCAGTTTGTGCGCCTCGCCCATGATGCCGAGCAGGGTGAAGCCATGGACGCCGCAGCCCAGATAAAAATCGGTCAGGGTATCGACGCTCTGCAAATCGAGCGCACCCTCGTCGGTAAACGGCGTCGCGGCGATGATGTAGACACCTTTGGCGGCTTCGGTGAGTTTTTGTGCTGTCATGCGAACATTCCTCGGCGCGGTTCTTGCAACGCCATGCATGGCGTAGCAGCGATCATGCCACCCGCACGGCGCTTGTCGAGCATCACCGCGTGGGCCAGTGTTTGGAACCGGACCGGAGCAGATTTCGCAGGATATGGCGCGGCATATCGCCCAACGATTGATGATTTCGCTGCCAGTGCTGCTGGGAGTGCTTTTGATCGGCTTCCTGCTGCTGCAGGTCGTGCCGACCGATCCGGCAACCGTCGTTGCCGGCCCCACCGCCACCCGGGCCGAAGTCGAGGCGATCCGCCAGCAGATGGGCCTCGACCGGCCTCTGTGGGTGCAATTCGCGGGCTATCTGGGCCGCGTTCTGCAGCTCGATCTTGGCCGCTCGATGATCTCCAACCGGCCGGTGGTCGACGAGATCGCGCTTACTTTCTGGCCGACCGTCGAACTGATGCTTGCCTGCCTCATCTGGGCGGTGCCGCTTGGAATTTCGCTGGGCACTCTCGCCGCCCGACGCCGCGGCACGACCGTCGACCGTGCGATCATGGCGCTGTCGGTCATGGGCGTGTCGGTGCCGGTGTTCTGGGTCGGCCTGCTGCTCATCCAGTACGTCGGCGGCGCCGGCCTGCTGCCCTTCCAGGGCCGCAACGGGCCGATCTGGACGGCCGATGGCCTGCTCAGCATCATTCTGCCCGCCGTCACCCTGGGCGCGGTGTTCGTGGGGCCAGTCGCCCGCATGACACGCACGTCATTGCTGGAAACGCTGGGCGCCGACTATGTGCGGACGGCGCGCGCCAAAGGCGCCTCCGACTGGCGGGTCACCATCCGCCACGCGTTGCGCAACGCCATGATCCCGGTGGTCACCCTGGTCGGCCTGCAGATCGGCTTCCTGCTGGGCGGCTCGGTCGTGACCGAGACGATGTTCGCCTGGCCGGGTGTCGGCCGCATGGCCGTCGGCGCCATCACCTCGAGCGACTTTCCGCTCGCCCAGGGCGCCATCCTGATCCTGGCCGTGGGCTTCATGGCCGTGAACTTGATCGTGGACGTGCTCTACGCCTATCTCGATCCCCGGATCGCCAGGTCATGAGGGCTGTCGCATGACCGACGCGGCCCTCTCCGTGCAGAGCAGCGCCGATCAGCGCGCCATCGCCGCACTCCGGCGCAAGAACGCCGTATGGCGGCGCATCCTCAAGGACCCGCCGGCTGCCGCCGCCACGATCTTCCTCTTCCTGATCGTCGCAGCGGCGATCCTGGCGCCCTGGATCGCGCCATTCGACCCCTACTCCAACAACATGCGCCTGCGCCTCTGCCCGATCGGTGGCGCGCGCTGCCCCGACTACCTGCTCGGCGCCGACAATCAGGGCCGCGACATGCTGAGCCGTATCCTGTTCGGCCTGCGCGCCACGCTCGGCATGGGCGTGACGGCCGTGGCAATCGGCGGCGGCCTGGGTGCGCTGATCGGATTGAGTGCCGCCTACTTCAAGCGGCTCGATCAGCCGCTGATGCGCCTGATCGACGTGCTGCTCTCCTTTCCCTCGATCCTGTTCGGCCTCGCCATCGCCGCCGTCCTCGGCACCGGCCTCGGCTCATTGGTGATCGCGCTCAGTATCGCGGCCGTCCCGTCGATCGCGCGCATCGCCCGTGGCGCCGCCCAGTCGATCATGCAGCAGGAATACATGGAAGCGGGCCGCGCCGTCGGCCTCGGTGACACTGCCCTGATCTGGCGCTACCTCGCGCTCAACTGCTGGCCGACCATCCTGATCTACATGACCCTGCAGCTTGGGCAGGCGATTCTGCTCGGCGCCGCCCTTTCCTTTTTGGGCCTCGGCGCCCAGCCGCCGACGGCGGAACTGGGCAGCATGGCCGCCGACGGCCGCAAGTTCCTGTCGATCGCGCCGCACGTTTCGACGATCCCATGCGCGGCGATCTTTCTCGTCGTTCTCACATTCAATGTCCTGGGCGACGCGCTGCGCGACGCCCTGGATCCCAAACTGAGGCAATAGCCCGAACTTAGTCACTAGGAGGTGTGGTCATGAGTAACCGGACGAAATGGATGATGCTGGCCGCGGCAGCAGCGGCGATGGGCGCGGCAAGCCCGGCTCTCGCACAGAAGAGCGTGACGGTGGTGCGCGAGATCGACACCGATCGCTACGACCCGCACAAGTCGACGGCACGGTCGGGCGCCGAGGTCATGTACATGATCGGCGACACGCTGGTGAACCTCGACTTCGACATGAAGACGCTGAAGCCCGGTCTCGCCAAGACCTGGACCGCCTCGCCGGACGGCCTCACCTACACCTTCAAGCTGCGCGACGACGTCACCTTCTGCAGCGGCAAGAAGATGACGGCCAAGGACGTGGTCGCAAGCTACGAGCGCTGGCTCGATCCCGAAACCAAGGGCCTGGTGAAGTGGCGCATGGGCGACGTCGACAAGATCTCGGCGCCGGACGACGTCACTGTCGAGTACAAGCTCAAGAAGCCGTTCTCCGAACTGCTGTTCCAGATGACTCAGTACTTCCACACCGTGGTCAACGCCGAACAGGCCAAGCAGCTCGGTGCCGACTTCGGCGTAAAAGCGTTCGACGGTACCGGGCCCTACTGCATGGAAAGCTGGATGCCGCGCGATTCAACCGTGCTCACCAAGCACAAGGGGTATAGCTGGGGTCCGGGCATCTATGACTACACCGAAGCCCAGGTCGACAAGGTCGTCTGGAAGGTCGTACCCGAGGAGAATACCCGCGTCACCGCCCTGCAGGCCGGGCAGGCCGACGCCAGCCAGTACGTACCCTACTGGTCGCTGAAGGAACTGATGGCCAACAAGGCGCTCAATGTCTCGAAGGCCGAGAACTATTTCTGGAGCTACTTCATCGGCTTCAAGATCGACAAGGAACTGGTGAGCGACGTCCGCGTCCGCCAGGCGATCAACCTCGCCGTCGACCAGAAGGGCATCACCGAGGCCGTCACCTTCGGCTTCGCCGAGCCCGCCTCCACGATGCTGTTGCCGACCGTGCTCGACTTCAATCCCAAGCTCGATCGCTCGCTCTACGGCGAGAACATCAAGGAAGCCGAGAGGCTGCTCGACGAGGCTGGCTGGAAGAAGGGTCCGGACAACTTCCGCTACAAGGACGGCAAGAAGCTCGCACCGGTCGTCTACGGCATCTCCGGCGCCTTCAAGGAAATCGCCGAGGCGGTCCAGGGCGACCTGCGCAAGGTCGGCGTCGACCTGCAGATCCAGCTCTTCGACTCGACCGTGGCCTGGGGCAAGCTCGCGACCCAGGAGTTCGATGCCTTCGGCATGAGCTTCCCCTACGTCAGCGCCGGCGACGCGCTCAACCTCTACTTCCGGTCGGCGAACACGCCGACGCCGAACCGCATGAACTGGAAGGACAAGGAGACCGACGAGCTCCTCGACAAGGGCTCGCAGGCGCTCGACGACGCCTCGCGCACGGCGGCCTATCAGGCCGTCCAGAAGAAGGTGCACGACGCCTTCGTCTGGATCCCGCTCTATCACGAGCCGCTGTTCCTGGTGAGCGGTGCGAAACTCAAGCCCATGAAGGCGCACGGCAACTACGGCTGCGCGATGTACAAGGGCCTCGGGATCGCGCTCAAGTAACGGGAAAGAAACGAGCCATGAAGACGACCAAGATCGCCGGCCTCGACCACGTCGTTGCGTGGGACGAGGCCGAACAGCGACACGTCTATCTCGAGAACACCGACTTCGTGTTCAAGGGCAACGAGATTGTCCACGTCGGGCCGGGTCACACGGGTCCGATCGCCACGACCATCGACGGCAAGGGGATGATGCTCATCCCCGGCCTCGTGAACGTGCACAGCCATCCCTTCTCGGAGCCCGCCAACAAGGGGCTGACCGAGGAATACGGCAGCGACAAGCTCGGCCAGAGTTCGCTCTATGAATATCTGACCGTGTTCGGGCTCAACCCCGAGGATGCGGGGCCGTCCTCGAAGGTGGCGATATCGGAACTTCTGAAGAGCGGTGTCACGACGATCTCGGATCTGTCGATGGCGCGCGACGGCTGGGTCGAAGACCTCGCCTCGACCGGCATCCGCGCGGTCGTCTGCCCGATGATGCGCCAGGGCGTCTGGTACACCAAGAACGGCCACACGGTCGAATACGCCTGGGACGAGAAGGCCGGCGCGAAGGCCTTCGAGAATTCGATGAAGATGCTCGATGAAGCGGCGAAGCATCCGAGCGGCCGCATCTCCGGCATGGTCGGGCCGGCACAGATCGACACCTGCGGCGAGGGCTACTTCAAGGAGGCCCTGCAGGAAGCCAAGCGGCGCGGCCTGCCGATGCAGACCCATGCCTGCCAGGCCGTCGTCGAATTCCACGAGATGGTCCGCCGCCACGGCAAGACGCCCATTGAATGGCTCGACTCGATCGGCGTGCTCGGCCCCGACCTTATTATCGGTCACGGCATCTTCCTCAACGACCACCCGCAGATCCACTATCCGCACGCCAACGACTTCGAACGGTTGCGCGATTCGGGTGCCTCGGTCGCCCATTGCCCGACGGTATTCGCGCGGCGCGGCATGGTGATGAACTCGATCGGCCGCTACATGAATGCCGGCATCACGGTCGGCATCGGCACCGACACCTTCCCGCACAACATGCTCGATGAGATGCGTCTCGTCTGCTACCTCGCCCGCGTCTTCACCATGAACTACAAGATGGGAACGACCCGCCACGCCTTCGAGGCAGCCACCGTCGGCGGCGCCAAGATGCTGCGCCGGCCCGATCTCGGGCGGCTGGCGGCAGGCTGCAAGGCCGACTTCTCGCTGGTCGACATGAGCCATCCCTACATGCAGCCGGCGCACGAGCCGGTCCGCAGCCTGATCTATTCAGCAGGCGACCGTGCCATCCGCCACGTCTATGTCGACGGCACGCAGGTGGTGCGTGACGGCAAGGTGCTGACGGTCGACGTCGAGGCGGCAACCGCGGGCCTGATCGAGGGCCAACGCAAGCGGCTGGAGACTGTCGCCCAGCGTGATTGGGCCGGCCGTAGCGCCGACCAGCTGGCACCGCCGGTCTACGGCACCAAGGAGCGTCTGCCGCAGTCGCGTCCCGTGAACTGAGCGCCCACCGTTGACCGACTCTCCTGCCCTGCTCGAAGTCAAAGGCCTGCGTACCGAGTTCCGCTCCGGCGGCAGCGTGTTCGCAGCCGTTGATGGCGTGAGCTTCACGCTGTCGCCGGGCGAGACGCTCGGCATCGTGGGCGAGTCGGGCTGCGGCAAGTCGGTGACGTCGCTCTCGATCATGCGGCTGGTGCCGAGCCCGCCGGGACGCGTGGCGGCGGGCGAGATCAGGTTCGAGGGTCGCAATCTCCTCGACCTGCCGGAAAGCGAGATGCAGGCCGTGCGTGGCGATGCCATCTCGATGATCTTCCAGGAACCGATGACCAGCCTCAATCCGGTGCAGACCGTTGGCGACCAGATCATCGAGGCGGTCCGCCTGCATCGCACGGTGAGCCCGGCCGAGGCGCGCGCGCGGGCGCTGGAGATGCTGCGGCTCGTGAAGATCCCCTCGCCCGAGACGCGGCTCGACGAATACCCGCACCAGCTTTCGGGCGGCATGCGGCAGCGCGTGATGATCGCCATGGCGCTCGCCTGCGATCCCAAGATCCTGATCGCCGACGAGCCGACGACGGCACTCGACGTCACCATCCAGGCGCAGATCCTCGACCTGCTGCGCGACCTGCGCGCCCGCACCGGTGCCGCCATCATGCTGATCACCCACGATCTCGGCGTGGTGGCCGAAATCGCGCACCGCGTGATCGTGATGTACGCCGGCCGCATCGTCGAGGAGGCTCCGGTCGACCTGCTGTTCGCCGATCCGCAGCATCCCTATACGCTGGGCCTGCTGGGCTCGATTCCGCGCCTGGGCAGCGACGGTGACGAACGGCTGATCGCCATAGAGGGCGTCGTGCCAAACCCTTACGCCCTGCCGCCGGGTTGCCGCTTCAGCCCGCGCTGCCCGCTCGCCGATGCGCAGTGCCGGAGCGAAGCGCCTGAACTGCGTGAGATAGGTCGTGGCCATCGGACCGCCTGTTGGAAGGCGCCGCTCGACCAGGCCCTGGCCAAAGCCGCCGCCGCGTGAGCATCGAACCCCTCCTCTCCGTCAGCGGATTGACCAAGCACTTTCCGGTCAAGCGCGGCATCGTCTTCCAGAGCGCCGTGGGGACAGTACGCGCCGTCGATGGACTCACCTTCGACGTGGCGCCGGGCGAGACCCTCGCACTCGTGGGCGAATCAGGCTGCGGCAAGTCGACCACCGGCCGCATGGTGCTGCGGCTGATCGAGGCGACGTCGGGCACCATCCGCTTCGCCGGCCGCGACGTCCGCACGCTCAATCGCGGCGCGCTGCGCGATCTGCGGCGAGACATGCAGATCATCTTCCAGGATCCCTATGCCTCGCTGAATCCGCGCCTCACCGTCGGACAGACACTGGGTGAACCGCTCCGCCTGCATGGGCTCGCCTCCGGCGCCGAACTGCGCCGGCGCATCGACGAACTGCTGACGGAGGTCGGGCTGTCGGCCTGGCACGCGTTGCGCTATCCACACGAATTCTCCGGCGGGCAACGGCAGAGGATCGGCATCGCCCGCGCGCTCGCCTCGCAGCCCAAGCTAATCGTGTGTGACGAGCCCGTATCGGCGCTCGACGTCTCGATCCAGGCGCAGGTGATCAACCTGCTGCAGGATCTCAAGCGCAAGCTCGGCCTCTCCTACATCTTCATCGCCCACGATCTCGCCGTGGTGCGTCACATCAGCGATCGCGTGGCAGTGATGTACCTCGGCAAGATCGTCGAACTGGCGCCCAAGCGCAGCCTGTTCGCCAGGCCGCGTCATCCCTACACCCAGGCGCTGCTCTCGGCCGTGCCGGTGCCCGATCCCGCGGCCCAACGCACGCGCATCCCGCTCGCCGGCGATGTGCCGAGCCCGCTCAATCCGCCACCGGGCTGCCGCTTCCACACCCGTTGCGCCCATGCCCAGGATCGCTGCCGCGTCGAGGAGCCCGCGCTGCGGGCGGTGGGCGACGAAGGCCAGGTCGTGGCCTGCCACTATGCCGAGACGATCGTGCCGCCGATCATCGTGCCCGAGAACGAACCACCCTACGCCCGGCGCCTCGCGGCGCTGCGCAAGCTCACCGTCGCAGCCAAGGCGTACTCCAGCTAGGCGTCGGGGACGCCCGACGTCGTCGAATATTCGAAGTGCAGCGGCGTCTCGGGATGGACCAGCGCATAGGCCGAGCGCGCGGCGATGGCGGCCTCGGCGAAGCCCGTGAGGATCAGCTTCAGCTTGCCCGGATAGGTAACGACGTCGCCAATGGCGAAGATGCCGGGCTTGCTGGTGGCGGTGGTCGATGGCTCTACGGCGATCTGGTTGCGCTCCAGGGCGAGGTCCCAGTCGGCGATCGGGCCGAGCGACATCGAGAGGCCGAAGAACGGCAGCAGCACGTCGGCCTCGATGCGCTTGGGCACGCCGTCGAGCGTGGCCGCGATCACGGCTTTCAGCCGGCCGTCGCTGCCCTCGAGCGCCTGGAGCTGATGCGGTACGACGAGATCGATCTTTCCCGACTTGGCCAGCGCCTTCAGCCTGGCCTCGCTCTCGGGTGCTGCGCGGAATTTGTCGCGGCGATGGATGACCGAGACTCGAGAGGCGATCTCGGACAGCGAGATCGCCCAGTCGACGGCGGTGTCGCCACCACCCGCGATCACCACGCGCTTGCCGCGGAAGGTCTCGCGCCGCGTGACGTAATAGAAGACGCTCTTTCCCTCATAGGCCTCGATGCCGGGCAGCGGCGGGCGGTTGGGGCCGAAGGCGCCGACGCCGGCCGCCACGATCACCGCCCGCGCCTGCAGGACGGTGCCCTTGGACGTCGTCACCCGCCAGAAGCCGCCGCTCAGCGCCTGCAGCGCCTGGACCTGCTCGCCGAGGTGATAGACCGGCCGAAACGCCGCCGCCTGGGCCTTCAGGCGGACCACCAGTTCGGCCGCCTCGATGCGGGGAAAACCGGGAATGTCGTAGATCGGCTTCTCGGGGTACAGCGCCGTGCACTGGCCGCCGGCATCGTCGAGCACATCGACGACGTGGCAGTTGAGCCGGACCATGCCGCACTCGAACACGGCAAACAGGCCCACGGGGCCCGCACCTACGATGACAACGTCGGTCTGGTGGGAATTTCCGTTGGCCATGGTCCTAAGGTGGCGGAGCGCGGCCACAAAATAAAGGCCCCCGGACAGAAACCGCTGAGGGTTACCGACCGGGGGCCGAAATTGGTAGCTGGGGGCGGACTTGAACCGCCGACCCCGGCATTATGAGTGCCGTGCTCTAACCAGCTGAGCTACCCAGCCATGGGTGGGGGCTTTTATGCGGGCAGGGCGAGGGCTGTCAAGAAACGCGCAAAACGCCTTATTTTTCGCGCATCGTGCGCTCGTCCCAAAGACGCACCAGATAACCATCCGGGTCGGCGAGTTCCGCGCCATAACCCCAGAACTTCTTCTGCGGCCCGTGGGCGAATGCGACACCACGCGCCGACTAAGCGACATGGGTTGCGTCGGTGTCGTCGACCTGGAACCACAAAGCGATGCCGTTCGGCTCGACGCCCGAAGGCTTTTCCTGGAGGAAGATCGCGAAACCCTCGCCGTCCTGCAGGGCGACCGTGCGCCGATCTGGCACCTCGAATTCGACCCTGAGACCCAGCGTCGAGATGTACCAGTCGCGGGATCGTTCGAGATGGCTCACCGGGATGTTCAGATGATCGAACTTCATCATGCGAACCTCAGATCGTTATCGGTGCACCATCCATGCCTTCCGAGGACTGACCGAGAAAGGACAGGATCGTTGGCGCGATGTCGACCAGGCTGGTCCTGCGCCCGATCTCGCCACGCCCGAATCTGGGATGCACGAGTGTGAGGAAAGGCCGCGTCTCACCCAACCCCAACCCACCGTGATGACCGCAGCCGATCTCCGGGGTGCCTTCGCCATCCTCGACCAGCCAGCGCGTGCCGGCGATCCCGTAGCGGTTGGTCTCGTCGTGGCGCGTCGTGTCCACCGCCGCATACAACGTCTCGCCGGAGAGCCCGGTCGCTGCCAGCGCGTCGCCTGTGAGGATCGAGCCGGCCCACCGCTCCTGCCGCATCTTCGGCAGCAGATCCGCCACGGCGGCTTTCGCCGCACCGGTGGCATAGATCAGCGCTGACGTACCCTGCGAGGCGACGCCGATGCGTCCCTCCTTGATCTCGGTATCGAGACCATTTCCCGATAGCCATTTGCCGACGTGGACAGAGCGCCCGATGGTCTCGTGGCCGTGATCCGAGCCAACCACCAGCAGCGTATCGAAGCAATCCTCGTGAGCCTCGATCGTCTCCACCACCTTCGCGACCAGGCCGTCCGTGACCTCCAGCGCATGGAGATGCTCCGGTGATCCGAGCGCGTCGTGGTGCAACGTGAGATCGGGGTTGGCCAGCCAGAGAATGGCCAACCTGAAATCTGCCGACGGCACGACCTCCGCGCAGAAACGGCGGGTCATCTCAATGTCGCCGTCGAGATCGTGCGTTACGTCGAGATGGGCATCTCCGATGAGCGGCGTGCCGCCTGCCCCGAAGGAGCCGGCGCGATGCAGCACGGTCCCGAAATGATCCGGATCGAGGAAATAGGCAGCCCCTGGCGAGACGTTCGAATAGGCGACCTGACCGCCGGACGACGCCAGCCGTTCGGCCATTGTCGGCACACGCAGCGTCTTGCCCGTGACGCGCCGCATGGTCTGCCGAAAAGAGGGCGCGCCGACGTTGTGCACCATGAGGCGGCCGTCTTCGAGGAGCGCCATCTGGTTGCCCTCGAGCCCATGCCGGCCCGGAAAGCAGCCGGTCGCGATCGAGGCCGCGGAGACGCGCGTCACCGAGGGGAAGACTGCCCTGTGATCGGTCGCGCGGCGATGCGCGGCCTGCAGGGCCTTGAGCGTGGGCGTATGCGCTTCACTGATCCATTCGGCGCCGAGTCCATCGCAGACGATCAGGATCGCCCGGCGGTGGCGAGATGAGGTCATGCCGCCATGATAGGCGATGTCGAGCCCGAGGACATGGTCATTCCGCCTGGACACCGGCTTCCGCGACGATCCTGTCGCTCTTCGCCACTTCCTCGCGGACGAATTGCCGAAACTGCTCCGCGGTCGACCCCACGGGCACGGCCCCCTGATCGCGCAACACGGCCTGGACGTCGGTGGCCGCCAATGCGCCTAAAAGTCCTGCGCGCAGGCGCTCGACGATCTCCTTTGGCGTTCCCTTCGGAACGGCAACGCCCACCCAGGTGTTGAATTCGTAGCCGGCGAAATCGAGCTCGGCCATCGTCGGCACATCGGGCAGCGCTTCCGATCTCACCGATGATGTCACGGCAAGCGCGCGCAGCTTGCCCGCCCTGACGAGCGGCACGGCCGGCGGCACGCTGCTCACCGCCATGTTGAGATGGCCGCCCACGGCGTCCTGCACCAGCGGGCCCGAGCCCTTGTAGGGTATGTGGAGAAACTTGGCCTTCGCCATGCTCGACAGGAGTTCGGCGGCCAGATGCTGCGGACTACCGCTGCCGATCGAGCCGTAGCTGATCGTGTCGGGCTTGGCGCGCGCGGCCTCGATCAGCTCGACCAGCGATTGCGACGACGCGGCCGGCGCCACGAACACCAGGGGAAAGGTCGCGATCAGACTGACCGGCTCGAAATCGGTGCGCGGGTCGTAGGTCATGTTCTTGAACAGGCTGGCGTTGATCGCCATCTCGCTCGCGGCCCCGAACAGGACCGTGTAGCCGTCCGGCGCGCTCTTCGCGACGCTCGCCGCCCCGATCATGCCGGTGGCGCCGGGCTTGTTCTCGATGACGACCGACTGGCCGAGCAGCTCCGACAGTTTTTGCGCCATCGCGCGGCCCGTGATGTCGGTGCCGCCGCCCGGCGGATAGGGGATGATCAACTTGACCGGCTTGGACGGATACGCACCCTGCTCCGCCAGTACGGCGGAGGGAGCCAGGGTCAGGAGGAGCGCGAGACGAAGCTGGTCGCGCCGCGAGAGAAGTCGTTGGGAGGTTTCATGTGCCATGCCGGCTTTATCCGGACGGCACGTGACGCTGCGATGACAGGCCCTACGAGAACCTTCGGATAAAGCCGCCACCCAGGACGCGGCTGCCGGTCGCAGCATCATAGACCACGCAGGCCTGGCCGGGCGAAACGCCGATCTCGGGCTCGGTGAAACGGACGACGGCGCCGTCCCCTGAAAGCTCGAACTCGGCTGGGCGCAGCGTCTGGCTGGAGCGCACCCGCACCTGCACCGGCAGACGGCCCTCGAGCGCGGGGCCGATCCAGTTCAAGTCATGGAGTGCAATCTCGGTCCGACCCAGCGCAGCCCGCGGGCCGACGACGACGCGGCGCGCCTCGGGATCGAGGCGCACGACGTAGAGCCGGTCGTTGTCGGTGCCGTCGCGATCGCCCAATGCCAGGCCGCGACGCTGGCCCACCGTAAAATGCACGATGCCGTCGTGGCGGCCGACCACGCGGCCCTGCAAGTCGACGATCTCGCCAGGCTCGACCGCCTCGGGCCGCAGCTTCTGCACGACAGCGGCATAATCGCCGCCGGGCACGAAGCAGATATCCTGGCTGTCGGGCTTCTCGGCCACCGGCAAGTCGAAGCGCTCGGCCAGCGCCCGCGTCTCGCTCTTGGGAAGGTGGCCGAGCGGAAAGCGCAGGTAGTCGAGCTGGACCTGCGTGGTGCCGAACAGGAAGTAGCTCTGGTCGCGCGCCGGATCGGCGCCGCGATGCAGCTCCGGTCCTGCTTCACCCAGGACGCGCTGGACATAGTGGCCGGTCGCCAGCGCCTCGGCGCCGAGGTCGCGTGCGGTCCTGAGCAGGTCGCGAAACTTCACCGTGCGATTACAGGCGATGCAAGGCACCGGCGTCTCGCCGCGCGCATAGGCGTCGGCGAAGGAGTCCATCACTTCGGCGCGGAAGCGGCTTTCGTAGTCGAGGACATAGTGCGGGATGCCGAGGCGGTCGGCGACGTGGCGGGCATCCTGGATGTCCTGGCCGGCGCAGCAGGCGCCCTTCTTGCCGACCGCGACCCCGTGGTCATAGAGCTGCAGCGTGACGCCGACGACGTCATAGCCCTGCTCCTTCAGCAACGCCGCCGTGACCGACGAATCGACGCCGCCCGACATCGCGACCACTACGCGGGTGTCGCCGGGCGCCTTGTCGAGATCGAGTGAATTGCGGGCCATGACGGGGCCTATATAGGCGCGGCCCCTCAATCCCGCCAGCTGACCGGGATATCAGCCCCGGGGCGGGTTGGAGTCGCGGACGGCCTTGGCGACGCCGTTGCGGTCGTAGACGACTTGTACGCGATCGCCCATCTGGACATCGCCATCGTCGGGCTGGGCGATCTTCACCTGTCCCCCGGTATCCGTCTGCACGGTCACCTCGATGCCACGCCGAGTGCCACTGCGGTCGATGGCGGTGCCGGCAATAGCGCCGCCGATCGCTCCCAACAGACCGCCGACCACCGCGCCGCCCACGGAGTTGGTGGTGGCAGCACCGATGGCGGCACCGCCGGCTGCGCCCACGCCGCCGCCGACCAGGGTGCCATCATTCATCCCCGAGCCACTGCTGCCGCGCACCGGCACTTCGCGAATGGCCACCACGCGTCCTGTCTCGTCGCGCTGGCCGCTGGCCGACTGCGTGTTGACCACACCCGGCTGAACGCCGCCGCCGCTTTCGCACGCAGCAACGCCGGCCAGAAGTGCCGCCGACGCCAGGAGATGGAAAAGCGACTTGCCGACCATTGATTTGGTGCCCTTCAGTTTGTGCCAGTTCAATTCGTGACTGTGTCCGGCCCGCGCGAGGTGTCGCGAACAACCTTGGCGACACCTTGCCGGTCTTGGACAACCATGACCCGGTCGCCAAGTTGCACGTCGCCGTCGTCTTTCTGCGCCACGGTCATCTTCTGCCCGTCGTCACGCTGCACCACCACCTCGATACCGCGACCGCTGCCTTGCTGGCCGTCGGCAATGCTGCCGGCGATCGCGCCGCCCACGGCACCCAGCAAAGCACCGACCAGGCCACCACCGACCGACCGGCTGGTCGCGCCGCCGATCGCGGCACCGCCCGCCGCACCGAGCAGGCCGCCCATCAGGGCGCCCTGCCCCGAGCCGCCGCCGCCAGCGCCCTTGACGGCCACTTCACGTATCGAGACCACACGGCCGTTGCCGCCCGGAATGACATTGCCGCCATTGGACATGGTCGGCCCCGCGGCCGATGTATTGACGATGCCAGGCTGCACGCCCCCGGAGTCGCATGCGGCCAGTCCGCCTGCCAGCAAGAGTGGCAGCAGCGATAGGCGGACCCAATTGGCGATCATGACGGCCTCCTGACGGGTACCAATTCCCACGTATTTTCGGCCAAATTACGGCGCGCGGCTAGTCGCGTTCCTCGATCCAGGCGGCCTGGATGGCTTCCAGGATCTTCTCGTTGGAGCGCTTGGGATCGTCGTCAAAACCAGGCAATTCCATCACCCAGCGATGCAGGTCGGTAAACCGCAAGTTGACGTTGTCGATGTCGGGGTGGCGTTCCTCGAGCTTTATCGCGATATCGTGAACGTCGGTCCAGCGCAGCTTGAGTGCCATTAGCTCTCCTATTTGTGGCCTCTCCTACTTGTCGACCATCATGTTGCGGGTCGCCGCCGGCAGGCGCACCACCAGCCCGTCGAGCGCTTCGCTCATCAGGATCTGACAGCCCAGGCGCGAGGTGTGGGTGAGGCCGAAGGCGAGATCGAGCATGTCCTCCTCGTCCTCGCTGGCTGGCGCGAGCTTGTCGAACCATTCCTTCTCGACGACCACATGGCAGGTCGAGCAGGCGAGCGAGCCTTCGCAGGCGCCCTCGATGTCGATGTGATTGCGGTGGGCGATTTCCAGCACCGACAGACCGAGCGGCGCATCGACTTCCTTGCGCGATCCGTCTTTGAGGATGAACGTCAATTTCGGCATCGATTGCTCCAGCTACTCGCCGACCCTGCTTTCCAGCTCGCCGACCGACAGACCCGCCAGCGCCTCGCGGATGCCGCGGTCCATACGCCGCTCGGCGAAGGGCTTGGACAGATTTTCCAGCGCCTCGGCGGCGGCATTGATAGCGTCGCGATCCTCGCCGGCGATGGCGGCCTCGAGGTGCGCACGTGCGGCATCGAGGGCCACCCGCTCGTCGGCGCCAAGTAGGCTGCCGTCCTTGGCGAGTGCTGCCTCCAGCGCCAGAAGATTTCGCCTGGCTTCAACGCGCGCCTCGACCAGCAAGCGCTGCGTCACGTCGGCCTCGGCATTATCCAGGCTGTCATAGAGCATGTCGGCCATGTCGTCGTGGCTGAGCCCATAGGACGGCTTGACCTCGATGCGCTGCGCCACACCGGTCGTGCGTTCCTCGGCCGAGACCGCGAGCAGACCGTCGGCATCGACGGCGAAGGAGACACGAATGCGTGCGGCGCCTGCCGTCATTGGCGGGATGCCGGACAGCTCGAAGCGCGCGAGGCTGCGGCAGTCGGCCACCATCTCGCGCTCACCCTGCACGACATGGATCGCCATGGCGGTCTGGCCGTCATGGTAGGTGGTGAATTCCTGCGCGAGCTGCACCGGGATCGGCGTGTTGCGCGGCACGACCTTCTCGACGATGCCGCCCATGGTCTCGAGACCGAGCGATAGCGGCGTGATGTCGAGCAGCAGCGTATCGCCGCCGCCGGTCAGTGCCTCGGCCTGCAGTGCCGCGCCCAGCGCCACCACCTCGTCCGGGTCGATGTCCGTCAGCGCCGGCTTGCCGATCATGCCGGCCACTGCCGACCGCACCAGCGGCAGACGGGTCGAGCCGCCGACCAGCACCACGCCCTGCACGTCGGACGCCGTCATCCCGGCATCGGCCAGCACGTTGCCGGCGATGTCGAGGGTGCGTGAAATATCCTTGGCGATCATCGCCTCGAAGTCGGCGCGACCCAATGCATGGAACGAGGGAATGCCCGCGAGCTCGAGGCGTCCCGATGCTTGGTCGCGTCCCGAGAGCTGTTCCTTGATCTGCCGGGCAAGTGCCAGCACGGTCTTCACTGCCGCTTCGTCCACTTGATCGGCGACACCATCCTTCTTGCGCTCCGCCAGCATGCGCTCGGCGATGGCGCGGTCGAAATCGTCGCCGCCAAGGGCTGCATCGCCGCCGGTCGCCAGCACCTGGAACACGCCCTTCTCCAGCCGCAGCAGGGAGAAGTCGAAGGTGCCGCCGCCCAAGTCGTAGACCGCGTAGAGGCCCTCCGATCCCTTGTCGAGGCCGTACGCCAGCGCGGCCGCGGTTGGTTCGTTGACCAGCCGCAGCACTTCGAGGCCTGCCACGCGCGCGGCATCGCGCGTGGCAGTGCGGGCGGCATCGTCGAAATAGGCCGGCACCGTGATGACGGCGCGCTCGATCGGCTTGTCCAACGCCGCTTCCGCCCGCGCCCGCAACGCCTTCAGGATTTCGGCCGAGATCTCGACCGGCGAACGCGCCTTGCCGCCGATCCGCAGTTTCACCATGTCGGTCTGGCCGCTGCCCGGCTCGATCTCGTAGGGAAGAACGCCCGCCACGGCATGAAGATCGGCGGCGCCGCGTCCCATCAGACGCTTGATCGAGGCCACTGTATTGCGCGGCTCGCGCGCCATCAGGAGACGCGCCTCCTCACCCACCAGAACGCCTCCGGCGTCAGGATATGCCACGATCGAGGGCACCAGCGATTTGCCGCTGTCGTCGTGCAGCGCGGCCGGCACGCCCTCACGCGCGATCGCCACCACCGAATTGGTCGTGCCGAGATCGATGCCGACCGCCAGCGAGGCCTCGCCAGCATGCGGCAACGGCGTTTCGCCCGGCTCGTGGATCTCCAGCAGACTCATGCCTTCTCTCGGTGAAGATTCGTGCGCCTGGCACGCGCCTCCTCGGCAAACTTGTCGAGGTAGCGCAGGCGAAGGAGCGCCTTTCTGATAGCGGCCTTGTCGTGGCGCAAGAACAAAGTACCGAGCCCCGCCAGGGCCTTGGTCATCTCGTCGCGGGAACGTGCCGCCAACACATCGACCGCGTCAGCCGTTGCCGCCTCGTGCAGTTCTTCCCGGGTCTCCATCGCCTCCATGAGGAGGTCGGGATCATCGATGGTCTTGCCATCGCCCGGCAGATCGATGCCGTTCAGGCCGGCAAGATAGACGGCGCGCGACAGCGGATCCTTCAGGGTGCGATAGGCATCGTTGAGGCCGGCCGCTTCGGTCGAAGCGCGCGCCCGATCTTCTGGCGGCTTGCCAACGAAACGGTCGGGATGCCATTGGCGCTGAGCGGCAAAATAGGCCCGGTCGAGAGCGGCACCATCCAGTTCGAGCGCCGCCGGCAATCCCAGCCGCGCGAAATGATCCATGACAGTTCTTCAGACGTGGAAGGATTCGCCGCAGCCGCAGCGGCCCTTCTCGTTCGGATTGTTGAACACGAAACCCGACTTCAGCTTCTCCTCGACATAGTCCATCTGCGTGCCGATGAGGAACAGCGACGCCTTGGGATCGATCAGGAGTTTCACGCCGGCCGTTTCCACGACCTCGTCCATCGGCTGCTGGGCCTCGGCGAATTCGAGCGTGTAGCTCATGCCCGAGCAGCCTTTGCTGCGCACGCCGATGCGGATGCCGACCGTCGCCTTTTCGCGGCCATCGATCAGCGCCTTGACGCGCTCGGCTGCGGCCGGCGTCACCGACATCACCTGCGGTCGCGGCCGGCGAACGCGCGGCGTAGCGGCGGGTGCGGCAGCCGGTGTCGCCACGGCGGCGGGTTGGGACGTCTCGGTGGTCGTGCTCATGACGCTCTGCTCCGAAATCTACTCGGCTGCCTACTCGGCGGCTTCCTGGGTTTCGTCCTTCTTCGACGCCTTGGCGCGATAGTCGGCGATCGCCGCCTTGATCGCGTCCTCGGCCAGCACCGAGCAATGGATCTTCACCGGCGGCAGCGCCAGGTGGCGCGCGATGTCGGTGTTCTTGATCGTCTCGGCCTCGTCGATCGTCTTGCCCTTGACCCACTCGGTGACCAGCGAGCTCGAAGCGATCGCCGAGCCGCAGCCGAAGGTCTTGAACTTGGCGTCCTCGATCAGCCCATCGGCGCCGACCCTGATCTGCAGCTTCATGACGTCGCCACAGGCCGGGGCGCCGACCAGACCGGTGCCGACATCCTCGGCATTCTTGTCGAGCGAGCCGATGTTGCGGGGGTTCTCGTAGTGGTCGAGAAGCTTTTCGCTGTAGGCCATGACACTCTCCTCAAATCTTCCTTCAAATCCTCGATGGGCCCAGTGGGAAGTTTAGTGGGCGGCCCATTCGATGGACTTGATATCGATTCCCTCCTGGGACATTTCCCAGAGCGGGCTCATTTCGCGCAGCTTGGTGACGTGGTGCGCCAGTTCCTCGACGGCCGTATCGACTTCATGCTCGGTCGTGAAGCGGCCGAGCCCGATACGCAGCGATGTATGCGCCATTTCCTCCTCGACGCCGAGGGCGCGCAGCACGTAGCTGGGCTCCAGCGAGGCCGAGGTGCAAGCCGAGCCGGACGACACCGACAGGCCCTTGATCCCCATCATCAGCGACTCGCCCTCGACGTGGGCAAAGCTGATGTTGAGATTGCCGGGAATGCGTTGGTCCAGATCGCCGTTGACGTAGATCTCCGGCAGCTTGGCGTTCAGCCCCTTCAGCATGCGATCGCGCAGCTTGGTGAGACGCTTGGCCTCGCCATCCATTTCCTTCAGGCAGATCTCGGCCGCTTCGCCGAGACCAACGCAGAGCGGCGTCGGCAGCGTACCGGAGCGGAAGCCGCGCTCCTGGCCGCCGCCCACGATCATGGCGACCAGCCGCACCCGCGGCTTGCGTCGGACGTAGAGCGCACCGATGCCCTTGGGCCCGTAGATTTTGTGACCCGAGATGCTCATCAGGTCGATGTGCATCGCCTCGACGTCGAGCGCGATCTTGCCAGCGGCCTGCGCCGCGTCGGTATGGAAGAAGGCGCCCTTCTCGCGGCAGATCTTGCCGATCTCGGCCAGCGGCTGGATAACGCCGATCTCATTGTTCACAGCCATGATCGAGACCAAGACAGTTTTGTCGGTGACCGCCGCGCGCAGGACCTCGAGATCAACCAAGCCGTTCTGCTGCACCGGGAGATAGGTGACGTCGAAGCCCTGCTGTTCGAGATGGCGGCAGGTATCGAGGACGCACTTGTGCTCGGTCACGGTGGTGACGATGTGGTTGCGCCGGTCCTTGTAGAACTCGGCGACGCCCTTGATCGCGAGGTTGTTCGATTCGGTGGCGCCTGACGTGAAGATCACTTCCTTTTCGTCGGCGCCGATCAGCTTCGCGACCTGGCCTCGCGCCTTCTCGACGCCTTCCTCGGCTTCCCAGCCGTAGGAATGGCTGCGCGAGCCCGGATTGCCGAACTTGTAGGTGAAGTAAGGCATCATCGCTTCCAGGACGCGCGGGTCCATCGGCGTCGTCGCCTGGTAATCGAGGTAGATCGGCTGGTCGTTGCGCCGGATCTGGGCAATGGCGTTCATGCTAACCCCTTGAAAATCCTAGGCCGCCCGGGCGTGATCTATATCCGAGTGTCCTACTCGGATATATAAGTCCCGCCACTCGGCGATCAAGCGTTCAATATCGTCGAAAGAGCTGTTCCAGCCGAAACTTATTCTGAGAGCCGTCTCGGCTTCGCCAGGTTCCACGCCCATGGCCAGAAGCACCGCCGAGCGCGTCACCTTGCCCGAGGAACAGGCCGCTCCGGCCGAAACGCAGATACCAGCCAGGTCGAGCGCCATGACCTGGGTCTCCGCCCCGACACCCGGCATGGAAATGCAGGTCGTGTTGGGCAACCGATCGGCCGACGCCCCATGGATGCGAGCTGCCGGCGCAATCTCGAGCAGCCGCGCCTCCAACCGGTCGCGCCATTCGCGGGTCGCCAGGCCGTTCCCTACCGCCGCGGCCGCTGCACCGAAGCCAGCAATGCCTGCCACATTTTCGGTACCGGCGCGGCGATTGGTTTCCTGCCCGCCTCCGAGACGGTCCGGCAGGAAGGGCGCGCCGCTACGCACGATCAGTGCGCCCACTCCGGCCGGGCCACCAAATTTGTGGGCCGAAAGGCTGAGATAATCGACGCCGAGGCCGTGCAAATCGACGGACACCTTCCCTGCGCCCTGGACGGCGTCGCAATGCACCAGCGCGCCGGTGGCACGCGCCACCCGCACGACATCGGCGATCGGCTGCAACACGCCGGTTTCGTTGTTGGCGAACATTACCGACACCAGTGCCGGCTCAGGCGATGCCGCCAGGCTCTCTTGCAGAACGCCAAGGTCGATGACGCCGTTGCCTTGGACCGGCACGATTTCCATGCCGTTGGCAGCCTTCAACACGCTGTCGTGCTCGACGGCCGACACCAGGACACGCCTGCGGCCCGCACCGGAGAGAGCCGAGTTGTTGGCCTCGGTGCCGCCCGACGTGAACACGACCTCGGCCGGCAAAGCACCTACCAGAGCAGCCACCTGGCGACGCGCATGGTCGACGATCGCCCGTGCGCCGCGGCCGGCACGATGCACCGACGATGGATTTCCGCCCGCCTGCAACGCTCCTACCATGGCGTCGAACGCCGCCGGCCGAAGCGGGCTGGTGGCATTGTGATCCAGATAGGTATGGGTGGCAGGCATCGAGCGGGCCTTGCTAGCTGGCGGCGGCCATAGAGTCCGATTTGACCGGTGCTGCCGGAGCTTCCGTGATGCGCGACACGAGCCGCCGCTCCAGGACGTCCAGCAGCGTTACTGAACTCAGGAAGGCGTGGATCTGGTTACCGAGCTCTTCCCACAGGTCGTGGGTGAGGCACTTGCTCCGGTCGGCCCGGCAGCCGGTCTCCCCCATTTCGGTGCAGCGCGTGGCGCTGATGGGCTCGTCGACGGCCAGGATGATCTCCGACACCCGGGTTTCGGCGGAGCCGTGGGCGAGGCGATAGCCGCCGCCCGGACCACGCACGCTCTTCACCAGGCCGGCACGCCGCAGCCGGGCAAAGAGCTGTTCCAGATATGACAAAGAGATTTCCTGTCGGGCCGCGATATCCGACAATGAAACGGGTTTGGCCTGCGCATGACGGGCCAAATCAACCATCGCCATGACGGCGTAACGTCCTTTGGTGCTGAGCTTCACAGCATCCTCCTCGTGCCGGCACCTGCCGGCCGTCGTTAGCGAATGCCTAAATGTCTTGAAAACCAAGGCATTACTAAGATATTCCAAGCCCCGATATGGGATCTGGGGAAAAACCAACTCGTAGGGTAGGACTTAGTAAACCCGAGTAGTTTGGTCAAGTATCAAGATTCCCCCAATTCAGTGCACCTTTCGGCGCCGACGACGGCCCAAATGGGTGAAGGACCGGAGCCTCAATGCCTGACGTGATGTTTACCGGCCCCGAGGGTCGCCTTGAGGGCCGCTATCACCAGAGCAAGGAAGAGCACGCCCCGATTGCATTGATCCTGCATCCCCACCCGCAATACGGCGGGACGATGAACCACAAGGTCGTGTTTTCGCTGTTCCACGTCTTCGTGAACCGCGGTTTTTCAGTCCTGAGGTTCAATACCCGTGGTGTCGGCCGCAGCCAGGGCCGCTTCGACAACGGCATGGGCGAGCTGAGCGACGCCGCCGCCGCCCTCGACTGGCTGCAGAGCATGAACGCCGACGCCAAGTCGTGCTGGATCGCGGGCTACTCGTTCGGCGCCTGGATCGGCATGCAACTCCTGATGCGCCGCCCCGAGATCGATTGCTTCGTCTCCGTGGCGCCGCCGGCCAACTCCTACGACTTTACCTTCCTTGCTCCCTGCCCCGCCTCCGGGTTGATCGTGGGCGCAGAGAAGGACGAAGTCGTGCCCCAAGCCGACATCCAGAAGCTGGTGGCGAGGCTGTCGCTCCAGAAGGGCATCACCGTCGAGTCGCGGACGGTGAAGGGTGCCAATCACTTCTTCCACGACTCCCTCGACAAGCTCGCGGTCGATGTCGACAGGTACGTAGCCAAGAGCCTGATCAATCCGCCGGGCCGCGCGACGAGCAACAAGGAACCCTGATTTAGGGCTGGTGGAGCCGCCCGCCGGTCATTGGCCCGGGCGCTCCCGTCGTCGCCGGAAAGGTGAGCGGCAGCCCGCGCAGGGAGCGCACGGCGAGAAAGCCGAACGCTTGCGCCTCCAGTGCATCGCCGTCCCACCCGAGATCGGTTCCGGTCACGACTTTGCCGCGCGTTTCCATCGTGATCGCCCGCAGCAGCGTCGGATTGTGCGCACCTCCGCCGCAGATCACCCACTGCACCGCAGGCG
>JAQSDW010000220.1 GCA_029946105.1 Reyranella sp. | reverse complement strand
CATCAACGGCGGCGCCCATGCCGACAATCCGATCGACATCCAGGAATTCATGATCATGCCGGTGAAGGCGACGCGTTTCGCCGAGGCCTTGCGCATGGGCTCCGAGGTTTTCCATGCCCTGCGTGGCCAGCTCAAGGACGCCGGGCATAACACCAATGTCGGCGATGAAGGCGGCTTCGCACCCAACCTGGCGACCGCCGACGAGGCGCTGGCCTTCATCATGAAGGCGATCGAGAAAGCCGGCTACAAGCCAGGCGAGGATGTCATGCTGGCCCTCGATCCGGCCTCGACCGAATTCTTCAAGAAGGGCAAGTACGAGCTGGAAGGCGAGGGCAAGTCGCTCGATGCCGGCGGCATGGTCGAGTACTACGCCGATCTTGTGAAGCGCTACCCGATCGTGTCGATCGAGGACGGCATGGCCGAAGACGACATGGCCGGCTGGAAGGCGATCACCGACAAGCTCGGCAAGAAGATCCAACTCGTGGGCGATGACCTGTTCGTGACCAATGCCAAGCGCCTGGCCGACGGCATCAAGGGCGGCCTCGCCAACGCGATCCTGATCAAGGTCAACCAGATCGGCACGCTGACTGAGACCATGGAAGCCGTGTCGATGGCCCGAAACGCCAACTACGGCGCCGTGATGTCGCACCGTTCGGGCGAAACCGAGGACGCCACCATCGCCGACCTCGCGGTCGCGACCAACTGCGGCCAGATCAAGACCGGGTCGCTGTCGCGCTCCGATCGCCTCGCCAAGTACAACCAGCTCCTGCGCATTGAAGAGCAGCTCGGCACCCAGGCGCGCTACGCCGGCACTTCTATTCTGCGCGGGGGCTAGCCTTTGCCCACCACTTCGTAGTGGTGGGCGAAGCCGTCGAAGCTCGACAGGACGGCCCGTGCCTGCGGCTCGACGATTGCCGTCTCGACGGCGTCACCGGCAAAGGCCCGGATGGCGTCGAGCGACTCCCAAAGGGTGACCGCCAGGAATTCGGTTTGCCCCTCGACTTCCCGACGCAAGAGCCAAGCGCCCTGGTGACCGGCCAGCGCTTTCAGCTCTGGTGTGACGGTTTCGGTGAAGTGACGGTGATAGGCCGCGGCGTTGGCGCCTTCGGCGCGGCCGCGCCAGAGTCGTGCGATCATGTCAGGTCACTCCCCGGAAGTGCGGCTCGCCGGCAAGCTGCCGGGCGATCACCAGGCGCTGGATCTCGGAAGTCCCTTCGTAGATCATGCAGACGCGTGCGTCGCGATAGATGCGCTCGACCGGAAAGTCGTTGAGGTAGCCGTAGCCGCCATGGATCTGGATGGCGCTTGAGCACACTTCTTCGGCCATCTCCGACGCGAACAGCTTGGCCATCGATGCTTCCTTGAGGCAGGGCTGTCCGGCATCGCGCAGGCGCGCGACGTGCAGAACCATTAGCTCGGCGGCTTGCAGGGAAGTCGCCATGTCGGCCAAGCGGAAGGCGATCGCCTGATGCTCGATGATCGGCTTGCCGAAGGTCTGACGTTCCTTTGCGTAGGACAGGGCGGCATCGTAGGCCGAGCGCGCCATGCCGACGGCCTGCGCGGCAACCCCGATCCGGCCGCCCTCGAGATTACCCAGCGCGATCTTCAAACCCTCGCCTTCCTCGCCGAGCATCTGCTGCGGGAGGACCTCGCAATCTTCGAAGGCGATCTGGCAATGATCCGACGAACGCTGCCCCATCGTGCGTTCGACCCGCACCACTCGATAGCCTTGTGTCCGGGTCGGGACGATGAAGGCCGAGATGCCGTTCTTGCCCGCGGCGGGGTCGGTCACGGCAAAGACGATGGCGATGTCGGCGCTCTGGCCGGAGGTGATGAACTGCTTGGCGCCATTCAGCACGAACTTGTTGCCGACTTTCCGCGCACGGGTCGTGATTGCCGCGGCGTCCGATCCGGCACCGGGTTCGGTGAGACAGAAGGCGCCGAGCTGAAGACCCTGGGCAAGGGGACGCAGAAACAGTTCCTTCTGCGCTGGCGTTCCATGTTTCAGGACACCGAGGCAGACCAGCGAGTTGTGGACCTGGAACGAAGTTGATGTCGCGCCGTCGGCTGCGGCGATCTCCATGATCGCGAGCGCATAGGAAACATAGTCGGTGCCGGCGCCGCCGAATTCCGACGGCACGGTCATGCCCATCATCCCGAGTTCACCCATCTTGTCGAAGGCTTCACGAGGGAAACGCGGCGCGGTGTCGCGCTCGGCCGCCGTCGGCGCCAGTTCGCGCTGGGCGAATTGGCGAACCATGTCGCGAACCTGTCTTTGGCTTTCGGTGAGCATTGCCAGACTCTGCGCATGGGCCGGCATCGGTATTGGTCAAAATTGCGGACCTTGCCGTGCGTTGACACTGATGGCTGCGGGCGGTTGAGTCGGGCGTGGCACGCATCGACCCTCGCAACTCGACCCAGTATTGGTGGGACCGGCATCTCTCCGGCCTCAGCCTGCTCTGTGCCGACTTCACCACCCATGAATATCCGCCCCACACGCATGATGCCCTGGTCGTGGCGGTGACGGAGTGCGGTGGTTCGGTGGTGAAGAGCCGTGGCGAGGTCCAGGACGCCCAGGCGTCGACCATGTTCGTCTTCAATCCTGCCGAACCGCACGCCGGCTGGATGGGGTGGAGCGAGCGCTGGCAGTACCGCGCCATGTACCTTACCCAGGACGCCCTTGACGACGTGGCCGACGGACTAGGCATCGACGCCGTGCCCTATTTCACACGCAACCTGTTCGGTGACCCTGATCTCATCCAGGGCTTTCTTGCCATGCATCGCGCGATCGAGGAGGGGCGGGATATCTTCCGCGGCCGCGAGTTGTTGATCGGATCGTTCGGCATTCTGTTTCAGCGGCATGGCAGTGGCCGCATCGGCATCAAGGCGGCACCCCGCGACAGCGTGTTGGTCGGGCGGGTGAAAGCACGCATGGAGGCTGAATACGACTCCGACCTCCGGCTGGAGGATTTGGCCGCGGGTGTCGGCCTCACGACGTTCCAGCTCATTGGTCTATTCAAGCGGACGATCGGCCTCACGCCGCATGCCTTTCTGACGCAAGTCAGGCTGGGCGCTGCCTGCCGGCATCTGCGGCGCGCCGCGGCGCCGGCCGAGGTGGCGACGGCGGTCGGCTTCTACGACCAGAGCGCGCTCAACAAGCACTTCAAGCGCTGCTACGGCATCACGCCGTTGCAGTTCGCGCGCGCCGCCGCAGCCTAGCAATTTTGACCAATACGTCGGGCTGCTGCTGGTCGTAAGGGGACTCATGCACCTCTTTTGTCACGAACAGCCTGACACCCTCGTCGTCGAGACCGAGATCGTCGATGCCAAACCTGGCAAGGTCGTGCTTGCCCAGTCGCCGTTCTATCCCGGCGGTGGCGGCCAGCTTGCCGATCGCGGCACCCTCGGTTGGAGCGGTGGCGAGGCGAAGGTCGTCGGGTTCGAAGTCCTGGCTGGAAGACTATGGCATCTGCTCGACACCCAGGCTGAACTCGCCGTCCGTGTCGAGGCAAAGGTCGATCCGGATTTCCGGCGCAGGATGCGCCAGCTCCATACCGATACGCATATCCTGAACGCGCTCGTGTTCCAGAGCTTCGACGGCGCGCTCGTCACTGGCGTGCAGATGGCCGATGACGGTACGGCGCGCATGGACTTTGACCTGCCTGGCGCGGACAATGACCGCCTGCGCGCACTCGAAGGGCCGATCAACGATCTGATCCGCCAGGACATCGCGCTCAATTTCGCTTACGTGCCGATGGACGAGGCGCAGGCCGAGCATGGGTTGATCCGCAGTCGATCGGTGGCGCCGCCGCCCACGCCCGATGGCACGATCCGCATCGTCGAGATTGTCGGCCTCGACCGTCAGGCCTGCGGCGGGACGCACCTCGCCTCGACCGGCGCTTCGGTGCCGGTCCGCATCCTCAAAATCGAGAACAAGGGACGCCACAACAGGCGGGTCCGGATCGGATTGGCCGAAAAACCTTGATTTTCGACACCATATGTTGCCTTATCGGTTCGGGAATACAGCATATGTTGTTGAGACCACGACAGATTTTGGCCCCCGTGATCTTCGCCACGGTGTTCGGCTATTTCGGCTATCACCTCGTGAATGGCGATCGCGGACTGCTGGCCATGGTGAACCTCCAACGTGAGGTCCTGGTCGCCGAGCAAAATCTCGCCGAGGCGGAGACGACGCGAAAGATCTGGGAGCGCCGCGTGGCAGCGTTGCGCAATCACAGTCTCGATCCGGACATGCTCGACGAGCGGGCACGCGTTCTGCTGAATTTTGCGCGCAAGGACGACACGATCATCTTCACGCCGACGCGTTGAAGAAAGACCGCAAAGCGGTCGGCCGAAAGAAACTGTCCGGCGCGTCGGTCCATTTGCAAACAATCGCTCAAATGCTGCGCCGCACTCGGGGGCATTCTGGTTTTTTCCTTCCAGATCAACCACATCGGCACGAGCGATGCTATAAGCTGCAGCGGGGCTATCGAGGGGAATGCTATGGCGAAGCCGGCCGTGAAGCCGAAGGTCGAATCTCTTCCCGCTAAATCGAAGTCGTCCCCCAAATCATCCGGGCCTGGCGACAACAGCGTGAGCGCCGAGGACCTCAAGTCTTTCTACCGAAGCATGCTGCTGATTCGCCGCTTCGAGGAGCGCGCGGGGCAACTTTACGGCATGGGCCTGATCGGCGGCTTCTGCCATCTCTACATTGGCCAGGAAGCGGTCGTTGTCGGCATGCAGTCGACCATCGGCGACGAGGATGCCGTGATCACCTCGTATAGAGATCACGGTCACATGCTGGCCTGCGGCATGGATCCCAAGGGTGTAATGGCCGAGTTGACCGGCCGCAGCGGCGGCTATTCCAAGGGGAAAGGCGGCTCGATGCACATGTTCAGCCGCGACAAGCATTTCTACGGCGGCCATGGCATCGTCGGGGCCCAGGTGCCGATCGGCACCGGTCTCGCGTTCGCGCACAAATATCACGGCGGCAAGAACGTCTCGCTGACCTATTTCGGCGACGGCAGCGCCAATCAGGGCCAGGTCTACGAAGCCATGAACATGGCGGCGCTCTGGAAGCTCCCCGTCATCTACATCATCGAAAACAATCGCTACGGGATGGGCACCTCCGTCGAGCGTGCATCGGCCACCACCGAGCTCTACCGGCATGGCGAGGCCTTCGGCATCCCGGGTGAGCGGGTCGACGGAATGGACGTGCTGGCGGTGCGGACGGCCGGCGAAAAGGCCGTCGACCATGCCCGCAGCGGTGCGGGGCCGTACATCCTCGAAATGCAGACCTATCGCTACCGCGGCCATTCCATGAGCGATCCGGCCAAGTACCGGACCAAGGAAGAAGTCGACAAGTACCGCAACGAGCGCGATCCGATTGACCACCTGCGCAAGCGCCTGCTCGATGCCGGACTTACCGACGAGGCGGCACTCAAGGCGGTAGATGCGGAGATCCGCAAGATCGTGAACGATGCCGCTGAATTCGCACAGCACAGTCCCGAGCCCGATCCGTCGGAACTCTGGACCGATATCCTTATCGGAGCCTGATCCCATGTCGATTTCGGTTCTGATGCCCGCCCTGTCTCCGACGATGACAGAGGGCAAGCTCGCCAAATGGCATGTGAAGGTGGGCGACGTCGTCAAATCCGGTCAGGTGATCTGCGAGATCGAGACCGACAAAGCCACCATGGAAGTCGAAGCTGTGGACGAGGGGACGGTGGCACAGCTGCTGGTGGCCGAAGGCACGGAAGGCGTCGCGGTCAACACGCCAATCTGCGTCCTGGCGGCTGAAGGTGAGAGCGTCGCCGACTCGGCCAAGGCTGCCCCGGCGGCTGCCGCCCCGGCCGCGCCCGCCGCGCCGCCGCGCAGCGAGGCACCGCCGGCTCTAAGCGTCGCTGCCCCGACCCCTGCACCGATAGCGTCCGAGCCGGAGTGGAGCGGCAAGACCGTTCACATGACGGTGCGCGAGGCGCTACGCGATGCCATGGCCGAGGAGATGCGCAAGGACGGCAACATCTTCCTGATGGGCGAGGAAGTCGCCCAGTATCACGGCGCCTACAAAGTGAGCCAGGGCCTGCTCGAGGAATTCGGCGAAAAGCGCGTGATCGATACGCCGATCACCGAGCATGGCTTCGCCGGACTGGGTGTTGGCGCCGCCTTCGGCGGCCTGAAGCCGATCGTCGAGTTCATGACCTTCAACTTCGCCATGCAGGCGATGGACCAGATCATCAATTCAGCCGCCAAGACGCACTACATGTCGGGTGGCCAGATGACGTGCCCGATCGTCTTCCGCGGCCCCAACGGCGCCGCTTCGCGCGTCGGCGCGCAACATTCACAGTGCTATGCGAGCTGGTATGCCCACGTTCCCGGCCTGCGCGTGCTGGCGCCATGGAGTGCCGCCGATGCCAAGGGCCTGCTCAAGGCTGCCATCCGCGATCCCAATCCGGTGATCTTCCTCGAGAACGAGATGCTCTATGGCCAGTCCTTCGACGTGCCGGAGGATCCCGACTTCATCCTGCCGATCGGCAAGGCCAAGATCGAGCGGCAGGGCAAGGACGTCACCATCGTCGCTTTCTCGATCATGGTGGGCAAAGCCCTGCAGGCAGCCGAAGAACTCGCCAAGCAGGGCATCGACGCCGAGGTCATCAATCTGCGCAGCCTGCGTCCGTTCGACACCGAGACCATCGTCAATTCGGTGAAGAAGACGAACCGGCTCGTGTCGGTTGAAGAAGGCTGGCCGTTCGCTGGTATCGGGTCGGAACTCTCGGCTTTGATGATGGAGCATGCCTTCGACTGGCTCGACGCGCCGGTGAAGCGCGTCGCCGGTCTCGATGTGCCGTTACCCTATGCCGCCAACCTCGAGAAGATGGCCCTGCCGCAATCGAGCGCCATCGTCGAGGCCGCGCACGCGGTCTGCAATCGCTGACGCGGGGAGGGTAGGTCCATGGCCATCAATATCCTGATGCCCGCACTGTCGCCGACGATGACGGAGGGCAAGCTCGCCAAGTGGCACGTGAAGGTGGGTGACACGGTCAAGGCTGGTCAGGTGATGTGCGAGATCGAGACCGACAAGGCGACGATGGAAGTCGAGGCGGTCGACGAAGGCCGGATCGGCCAGCTCGTCGTGCCCGAAGGTACCGAAGGCGTGAAAGTGAACGCTGTCATCGCGGTCCTCCTGGAAGAGGGTGAAAAATCCGTGCCGGCTGGTGCGCCGGCCGCTTCCGCAGCGGCCGCCCCTGCGTCGGCACCTGCGCCAGTCGCATCAGCTCCAGCACTCAAGGCGGCTGCTCCTGCTGCCTCGCCCGCAGCAGCCCCGGCGCCGACGCCTTCGGGCGCTCGCGTCTTCGCCTCGCCTCTTGCCAAGCGGATTGCCGCGGACAAGGGGCTCGACCTTTCCCGGATCAAGGGCAGCGGCCCCGGTGGGCGCATCGTCAAGGCCGACGTCGAGCAGGCCAGGCCGGGGGCGGCGCCCGCTGCCGCGCCGGCGCCGAAGGCCGCGCCGTCCTTCACGCCGCAGCCGATCATGGCGGCGCCGGGCGATCAGCGTATTCCGCATACGTCCATCCGCAAGGTGATCGCGCGGCGCATGCTCGAGTCCAAGCAGCAAGTGCCGCATTTCTACCTGACGGGTGAATTCGAGATCGATGCCCTGCTGGCCGCGCGCCAGGCGATCAACGACGTGGTCCGCAAGCAAGGCGCCAAGGTCTCGGTCAACGACATGATCATCAAGGCCTGCGCCAAGGCATTGCGCGACCATCCGGAATGCAATGCCTCGTGGACCGAGGACGAGATGATCCAATACGGGGCGGTCGATGTTTCGGTCGCCGTCGCTACCGATCGCGGTCTCATCACGCCGATCGTGCGCCATGCCGACATGAAAGGCCTGGCCCAGATCTCGACGGAGATGAAGGACCTCGCGGCCCGGGCCAAGGTCGGCAAGCTGAAGCTCGAGGAATTCCAGGGCGGTGGCTTCACCATTTCCAACCTCGGCATGTTCGGCGTGAAGGACTTTGCCGCCATCATCAACCCGCCACAGGCCATGATCCTGGCCGTCGGCGTGGGCGAGGAGCGGGTGGTGGTGCGCAAGGGCCAGATGGTTGTGCGCAACATGATGAACTGCACGCTGGCGGTCGATCATCGCGTCGTCGATGGCGCGATGGGAGCACAGTATCTCCAGACGCTGCGTGCCTATATCGAGCAGCCGGCCGCGATGCTGGCCTAGGAGCAAGCCGTGGCCGAAACGAACTTCGACCTCATCGTCGTCGGTGGTGGACCGGGCGGATACGTCGCTGCCATCCGGGCTGCCCAGCTCGGTCTCAAGACCGCCGTCGTCGAGCGCGAGCATATGGGCGGCATCTGCCTCAACTGGGGCTGCATCCCGACCAAGGCGCTGCTGCGCACATCCGAGGTCTATAGCCTGATCAAGCATGCCGATTCATTCGGGCTCTCGGTCAAGGACGTGTCTTTCGACACCAAGAAGATCGTCGAGCGCTCGCGCAAGGTGGCGAACCAGTTGAGCAACGGCGTCAAAGGCCTGATGAAGAAGAACAGGGTCGCGGTCTTCGACGGCACGGCCAAGCTGGCCGGCAGCGAAGGCACCCTGCGCAAGATCGCCGTGGCCATGAACGACAAGAGCAGCGCCACGCTCACCGCCAAGAACGTGATCCTGGCAACCGGCGCCCGCGCGCGACAGCTTCCCGGCCTCGAGTCGGACGGCAAGCTGGTGTGGAGCTACAAGGAAGCGATGGTGCCGCCGGAGTTTCCCAAGTCGCTGCTGGTGATCGGCTCGGGCGCGATCGGCATCGAGTTCGCGAGTTTCTATCGCACCATGGGCGCTGAGGTAACGGTCTGCGAGGTTCTCGATCGCATCCTGCCGGTGGAGGACGAAGAGGTCTCGGCCTTCGCCAAGCGGGCGTTCGAAAAGCAGGGAATGAAGATCCTGACCGGAGCCACGGTGTCGAACCTCAAGAAGGGCACCAACAACATCACGGCCACGATCACCGCCGGCGGCAAGAGCGGGCAGATCACCGTCGACCGCGTGATTAGTGCTGTCGGCATTGTCGGCAACGTCGAGAATTTGGGTCTCGAAGGCACCAAGGTGAAGGTCGAGAAGACCCACATCGTGATCGATCAATGGGGCTTCACCGGCGAGCCGAACGTCTATGCCATCGGCGACGTCGCGGGACCGCCGTGGCTGGCGCACAAGGCGATGCACGAGGGCATGCTGGTGGTGGAGAAGATCGCGGGCGTCAAAGGCGTGCATCCGATGAAGACCGAGAACATCCCGGGCTGCACCTATTGCCAGCCGCAGGTGGCCAGCATTGGCCTCACCGAAGCGGCGGCCAAGGCCAAGGGCCTGCAGCTCAAGGTCGGCAAGTTCCCCTTCATCGGCAATGGCAAGGCGATAGCGCTGGGTGAGTCCGAAGGCTTCATCAAGACGATCTTCGATGCCAAGACCGGCGAATTGCTGGGCGCCCACATGATCGGAGCCGAGGTCACCGAGCTCATCCAGGGCTACAGCGTTGCCAAGACGCTGGAGACCACCGAGGCCGAGCTCATGGCCACGGTATTCCCGCACCCGACGCTGTCAGAGATGATGCACGAGTCGGTACTGGCGGCGTACGGCCGGACGCTCCATATCTAGGGCGTCATGGACGGATCGCACGACAAGTTTCCCCTGAGCCGCGCCGAGCGACATCCTGAAAAGGCGCATCGGGCGGATAACCCGATCCGGCGCAAGCCGGACTGGATACGGGTGCGTGCGCCGAACTCGCCGGAATATGCCGAAACCAAGCGGCTGATGCGCGAGTACGGCCTCTCGACCGTGTGCGAGGAGGCGGCCTGCCCGAACATCGGCGAGTGCTGGAAGCAGAAGCACGCAACTTTCATGATCATGGGCGAGACCTGCACGCGGGCCTGTGCCTTCTGCAACGTGGCCACCGGCAAGCCCGGCGCGCTCAACCCGCATGAACCGGGCAACATCGCCGAGGCAGTCGGCAAACTCGGCTTGGGACACGTGGTCGTGACGTCGGTCGATCGCGACGATCTCGACGATGGCGGGGCAGCGCACTTCGCCCAGGTGATTTCCGCGCTGCATGCGGCGGCGCCCACCACGACAGTCGAAATCCTGACCCCGGACTTTATGCGCAAGGCCGGAGCCGTCGAGACGGTCGTGGCAGCGCGCCCCGATGTCTTCAATCACAACCTCGAGACCGTGCCGCGGCTCTATCCGACGATCCGGCCCGGCGCGCGCTACTTCACGTCGTTGCGGCTTCTGGCGCGGGTGAAGGAAATCGATCCCTCGATGTTCACCAAGTCAGGCCTGATGGTGGGCCTCGGCGAAACGCGCGAGGAGATCCTGCAGGTGATGGACGATCTGCGCGCGGCGGATGTCGATTTCCTGACGGTCGGCCAGTACCTGCAGCCCACACCCAAGCACGCGGCGATCGATCGCTTCTGGACGCCGGCGGAATTCGAGGAACTGGCGACGCTCGCCCGCGCCAAGGGCTTCCTGATGGTCGCCGCGTCGCCGCTGACGCGCTCGAGCTATCATGCTGGCGATGACTTCGCGCGCCTTCGCGCGGCGCGCGCAGCACAGCGCAAGGGCTGACGGCTTCTTGCCCACCCGCCACGCCGAGCGCCGTCTCGTCGGCCATACGCCGATGCAGCTGTTCGACCTCGTGGCCGATGTTGCCCGCTACCCCGAGTTTCTGCCGTGGTGCCACGCCGCCCGGGTACGCCAGCGTGACGGCAATATCGAGATCGCCGAACTTGCGATTGGCTTCGGACCATTCCACGAGAAGTTCGTTTCCCGGATCGAACTCGCGCCCGACAATCCCGGCGGTCCGCGCATCGACACCACGGGGATCGAAGGCCCGTTCCGGCGGCTGATCAGCCGCTGGACGTTCCAACCCGACCCGCACGGCACGATGATCGACTTCGAACTGGAGTTCGACTTCCGCTCGATGCTGCTGCAACAGACAGTCCGCCTGCTTTTCGCCGAGGCAGTCCGCCGCATGGTCTCGGCCTTCGAAGCGCGGGCCACCCAGCTCTACGGAAAACCTACCGCTCGGCCAGTGACACCAGCATCGCAAGAGCGGTAAGCACCGAGGCGCGGCGGATCGCGTCGCGATCGCCCGGGAAGACGTGGCGCTCGGCAACCGGCTCGTGACCCAACCGGACGGCCGCCAAGTGAACCAGTCCGACCGGCTTGTCTTCGGAGCCGCCGCCGGGGCCCGCGACACCCGTCACCGACACGGCGAGATCTGCCTGGGAACGGGCGAGGGCGCCCGTCGCCATGGCGCGGGCCACCGGCTCGCTGACGGCACCATGACCCAGCAGCGCGTCCCACGACACGCCCAGCATTTCGCGTTTGGCTTCGTTGGCATATGTGACGAAGCCGCGTTCGACGACATCCGACGAGCCGGCGATGGCGGTCAAGGCGGCGGCGACCAATCCGCCGGTGCACGATTCGGCAGTCACGACCTTGAGCTTGCGTGCGCGACAGGCGACCAGCACGTGTTCTGCGGCCGTCCTCAATTCATGATCGAACATCCGATGGACCCCTGACTTCTAGCTTCTCGGCACTTCAACGGTTGCGACCGCCTGGGCGGCGATGCCTTCGCGG
>JAQSDW010000219.1 GCA_029946105.1 Reyranella sp. | reverse complement strand
TAGCTGTTGCCCGCGCTCGGTTTCCACATCGGCGTCGCCACCGTCTCGGCAAAGTTCGTGAACATGAAATTGAACGCGATGCTGATGCGATCTGTCGGGCCTTCATTTGCCGGAACGTTGTGGCGCAGCCAGGAGGGGAAAAACACCATGCGCCCCGGCTTCACCTGCGCGATGGCCGCGTTTGCGGTGGCACGGCTGAGCTTGGTGCGAGGCATGATCATGACCGGCCGCGGATCCTGAAGAACAAGGTGTGAGCCGGTCTCGGGCACGGCGACGTAGTAGACGCCGCTCAGGTAGTTGTTCGGGTGGTTGTGGGTCGGGTGGAAGCTTCCAGGTGGATTGATGTTGGCCCAGCAGCCCGTGATCATCATGGGATACTGCTCGACCTGCAGATACTGCGTAACGCTGCCCGCGGCGATCTCTAGCAGCTTGGCGAATTCGGCGAAGGCCGGACGCGTGTGCAGGTCCTGCGGCGTCTGCCAGTTGCTGCTGGTCGGTATCTTGGGCCGTGGCGCGATGATCTTTTCGATCTCGGCCGCGAGCTTGGTGTTGAGGACCGCGGCATCCGCCGGCGGAAGGTCGACGGTCCACAGCGGCGTGGGAAAAAGCTCCTGGACTTCCTGCTTTAGCTTCATGTCTTCGACCCTAGCGGAACTTCACGGACAGGGCATGAATAAAGCCGGCCCATCAACAGGCGACTAGAGACCGGCCAGTGGAAAGCCCTTGCCTTTGCCGTTCTGTGGCCGACGCGTCGAGAGCAAGGACCGGGCGGCCTCGATACGCCCGTCCCGAACCATCGCCGAAGCCACGAGATATTCCAGCAGGTCGCGCTGGGCACGGCTGCCGCCCACACGTTCGTGCGTGGCGAGCAGGGGTTCGATGGCCTCCGCCGCCTGCGCCCATCGGCCGTGGGCATAGGCGTCGAAGCCGCGCCCCATCGGCGCCAGCATGTCGGCCGTGGCACCTCGCGGGCTCTCGACGAATTTGGCCAGCGTTTCGCCGTCGCCCGCCATCGCGTAAGCCAGCGCCGTGTGCATGTCGACAAAGCCGAGGCCGGTCCGTGGGAACCATTTGGTGGCGTAGTCGCTGAGTTCGCGCCACCGCTCGGGACGGCGGGGCTCGCCCGCCATCTCGGCGCGGGTGAGGAAAGCCGCGCAGTCGGTGGCGACATTGATCTGCGGTCCCCAGGCGGCGGCGGGGCTGAGCGCGTCGTCGTAGATGCGCCAGGCCTGCTCGCGGCGTCCGGTCTCCAGCGACCAGAGCGCGAGGTGCCAGCTGTTGTGGCAATGCATGAGGCCGTCGCGCGGATAGTCTGCCATCCAGTCGGCCAAGAAGGCGAGGCCGGCCTCACGCTGGCCCAGTTCGTAGAACAGATGGCCGCGGATGTGCGCGGCATGTGCGCTGCGCGGGAAGCCGGCCAGGGCGGCTTCGATGTTGCGCGCGCCCTCGTCGAACATCTGCAGCTCGATCTGCGCGAAGGCGAGCTGGGTGCGGTACCACCAGTCGTCGCCATAGTGCTTCTCGAGCGGCACCAGGAGCGCGAGCTGGTCGACCTCGCGGCCGACCTTGCCCGAAAAGCCGATCAGCCCAAACACGCTGGTCGCCGGCGCCAGCGTCATGGCGTCGCGCGGCCAGCTCTTCAGATGCTCGTGGATCGCGTCCAATGCGGCTGCGCCCTGGCCGCTCAGGATCTTGTCGAAGATGGCGATCTGGCTTTGCTCGCGCGGCGTCGTGCCGGCGGCCAGTTCGCGCGCCCGCGCGAGCGGCGCCTTGGCCTCGTGGCCGCGCCCCAGAAGCTGCTTGGCACGGGCCAGCGCGATGTGGCCGAGCGCAAATCCCTCGTCGGCCGCCACCGCCGCCTCGAAGGCCGTGTCCATCCCGGGCGTGGCCGCCATCAGGCTCTCGACGCCGGCCAGATATGCGGCGTGGGCTGCGGGCGACGTCGTGCTCAGTTCATTGCCATAGCGATCCTGCAGCATGTCTCAGGCCTTTTCCTTGCCCGCGGTCGCGTCCCAGATGGGCGCCGACATGGTTTCGCTGAAGTTCTTGAACATCAGGTTGAACGAGATACTGATGCGTTCGCTCTGGGCGTCGTTGGCCGGCACCGTATGCTTCAGCCAGGCCGGAAAGAGCACCATCCGGCCCTCCTTGCTCTGGGCGTTGGCAGCGTTGGCGGTGAGTCGCGTGTACTGCCGCGGCTTGGGCATGATCATCGACGCCTGGCCGCGCGGGTCCTGGAAGATGATCTGCGAACCCGGCGCCGGGATCGCCACGTAGTAGACGCCACTCAGGTAGTTGTTCGGGTGATGGTGCATCGGGTGATAGGCACCCGGCGGATTGATGTTCGCCCAGCAACCGGTGATCGACATCGGGTACTGGTCGACCTGCAGGAAGCGGGTGACGCCCCGCGCCGCCATCTCCACCAGCTTCACGAACTCGGCGAAGGCCGGCCTGGTGTGCAGGTTCTGCGGCGTCTGCCAGTTGGCGCCGGCGGGGATGACGGGACGCGGCGCGATCAGGCGCTCGATCTCGGCCTTCAGTTGGATATTGAGGGCCGCCGCCGCGATGGGCTTGAGATCCACGACCCATAGCGGGGTCGGAAAGATTTCCTGGACTTCCTGCTTCTCGATCATGTGCTCACTATAGCCGAATTCCTCGCCTGGTCGCGCGCCAGCCGGGCAGGGGATAGTCCTGCGCGGCGATTTGATGGAGATCCTTGACGGAGATCAAAGTCATGCGAGCCGACGGGTCAGGCGACCGCATCCTGAAAATCCCGCCGGCCATTGCGGCGAACGCAATTGCCGCCGCGTCGGTTCGGTGGTCCAATCGGCTTGAAATACAGGATCGGGAGAAGCCGATGTCCGTCACCGTCCACTCGGTCACGCCGGAATTCGTCGCGGAAGTGGGCGACGTCGATCTCGCCCGGCCACTCGCGCCTGATGACCTGGCCGCGATTCGTGCCGCCTTCACCAAGCATGCAGTGCTGGTGTTTCCCGACCAGCATTTCGACGACGACAGCCAGCTCGATTTCGCGCGTAACTTCGGGCCGCTCGAGGTCACGGTGTTCAAGGCGCGCCAGGGCCACAAGCTCCGCCTGCACGAGAACATGGCCGATGTCGGCAATCTCGATGCCGAGAACCGCATCCTCGAAACCAGCGACCGCCAGCGCCTGTACAATCTCGGCAACCGGCTGTGGCACACCGACTCCTCGTTCAAGCGCCTGCCGGCCTATTGCTCGATGCTGCATGCGCGGTCGATCCCGCCGATCGGCGGCCAGACCGAATTCGCCGACATGCGCGCGGCCTACGATGCGCTACCCGAAGCGACCAAGCGTCGGATCGCGGGACTGGTGGCCGAGCATTCGATCATGCACTCGCGCGCCAAACTGGGCTTCGCCGACTTCGACGAGGGCGAGAAGAAGGCCTTCGCACCGGTGCCGCAGGTGCTGGTGCGACGGCTGCAGGATTCCGGCCGCCTCAGCCTCTATATCGCCAGCCACATCGGCGCGATCCGCGGCATGGCCGACGACGAGGCCAGGAAGCTCGTCGAGGAACTGACCGCACATGCGACCCAGCGCCAGTTCGTCCATAGCCATCGCTGGCGGGTCAACGACCTGGTGATCTGGGACGATCGCTGCACCATGCATCGCGGCATGGACTTCGACGACCAGCGCTACGCCCGCGACATGCGCCGCGCCACCGTTTCCGACGTGGCCCCGACCTGCGAGCAAATGGGGATGGCTGTCGCGGCCGAATAGGGCCGCCGCGTCAGGGCGAGATCGGATTGCCGGCGTCGGTCAGCACCTTGCCGCCCAACCCGATGAAGCAAACTCCCGCTGCCCGCTCGATCCAGTGCCTCGCCCGCTGAAAGCGGCGCATCACCGGCGCGGACGACATGAAGACGCTGACGCATGAATACCAGACCAGCGACGAGGCGGTCACGAGGCCGATCATCAGGCCCATCAACCAGGTCGGAGTGGAAGCGGTGACCGCGGTCGCGAACACGCTGGCGAAAAGGACGATCGCCTTCGGATTGGTGAGGGTCACGAAAAAGCCGAACAGGACGGCGCGGTTCTTCGAAGGTTGGCCCGTCTGGTCGAGTTCGATCTGCCGGGGCTTTGTCCGCAGGAGCTTGATGCCGAGATAGATGAGATAGGCGCCACCCAGGACGCGCACGGCCCAGGTCAGCCATTGGTATTTCACCAGGATCGCCGACAGGCCGACCAGGCTGAGCGTCGCATAGAGGCAAAGCCCCAGCGACACGCCGAGCGTCGTCAGCAGGCCGGCGCGTGTGCCGTAGGTCATGGATGAGCGGACGACGGCCACGAAATCAGGCCCCGGCAGAATGAGTGCCGGGATGAAGATCGCGAAGACGCTGATCAGAACAATGGCGTAATCCATGGAAACTCAAGTCTCCCCTGGGATGGTCCGAGGCCGACGATCCGAGGCTGAAGTGCCACGGCCTTATCCCGGCTGCAAGTCCCCGGCCTGGATGCTCCGCTGCATGATCGTGCGCCGCCACGACGGATGGCCGTGACTGTTCTCCGCCATGAACAGGACCCGAAACGCCCGCGACCATTTCCCGCGTGGCACCTCGACGAACCCGCGACGCCCATAGAACGGTGCATTCCACGGCACGCGCAGATAGGTCGAGAGATAGAGCGTGTCGAAGCCCCGCGCGCGGACGGTCGCCGCCGTGCGATCGATCAGAGCGCCGCCCAAGCCGCGGCCCTGCCAGCGATCGAGCACCGACAGTTGATCGAGCCAGGCAGTGCCGCCGCGCAGTTTCATGAGGGCAAACCCCACCGGGCGATTGAGCGGCGAGGTCGCCACCCACAGCCGGCCATCGCGACGGCCCTGTTCCAGCGAGGCGGCCGTGGCCGGCGGCATATCGATCACCCGAGGCAGGCCGGCGCGCGCATAGCGCCGGTCGGCCACGTTTTCGATCTGCGGCAGGAGCGGGATTTCGTCGGGACGTGGGCAGCGAATCATGACGGCGGATTGGATACGCTCCCTCGACGCCGGGAGGAAGAACCATGACCATCGACATCGAACCGCTGAAGAAGCAGCTCGGCCGCAAGATCGAGGACGAGGACACCGTCACCGAGGCGCCGCTCAAGGGCATCATCGCCACCTTCGATCGCGACGAGAAGGTGCCGGGGCCGGGCGAGCCGATCGCGCCGGGCTGGCATCTCTGCTACCTGCATTCCTACGCGCGGCGGAAGTCGCTGGGCGAGGACGGGCTGCCGGTCGAGGGTGGCGTGCTGCCGCCCATGCCGCTGCCGCGGCGCATGTATGCCGGTTCCACCTTCACCTTCGAGGGCGACATCCACGTCGGCGACAAGCTCCGCCGCGAGACCGAGTTCTCCGACGTCCAGCTTCGAGGCGGCGGCACGGGGACGCTGATCGTCACCAGCCAGACGCGCCGCATTTTCACCCCGCGTGGCCTGGCCGTCGTGGAAGTGGCCAGCACCGTGTTCCGCGAAGAGGTGAAGCCCGGCGAGAAGAGCGGCGTTCCTGTTCGCGACGCAGCACCAACCGACGTGCCGTGGCGGCGCACCATCAGGGCCGATCCGGTGATGCTGTTCCGCTATTCGGCGCTGACCTTCAATCCGCACCGCATCCACTACGACCGGACCTACTGCATCGAATCAGAGGGCTATCCCGGCTTGGTGGTGCACGGCCCCTTCGCCCAGCAGTGCTTGTTCGATCTGCTGCGCGATTCGCAGCCGGGGCGAAAGATCAAGACTTTCGCCGTACGCGCCCGCGCGCCGTTGTTCGACATAGCACCGTTCGACGTGATCGGCCGCCCGACCGTCGACGGGAAGGGTGCGGAACTCTGGACGGTAACGCCCCAAGGCACGATTGCGGCGCAGGCGACGGCAACTTTTGCCTAGATCCGGCGCCTAATCGTTCGCTGCGCCGTAGCGCAGCGGACGGAAGAAGGCGCGGATGTCTTCGACCAGTAGCTTGGGCTCCTCGAGGGCCGCGAAGTGGCCGCCCTTGGGCATGATCGTGTGGCGCCGCAGATTGTAGGTACGCTCGATCCATTCCTTGGGCGGCGGCGGCGCGAGGTCGGCGGGGAAGGCCGCAAAGCCCGTCGGTGTTTCGACGCGCTGGCCGTCGGGCAGGCCGCGCGGCGTCTGCTCGGTGACGCCGCGATAGAGCCAGGTCGCGGTGCCGGCGGTGCCGGTCAGCCAATAGACCATGATGTTGTCCAGCAGCAGGTCCATCGAGAAACGATTGCGCGGATCGCCACTGCAATCGCTCCAACCCTGGAACTTCTCGACGATCCACGCCGCCAGGCCAACCGGTGAATCGGCCAGCGCCACGCCCAGCGTCTGCGGCCGTGTCGCCTGGATGCGCTGGTAGGCAGTCTTCTCGTCGCGTTCGGTCTGGACCCTGGCGAGCCACGCCTGCTCGTCGGCGCTGAACGCCGTCTTCTTGAGATCGATGCCGGGCCGTAGGCCTATCATGTTGAGATGCAGGCCGAGCGTGCCCGAGCGCCAGTCGTCCTTCTCCTCCTTCAATGGATGGTCGAAGGCCAGCCACGACGAGACCACGGCGCCCCAGTCGCCGCCCTGGGCGCCGAAGGGTCGGCGGTAGTTGAGCTTGTCGTGCACGAGCTGGTGCCAGAGGCCCGCAATGGCCCGCGGCCCGATCGGGCCCTGGGTGCCGTCGGCGCGGACCGGCGGCGCAGAGAAGCCGTAGCCGGGCAGCGATGGCGCGATCACGTCGAAGGCATCGAGCGGATCGCCGCCGTGATTTTCAGGATGGGCCAGCACGTCGATGATGTGGAGGAACTCCACGATCGAACCCGGCCAGCCATGCGTGAGCACCAGCGGTAGCGGTCGCGGCGCGTCTTCGACTTCGGTACCGGGCTCGCGGATGAAGTGGAGCCGCTGCCGGCCGATATCGACCAGATAGTTGGGCCAGCGGTTGATCGCCTCCTGACAGCGCTGCCAGTCGTAGCCGTGGCGCCAGTACTCGACCAGTTCGGCGAGAAAATCCGGATCGGTGCCGGAGGCCCAGCTGCCGTTGTCGGCAATGGCCGGCGCCGGTCGCCAGCGGCGCAGGCGCTCGTCGAGATCAATCAACGCCCGCTCGGGGATATCGACCGTGAAGGGCTCGGGAGTGTCGTAACGCTGTTCGGCCATGTCGTCAGGCGTAGCGCGGAAGTCACCCTTCCAGCAAATCGGCGCGGATGCGCTCGCGCGCCGCGGCATCGAGGCCGAGGGCGCGCTCGGCGAATTGTTCCGGTCCGCCGAAATCGGAGCGCACCACCTCGAAGGCCGCCTCGAGATAGGGCGTGCGGGCCTCGACGATGGCGGCACGGGTGTCGATGTCGAGCTCGGGGTAGCGGCCGATGTGGCCGGTCCACAGCTCGTTGGTGCGGAGATAGTCCTCCATCACGGCGTCCCAGGGCACGCCCAGCAGCGTGAGCAGCAGTGCGGACGCAAAGCCCGTGCGGTCCTTGCCGGCGGTGCAGTGGAACACCAGCGGCCGGTGCGTGCCGTCGCTTAAGGTCGTGAACAGCGTGCGGAAACCCGGCGCGCAGCGGCGCGGATAGTCGCGGTAATGGTCGGTCAGGAAACCCATCATGACGAAGGGGGTGGCACTGCCGTCGGCGACAGCGCCCCGGATCTTTTCGCCGACACCGGGCTCGATATGGGCGCCGACGACGCGGCAGGCGAGGCCGTCGATGGCGTGGGGCGTCTCCGCCGCCTCGTTGACGCCGCGCAGGTCGACGATGGTGCGCACGCCGAGCTGACCGAGGGCCGCGCGGTCGATGTCGGTCAGGTTGCCGAGATGGGCGGAGCGGAAGACGGCGCCCGAGCGCACGGCGCGGCCGTCGCCGGTGCGATAGCCGCCGAGGTCGCGGAAATTGGAGCCGCCCTGAAGCGACACGACGTGGGGAGTGGTCTGGGAAGGCATGTCGAAACTTCTATCACGTTCGGCACGCTCAGTTCATCTCGGACAATGTTCAGAATTTTTGCGATAGCGTTACAAAGAAGGCTCGACGCATTCCGTACTGCGGCGCGCCGACGCCGACACCCGTGCCATCACGCAACTGGTAGGTGCTGTCCGCCAGGTTGATGACGTCGAACCGGACCTGGGTACCTTTGCTGACACTGACCGGCACCTTCTGGGTAAGTGACAGGTTGACCGTGGCGTAGGCCGGCAAGGAGGTATCGTTGGGCGTCACGATACTGGTGCGCAGCCCGGTCCCGAACAGTACGTCTGCCGACACGCGGGTGGCCCAGTCGCTGTCCTGATTGAAGACGTACGCCGCCCCAGCCGAACCGGTCCAGCTTTGGTTATGATCGGTGAATATCCAGTTGTTGGCGATGTAGTCGAGTTCGGCCTGCTCGAAGTTGAACTGCGCGGAGTTGATGTTGATCGCTGACGTGCGGGTCCAGGCAAGGTTGGCGTAAACCGACCATGGACCCTTGTCGTAGTTCGTGAAGAGTTCCCATCCGGCAACCTGGGCATAGGCGTAGTTGAAGGAAGCCAGGGTGATCGGGGCTCCGAACTGGCCCTTGTCCAGGTAGTTCTGGGCGAACTTGTAGTAGCCGGCGAAACCCACGGTGAATCCGTCGAGCGGCTTCAGCGTCAGGCCGACGTCGAAATTGTCCGAACGCTCGGCTTTGACAGGCGAGTTCAAGGCGACTTCGGGCGCGGCCGTCGTTCCGGACAGGACCGCGATGGAGTTGGGGTTCACCTGATTGAGCGGCGCCGGCACGAAGTATCGCGAATAGCCGGCCCGCAGCGTGATCTTCGAGTCGGGCTCCCACACGACATTGACGCGGGGGCTGAGTTGGTTTTCCGATGTGACGCCGGAAATCGCATCGAAGCGGGCGCCGAAATTCACCGTCACGTTCGGCACTATCTTCCATTCATCCTGCAGATAGACGCTGTAGGTCCAGCCGACGAGATCGGAACCCTGGGTGAAGCCCGCGGTCTGACCGGACGGGATGAGCCCGGCATCCGGATCGCTGGGATCGGCGACCAACGTCACGGCATTGGCGTTGGTCAGGCTGGTGACGCGCTCGCGTTGGACCAGGAAGCCGCTGCGCAGTGTATGGGCGCTCGCGACTTTCCAGCTCGCATCGCCTTGCACGCCCGTGGCGAGACTCGTCCGATTGGCATAGGGCTGGATGCCGTTGTACAGCAGGTCGCCGATGACGTCGGGCTGGTAAGAGAGCTTGGAGTAGCGGGCAAATCCGGAGAACTGCATGTTGAAGTTCTGGTAGCTCTTTTGCAGCGAGGCGATGCCGAAATAGGTGTCCTCCCACTGTCTCTGATCCAGGATCGAACTGTTCCAGTCGGATATGCCGTTCACTGTGAAGGCCGGCGTTTGGCCGGGGACGTTGGGAATTTGGTAGCGTGCGCTCGCTCCGCCGCCGATGAAGCTCAATCGCGTGTTGTCGTCGACGATGCCGGTGACTTTCGTCAGCGCGTACCATTGGGCGGTGTCGTCGTGCAGCGGTGTGTAGGAGGACGTCGGATTGTCGACGCCAATGCCGTTGCTCACATACTGCCCGACGGCGAAGTAGTCGATCGCGCCGGAGCGACCGCCGTATTGAAGCGACGGCTGGATCCAGTTGTAGGAGCCGGCCATCACCGAGGCCTCTGCGCCGGGGTTCGTCGAGCCAGACTTCACGCCTATGTCGACCACGCCGGCGGTCCGCAGGCCGTACTGGGCCGGCAGTGATCCTGTGAGGAGCGATAATTCGTTGGCAAAGCGCGGAGACAGGACGCTGCTGAACAGCGACAGACCCTCCGGGAGCTGGACGCCGTCGAGCCGGTATTGCAGGCTGCCGTGGTCGCCGCGCACGTGGATCTGACCGAAGCCGTCCTGCACCACGCCCGGCGCGCGCAACAGCACCTGGTTGAGCGATGCATTCTCGCCAAGCGGCGTATTTTCGATGGCCGTTTTGCCGAAATCGTAGCGTGTTGCTCCAAGGCTGGGCAGGATAGTGCTGCGCTCGAGATCGAGACGCTTGGCGGTGACGACGACTTCGGGCGTCTTTTCGTCCGGTTTGTCCTGAGCCGATGCAGCACCTGCTGCCAGGCTCGCCCCGAGAACCAACACCGATCCACCGATCCGCCGCCGCATTGCACGCCCCCCTGTCACCCGTTGCTAGGTTCGCCACGGTCAAGACGGGAGATGTTATAATATAACATCATTGATCGTCAATGCGCGCAATCGATCAGGATGTGCTGGGTGCGTCAGATGGTAGTGCGAGGAGAATGGTTCGCTGTTCTCAATGCCGCTGCACTCCGCGCGTTGCAGGAGCGGCGTCAGCGACGATACATCCGGTTTCGTGTCAGCGAATGAGGTACCGCTGGATGCGCTGAACCGTCATGAAGACCAGAAGCGATACGCTCATTTCAAGTCTTCGAGAGAGTCCAAGTCTTCGAGAGACTGGGATATCAAACGCGGCCGTGGCAGTGCTTGAATTTCTTGCCTGAGCCGCAGGGGCAGGAGGCGTTGCGCGAGACCTTGCCCCAGGTCGACGGATCGTTGGCATCGAGCGCCGACTTGGGCACGCGCGGCCGGTGCAGCGTGGCGACGCCGCCGCCCTCGGGATCGGCCGGGTCGAAGGCGGGATCGTCGCTCATCGCCATGGCGAGGGTCGGATCCTCGTGGACCTCGTGCATCTGGCGCGGCATCTCGGGGATCGGCGGCGCTTCCATGCGCAGCTGCAGCGTCGAGAGCAGCGCCACTACCTGCTCGCGCAGGCCCGTCAGCAGGTCGTTGAAGAGATTGAACGCCTCGCGCTTGTACTCGTTCAGCGGATCCTTCTGGCCGTAGGCCCTGAGGCCGATGCCCTGGCGCAGATGGTCGAGGTGGAGCAGGTGATCCTTCCAGCTCTGGTCGAACAGCTGCATCAGGACGCTCTTCTCGACCTGGCGCCAGACCTCCGGCCCGTACTGCGCCGCCTTCTGGGCGAACAGGCGCTCGGTCGCCTCGTTCAGGCGCGACTTTATCTCCTCGTCGGCGATGCCTTCTTCCTTGGCCCACTGGTCGACTGGCAGGTCGAGGCCGAACAGGCGCTGTACCTCGTCCTTGAGTTCCGCCACCTTCCATTGCTCGGCGTAGACGTCCTCGGGAATGGTGCGCGCGACCAGCGCATCGACGACGTCGCGGCGCATGCCGGCCACCGTCTCCGACACGTCCTCGGTCGCCATCAGTTCGATGCGCTCCTTGTAGATCTCCTTGCGCTGGCTGTTCATGACGTCGTCGAAACGCAGCAGGTTCTTGCGAATCTCGAAGTTGCGCGCCTCGACCTTGCCCTGCGCCGTCTCGAGCGCCTTGTTGAGCCAGCGGTGGGTCAGCGCCTCGTCGTCGGTCATGCCCTTCTTCTGGACCCAGTCGAGCACCTTGTTGTTGCCGAAGATGCGCATCAGGTCGTCTTCGAGCGACAGGAAGAACTTCGACGCGCCCGGATCGCCCTGGCGGCCCGACCGGCCACGCAGCTGGTTGTCGATGCGCCGGCTCTCGTGGCGCTCGGTGCCGACCACGTAGAGGCCGCCCGCGGCGCGCACGATCTCGCGGTCGCGCTCGACGCCGGCGCGGATCTCGGCCGCGACGCGGTCGATCTCGACCTTGCGCGCAGCTTCATCCGGAAACTTCGCGTTGATCTCGGGCTCGCTCTGCTTGACCAGCATCTCGACGTTGCCGCCGAGCTGGATGTCGGTGCCGCGGCCGGCCATGTTGGTGGCGATGGT
>JAQSDW010000218.1:73441-113875 GCA_029946105.1 Reyranella sp. | reverse complement strand
GAAGGGCAACGTAGCGACTTTTCGAAGGGGCGCAAATTACAAGGAAGACACCTAGACCGGCGAAATGATTTGGCAGGTCACGCGATCGACGAAGATGTCCACGGGTGGCCCATACGCCTGCAAGGCCAGACGTTCGCCCGGGCCCGCGGGCGGAACAATCACACGCGTATCCTCGACCTTGCGGCCGGCATTCGTGAACAGGCAACCGACTACGGCACTCACCGTGGCACCGCTGTTGTTGGTCAAGTACAGGGCCGTGATCCATCGCTCTCCGGGCACGGCCTGCAGCGATGCGCCCTCAAGTGTCACAAATGGCACGCTCTGCCCCGCGGTGACGGGTAACACGCCCATCAGCTGAGCGCGTGGACGTTGAACGGTCACGCCTTCGACGACGACACTCTGAGCCTGCGGATCGAAGGCCTTGTCCCGATTCGAGGCCGCCGGCGCGGGAGACAAACTATAGTCCTGGCTCACGTTGTACGGCGTCCATACTTTGCCGTTCTTCGGATCCCGGAACTCGGTCGACGTTTGTGCGAACGCCGACACGGCAAGAATGCCTGTCACCACGGCGACCGCCGCAGTTGTTCCGAGACGACATGTCTGTCGCATGAGCATCACTACCCTACATTTCGCGGGCGCGACGCGTTTCCCAACCCGAGACCTGTGCCTCGGCTTCCTCATGGGAGATGCCGTAACGGGTCTGGATCTTGCCGACGAGCTGGTCGCGACGGCCTTCGATCGCCAGAAGGTCGTCATCGGTAAGCTTGCCCCACTGTTCCTTCACAGCGCCCTTGCTCTGGGTCCAGCTGCCCTTGATCTTTTCCCACATCGTCTTGGCGTCGTTCTGTGTCGTGGTCTGCCCGCTGGTCTGGGCGTGAACTGCGGCCGGCAACGTGATCGAGACGGCGGCCAGGCAGCCAGCCAGAATTGAAAGTGCGCGCATGGTATTCTCCTGTCGCTGTTGGTTCGCGAATGAGTGATGGCTTCTCAACGAGCCCAGTCGTCCGAGGTTGCCCTTCCGGGGTTGCCTCAGAGCAACCGCAGCAAAATGGCGATCGGCACGATGATCAGCACGGCCGCATAGAGGTCGAGCAGTTCGCCTTCCATCAACCGATTAACGATCCTACCCTGGCCCCTGTCCTGGGCCTTGCCGCTCGATGTTCTGGGGGGAACGGTAGTATTCATCTCGCCCTCCGCTGATCTCCTGTCGAACCAACGCCCCTCACCGGGAAGGGTTGCAGGGACCGCGCAAATCCTAGGCGGCGGTAGTCCGTGCGGCGTGGTCGAGGACCTGCTGCAGGTCGACCGACGAATAAGGCTTGGTAATGAACTGCCGACCATCCGGCTGGCCCTCGGGCCGGCCATAGCCGCTGGCGATAACCACCGACAATTTGCCATACCGCTGGCCCACTTCGCCGGCGAGTTCCTCGCCGCTCATCCCCGGCAATCCGAGATCGGTCAGCAGCAGGTCGAACGATTCGCCCCGCGCCAGCACTTCGAGGGCCTGTTCGGCACTGCCGACGCTCTCGACCGAGCAGCCGAGACGCTCCAGCATGTCGGAAACCGACATGCGGAGAAGGACCTCGTCTTCGACCAGCAGGACGCGGCGAGGCGCTCCGGCGGCGGGTGCCGCCTGCGGCCGCGCGGCTTCAGGCTGCGGCGGCGGGCGGCGCGTGGCCAGCACACTTCGCACCTTCGCAGCCAGCGCGGCGCTGCCATAAGGCTTGGCGATCATGGGGTAATCCCTGTCGCCCGGTTCCGGAACCAGGTCTCTGGCATAGCCGGAAGTGAGCAGGACGGTGATGTCGGGTCGCAGACGCTGCGCCAACCGCACCATCTCCATCACCGAAGTGGCACCCGGCATCACGACATCGGTGAACAGCAGGTCGAACGCCGCACCGCCATTCAGCAACGCGACCGCGGCATCGGCACCCTCGGCAGGCGTCACCCGATAGCCCCAGCCCTTCAGCGTGTCGACGACCGTAAGCCTCACGTCGTCGTGGTCTTCGACCACCAGAATACGCTCCCGGCCGGTCGGTGTCGTCGTGGCATCCGCTTGCCTCTCCGCAACCACGTCGAGAGTCCGGGGAAGATAGAGCTTCACGCTCGTGCCCTGGCCAATCGCGCTGTCGATGCGGATGTGGCCACTGGACTGGCGGACGAAGCCGTACACCATGCTCAGTCCAAGGCCCGTGCCCTTGCCCTCGCGCTTGGTCGTGAAGAATGGATCGAATGCCTGGGCCACAACATCCGGAGGCATCCCCGTCCCGGTATCGCTCACGGCGACGAGAACATAGGGTCCCGGCGTCACCTCGGAGTGCAGCGTCGCGTAGCGCTGATCGAGGGTGACATTGGATACTTCCACGCTCACCGTGCCGCCGTTGGGCATGGCGTCACGCGCATTGATCGCCAGGTTGAGGATCGCGTTCTCGAGCTGACCGGGATCGATCTTCGCGTTCCAGGCATCTTCAGCGATCGTCAGTTCCATGATCACGCGTTCGCCGAGCGAGTGGCGAAGCAGGTCGGTGAGATCCGACAACAGCTGCGCGACGTTGATAGGCTGTGGCGCCAATGGCTGACGCCGCGCGAAGGCCAGGAGCTGGTGGGTCAGTCGAGCGCCCCGTTCCGCCGCCGCCATGGCGCTCTGCAGCCGAGACTGCACCTCGGGATTGGCCGAGACATCAGCCCTTACAAGCTCGAGATTGGCCTGCACGACCTGAAGGATGTTGTTGAAGTCATGCGCCATGCCGCCGGTTAGTTGGCCGATCGCCTCCATCTTCTGGCCTTGATGCAGGGCCGCCTCATCCCGCAGCTTTACTGTGATGTCGACGCAGCGCACGACCACTCCGCCGCCCGACATATCGCCGCGCGAGACCTCGTAATCCCGGCCATCGTACGAAACGCGGGCGACCGCTGGCCGCTCCGGCCCCTCACCATCGAGCTTCAGCGGACCGAGCAGGGCGTGCATCGCCGGCGACCGGTCCGACAGCAATTGATCCCGTGTCAGGGTGCCGTGGTTGGCCGGACTCCAGCCCGCAAGCCGCATGAAAGGGTCGTTCCACGCAGCAACCGTGCCGTCGGCATCGATGACGAAGATCGGATCCCGCAGGCTCTCGAGGGTCGTCATGAGCAGGGTTGAACGGGCAATGAGTTCGCGCTGTGCGCGTTGCAGCCGACCGGCCCCGGCGATGACGACCGCCATTCCGACAATGAGGCACAGGAAGGCACCTCCCATGACGAGCAGGCCGGCGATATCGGACTTGGCCTGCTCCGAGCGCAGCGTCGCCAACCGTTGCGCCAGCACAAACCGTTGGCCCTCGACGACCATGTCGGCGGCTCGGCGAATCTGCTCCATGGACGCGACGGGCGCACCGGTTCGGGACAGGGCTAGGGCGGCATCGCGGCCATAGAGCCGATAGGCCGCCACGGTATCACGGAGCCTTTCGAGTTCTTCCGTTGTCTGGCCGCGGAACTCCCGGCCGAGCCGCGCTGCCTCCGGATCGGTGGAGGCGGCCACCCCGAGCTGGCGCAGCCCGGCCTCGATTTGCAGGCGCGCCTGCTCGTAGGGCTCGAGAGCCGCCGGATCGCCGGTCAGCAGATAGTGCTGCTGGCCAAGTTCGGCGCTCTGCAAAGCGATCACAGTCTCGCGCATCAACGCCATCGTCTCGTAGTTCCCAATCACCAGACGCTGCTGTCGAGCAGCAGAGTTGGAATGGTTGATGGCGAGCATGGCGCCGCTCGCGATCAGCACTGCAATCGTCAGTCCGACAATCACGCCGATCGAGCGTCCGGCGGGCGAGGTGCTAGGCATCCTCGGCCTGCTCGGACATCATCGGGAAGGTGACGACGATCCGCGTGCCGCCGCTATCGCGCGTCGTCACCGCCACCTCACCGCCGAGTTGCGACGCCAGGCCGCGAATCAAGGTCAGGCCGAAGACGCCGCGTCCGCCCACCCGCATCGCGCTGCCGTGCCTGTCGAGACCGTTGTCCTCGATGACGAAGGTAACCTGCCCGTCGCTTTCCGCCGCTTCGATTCGAATCTCAGGCGTCACGACGCCACTGAAGTCGTGACGCAGGGCGGCGCTCACCGCCTCCGTCACGATCAAGCCCACGGGAATGGCCACGTCGGGCCCGACCGCCATGATCGGTGCCCGAATGTGAAAGCGCGGCGACGCAGGATTGTCGTTGAGGTCCACGACCGAGATCTGGCGCACCAGATCGCTGATGAAACGCTGGAAATCGACCAACGCCCAACTGGTCCGCTCATAGAGATGCCGATGCAGGACCGAAAGGGTAAGAACGCGATTCTGGGCGTCGCCGAAATAGCGCCGGATGCGCGGCGAGCGGATTTCACCTGCCTGCAGGTTGAGCAGGCTCGTGATCATCTGCAGATTGTTCTTAACCCTGTGATGAATTTCGCGAAGCATGTGGTCACGCTGCTCGAGGCCGGCGCGCAATTCGGCCTCGCGGCTGGCAATCGCCGCCGCCATCGCCGTAACGCCGTGGCCAACGCTCGTCAATTCTGGACTCCATGGTCGAGGCGGCGCGAAGTCTGCGATGTCGCCACGGCTGACCTTGCCAGCGAAATCCTGGATGTATCGCAGGGGCCGCACACACCAGCGATCGGCACCGAACCAGATCGCCACGAGCGTCACGAGAAGAGCAAGTAGCACCAGAACAAAGCTGCTACCCGCGCGCGCAAGAACGAGCAAGCTCTGATCTACGGGTACGGCCGCGATGACGAACATGGTACTTCCGACCAAGGGCCGAAGTCCGAATTCGTAAAGCGTTCCGTCCTGACCATACTCTGTGAACATGGCCCGCCCACCGGCGATCGCCGCGACGACCCGGGTGGCGACAGGCAAGGTCCGCGCCGTCACGGCGCTGGAATCGATCGAAGCGCCAGTGCGGTCAACCAGGACCACCGCCGCTCCTCCCCCGGTCGGTGCGGAGGAGACGGTGTTGGCGAAATGTGCGAGCGAAATACCGATGGCGCACATGCCACCGAACTCGCTGCCGCGCAGAACGGGCAGCGCCGCAGGAATTACGGCGACGCCGGTCACCCGACTGGCGATCGGTGCGCCAAGCGAAAATGTCTTGGTGTCGCGAACCTGGCTGAAGATCGCCCGGTCGGCGAAGCTCATGCCCACGATCGTCATCGAACTCGAGCAGCGCGCGGTCCCCTTGTCATCCGTGACGAGCGCCCCGGAATATTCGGTGGGAAAAGCCTGCAGAACCCCGCCGAGATACATCTCGCAGCCGGTGATGTCGGACGGGGCCGCGTCGGGACCTGCACTCTTCGACACGGTGGCTTCGGAACAGACCGCCGGCAGCAATTGCCGGGTGCTCTCGATCACCACACGGTAGCGCGACACTGCGAGTTCGGCTGCCGAGGTCACGGCTGCGGCACGTTGCGCTTCCAACGTCCGCAAGCCGCTGTCGGCATCCCAGGCCGCGAGTCCCAGTATCGGCAGGCATGACACAATCACCAGACTGGCCAGCTTCGAACGCAGCGACCACCGGGTCGACATCCGGCGGTCCGGGTCAGATCGATACGGTGTGGAGCGCCTGTGCGATCGCCGCGCGAAGAAGATCAGGATCGAACGGCTTCGAGATCACGAAGGCAGGCTCGACGCGCTTGCCGGTCAACAACCGCTCCGGAAAGCCGGTGACGAAGATGACCGGTACCGTCATGGCCTTCATGATCTCATTGACCGCGGAGATGCCGCTGTCGGCGCCGCGGAGCTGAATGTCCGCCAGCACGAGGTGCGGCGCATGCTTCTTCGCCAGTTCGACCGCTGCCTTTTCCGTCGCGGCTATGCCTACGACTTCGTGGCCGGCGTTGCGAACGATGTCGGCGACGTCCAATGCAATGATCGCCTCGTCCTCGATTACCAGAATACGAACCGATGCCACGCGGCGCAATTCTTCGCGCGCCTCCCGCAAGCTATTTTCGGCGGCTTCGATGTCGATGCCGAGAATTTCGGCGGCATCGCCGATGGTGAAACCCTCCAACACCGTCAACAACAACACCTGGCGCTGCAGCGGTGCCATGTCGGTCAAGGATTCCTTGAGGCGTCCGCTGACGCTGTCCTTCCCCGAAGCAGAATGATCGAGACCGCCGAACGGCTGCTGGAGGCTGTGAAACAACTTGAAGACACCGAGCTTGGTGTCGGCGGCCTTGGCGATCAATTCCGGTTGCTGAACCGCCACCTCGGCGCAAAGGCGGACCCATTCATCACCGCGCTGCTGAGAACCGCTGACGGCTCTCGCATAGCGCCGCAAAAACGGCAGTGTCCTGGTGATCGATTCGGACAGGTTCTTCTTTACGGACTCGTCTGGCACGTCTTTCTCCCTCCGACCTTACGGCACACGTCGCGTGCCCATCCAGGGGCACAGCGCAGCTCGGTCGCGCAGGCTACCACCTTGGGCACCGTTTGTTTCTTTGAAATGTACTACGCCTTTGGCGCACGCACCCCCGCTGCAATGTCGATTGGCTAATGAAGCCAGCCCAGCACCCACATCAGAAGAAGGACGGGAATTGGCACTCCCAACAGCCACAACAGCGCCCCGCGTCCCATGCTACATTCTCCTAGCTCCTAGTTGACCGACCGAGATGTAACGGCGGCGAAGGCAACCGGTTCCCCGACGAAATGAACCTTCTTTTGGATCATCCGCGGAAAAGCCGGCTGCGATGCCAACTAGAGTTGTGCCAAACTAGAGTTGGCCGGCCCAGGTCTTGACTTGGCGTTCGGCCTCGTCCTTGGCAATGCCGTAGCGTTCCTGGATCCGGCCGATGAGCTGGTCATGCTTGCCGCCGATGACGGTGATGTCGTCGTCGGTGAGCTTGCCCCACTGCTCCTTCACCTTGCCCGCGGCCTGCTTCCAGTTTCCTTCAATGCGATCCCAGTTCATGGTGCATTCCTTTCGGTTGGATCGGCGCCTATGCGCCGGTGGCCACCAACGCGGTCATCCAGGTGCGGTTGCTTCAAGACTTTTGCTTGGCACGCGCGACGCGACCACCCACATTGACGAAGAGGAGTGCTCGCCGGCGCTCTGCTGCTGAGGAACTGCTCGCTCGATGATGAAGGACGATATCGTGGCCTTGCTGCCGGACCTGCGCGCCTTCGCGCGTTTCATGTGCCGGGAGCGCGAGGCCGCCGACGATCTCGTGCAGAACACCGTGGTTGCCGCGCTCGACAAGCATAGCCAGTTCACGCCCGGCACGAATCTCAAAGCGTGGATGTTCACGATCATGCGCAACCGCTTCTATTCGGACCTGCGCGCGCAACGCCGTCGCCCTGCGGGAGTCGACACCGATTCGGCGGCCCCGCTCACCGCGGTCGACAATCCCGAAGCGGCAATCGCCATCAAGGAATTATCTTCGGCGCTGTGGCAGCTCAGTGCCCATGCGCGCGAGGCACTTATCCTGGTGGGTGCCAGCGGCTTTTCCTACGAGGAAGCCTCGCGGCTGTGCGGCTGCACGGTCGGAACGCTCAAGGTCCGGGTTTCGCGGGCACGCAAGCAACTCGCGAATTTATTAGGTTAGCGGGTAGGTTAGCGGGAAATTCCTTTTTATTTCAATGGTTTATAAATAACACTCCCGGGACGTAACCTTTCGGCCCTTCTCGGCATTGCTTCAGGACACAACGGTCTTGCGAGGAGAAGCTTATGGCCATCGAAATTTCGACGACCCACTCTTCGACCGTCAACGACGTTGGCGACTTCCACCAGCAGCTGACGGCGATCCTTCCCCGTCTGCGCATCTATGCCCTGTCGCTTACGCGCAACCGCGATCAGGCCGACGATCTGGTCCACGACACAGTGGTCAAGGCGCTGGCCGGCCGCCAGAGCTTCCAACTCGGCACCAACCTCGCGGCCTGGCTGTTCCGCATCCAGCGCAACGAATTCATTTCCGGCATACGCCGCCAGCGTCCGACCGTACCGGTTGATTCGACCGTCGCCGAGTCGCTCTCCCATCCGGCCCACCAGGAAAGCGGGCTGATCATGCGCGAATTCCTGACCGCGTTCTCGAAGCTGGCACCGACACAGCGCGAAGCGCTGTTGCTGGCGGTGGTCGAAGGCCAGCCCTATGATGTCATCGCAGCGCACACCGGCGTGTCGGTGGGTACGGTCAAGAGCCGCATCTCTCGGGCGCGCGACCGGCTCGAGTACCTGCTGATGGACGGCGGAGACGAACAGCGGTCGGTTGATATCGCCGAAGAAGAAGAAGATGCGGCGACGGCTCCCGAAGCGCACTCTGCGGGGCCGTAATAATCTGGGCACGCAGCTAGATCTCCAAAAGAGGCGGGAGATGTGGCATGGTGTGGGGACGTTGTGGGAGATGTAATGGAGTGGACAGGTCCCTTCGAAAGGTCTGCTCTCCATCGAAAGTACATCATGGCAGATGACGACAGGACGCGGGCCCGGACTGCCGATAAGACGGCTGGGCCACGCAAGAAGAGTTCGGAAGAGCGTCCCTTTGACCTTTGGCTGCACAAGCAGCTGCATGCGATGTACGACGAGATTGCAAGCGAACCGTTGCCGGACGAACTCGTCGGCCTGATCACCCGCGACGCCGGCGCCCCGGACGATGCCGACCCCAATCCCTCTCCCGAATCCCGCAACAAATCCCGAAACAAGAAGTAGCGGCCCGGAAGCTCGCGCGCAGGCCTGAAGCTGTATCAGGCGGCATCCCTCCGCTATATAGGCCTCCGCTATACTGGGCGCCCACCGTAGCAGAGGACCTCGCGATGAAGCTTTTCGATCTTTCCGGCCGTGTGGCCGTCGTCACCGGCGGCAATGGGGGCATCGGCCTCGGAATGGCGAAGGGCATGGCTGCGGCCGGGGCTACGGTCGTCGTTGCCGGACGTGATGCGGCCAAGAACGCCGCCGCCGTGAAGGAGCTGCAGGGTCTCGGGGCAACGGCGAGCGCGATCGCGGTCGACGTGCTGAGGGAGGAAGCCTGCCACGCCATGGCCACCGACACGGTCAAGCGTTACGGCCGGCTCGACATCCTGGTCAACAATGCCGGCATGAGCATCCGCAAGCAGCCGCAGGACTTCACGGCGGCGGAATGGCACAAGGTCCTCGACAGCAATCTGACTAGCGCATTCCTGTGCAGCCAGGCCGTGTATCCGGCGATGAAGAAGGCCGGTGCCGGCAAGGTGATCAACATCGGCTCGATGATGTCGATCTTCGGCGCAGCTTTCGCCACGGCATACGCCGCCAGCAAGGGCGGCATGGTGCAGATGACCAAGGCCATGGCCACCGCCTGGGCCAAGGACAACATCCAGGTGAACTCGATCTTGCCGGGCTGGATCGACACCGCCCTCACCCGACGCGCCCGTGAGGAAGTGCAGGGCCTCCACGAATCAGTGCTGAAGCGCACGCCGGCGGCACGCTGGGGCGTGCCCGACGATTTTGCCGGTATCGCAGTATTTCTGGCCGCACCGGCATCGGATTTCGTCACTGGAGCCGCCATCACCGTCGATGGCGGCTACTCGGTCCAGGGCTGAGCGCGCGCTTCTAGGGCGACTGGACCCGGCAGGTGGCGCGATCGACGAAGAGGCTGGTCGGCGGGCCATAGACCGTGAGCCCCACGCGCACGCCGCTGCCCATCGCCGAAACGAGGACGCGGGTCTGTTCGACCGGCCTGCCGGCGTTGGTGAAGCTACAATGGAGCAGCGGCACGATCGTCCGGCCGCTGTTGTTGCTCAGGTAGAGTACAACCTGCCAGCGCTGCTCCGGGACGGCGCGCAGCGAGGCGTCGGTGATGCTCACGATCGGCACTGTCGGCCCCGACGTGATAGGCACCGTGCCGAGAGGCGTGATTTTCGCCCTCTGGACGATTACGCCATCGACACGGACGGCCTGCGCCAGCGGGTCGAAGGCACGATCGGCCGGCGTGTTGGGCCCGGCAACCAGACCGACATTGTTCGGTGTCCAGATTTGACCGGTTTTGGGATCGCGAAACTCGGGCACCCCGGCTGATGTCGCCATGTCGGCGGAACTACGGGTGACCTGAGCCATTGCCGGCGCGCCAATCGCAAGCGCCAGAAGGATAATCAGGGTTTTGGGCCCCGAACCGCAGAATGCATTCATCGCCCACTCCCAACGCGCAGCTGCTCAGCACGCGGAGTGTATCTAGGCCATGTCTGGATTTGAAGCGGTCGAGAGTCGCGGCGCGAAAGCGCCGGCTTCAGCTCACGACATCAGCTTATGGGGTCGGCGAACTCGCCAGGACGTTCGAGATCTTGTCACCGACTGTGCGCATGGAAGCGATCGCAGCTACGGCGATCAGCGAGACGATCAATGTGTATTCCAACGCCATGGCGCCGCGGTGATCCTTCATCATTCGGCGGAAAACAGACAACATGTTTCTCTCCACGGCCTCAATCGGGCCAGTTGCTCACTGGCCGTCGTCCCATGACTGAATGTCCGGAACCGTACTTAAAGCCGATTCCGGGGTCAATTTATTTTAATATTTGACATTAGAGTAATTATTTAACTTATTGATTATATTATAAAAAATATAACTCTGCCGAGCTGTCAGAACTCGCTTCCCAGCGATTGACGCCAGCCCTCCACCACGCGCGCCGCCGAGGTCCAGAAACACAGGCCGGCAAACACACCCGCCAGCCAGGGAAAGGCTCCGGGAAACAGGCAGAACAGCACGAACGCCGCGATGGTTTCGCTGCCCTCGATCAACCCGGCGCTATGGAAAACGACTTCCGCCCGCGCGTGCCGTCATTGGCCTCGCCGCGCTGGGCCGCCAGGACGGCACGCCCCAGGAATGACGCCCCGGTGCACACGAACGACGCCAGCAGGACGGCCGCCCAGACGGCGTTCGTCCCATCGGCGAAGGCAAACCCCAGAGGTACGGCGGCGTAGAACGCCATGTCGCACATGATATCGAGATAGCCGCCGAACGGCGTCGACTTGCCGTGCCGCGCGATCGGCCCATCGACGCCGTCGATCAATCGATTGAGCAGGATCAGTCCCAAGGCCAGATCGTAGCGCCCCAGCGCCAGAGCCGGCACGGCCAGCAGCCCGACCGCCAGTCCGGCGAGGCTCGCTATGTTGGCGGACACGCCACGCCCCGCCAGCCAGGCACCGGCACGATTGAGAGGAGGGTCTATCAGTTGGCGCAGAACGGGATCGAACATGGCGCCGCGGCGCGGTCAGTGCGGCGCCGATGGACCCGAATCGACCGCACGCAGGGACACGACATCGGCCTGGGGGGTGGCGGCCTGGCGGTCCTGCGATGCCTGCCGGCGATAGGCCATCCAACTGAACGGGATCAACGCCACATAGGCGAGGCCGATCAGGGATCCCGCAATCCAGGGCGCGCTGGCGAGCACGCCCATGACCAAGCCGGCGCCCAGCAGGGATGGCAGCACAAGGTGGCGCGGCACCCGTCCCTTCTTGAACGAATAGGTCGGCAGACGGCTCACCATGAGGCCGCCGACGGCGACCAGGACAGCTCCCACCACCAGCGCATGGCGGGGCCAGGCTGCTTCGATCTCGAAGCTCACCATCAACGGAATGAGGGCAAGCAACGCACCCGCCGGCGCCGGCACGCCGGTGAAGAACGACCCGGTCCAGACCGGCGGCGGCGTTTCGGCGACGAGGGCCGTGTTGAAGCGCGCCAGTCGCAGCGCCGAGCAGATGGGAAACATCAGGGTCACCACCCAACCCAACGCCCCGCCATCCTTCAGCGATGCCAGGTACAGCACGAGCGCCGGCGAAACACCGAAGCAGAGGAAGTCCGACAGCGAATCGAGCTCGGCGCCGAAACGGCTGGCAACGCCAAGCCTGCGCGCGACGCGACCGTCGAGGGCGTCGAAAATGGAGGCGACGATGATGGCGATGACAGCAAGGCGCATCTCGCCTTGCAGGGCGAAGCGGATGGCCGTCAGCCCGGAACAGAGGGCCGCGAGCGTCAGGATGTTGGGGATCAGGCGATTGATCGAAAAGCCGTGCAGACGGCCTCGGCGCCCGGGGGAATCGCTGTCCATGGCAGCCTCCTAGAATTCGATCGCCAGGCGCGGACCGGCCGCAACGGGGTCGAGTTCGGCCATGACCGTCTCGCCGCCGATCATGCGCTGCCCGGGCGCCACCAGCAAACGGGCGCCCGCCGGCAGATAGAGGTCGGTACGGCTGCCGAAGCGGATATGGCCGAAGCGCTCACCGGCTGCCACCGTCTGTCCCGGCTTGACGTAGCAGACGATCCGGCGCGCCACCCAGCCGGCGATCTGGACGCAGCCGATCACCCGGCCATCGGGCCGGCGCAGCGCGAGCGCCATGCGCTCGTTTTCATCGCTCGCCTTGTCGGCCGCGGCATTCAGAAACTTGCCCGGACGATAGGCCACGACATCGATCGACGCGGCACACGGGGAACGATTGATGTGAACATCGAAGACGCTGAGGAAGATCGAGACGCGTGTCAGCGCCTCGCCACCCAGGCCGAGTTCGGGCGGCGGCACCGCATCGACGATCATCTGCACCAGGCCGTCGGCCGGCGCGATCAGGAGGCCGTCGTCCTGGGGCACGCCGCGCGGCGGGTCGCGGAAGAAATAGATCGACCACAGCGTCAGGATCATCAGCGGCCAGAACAGCCACGCCGCCCCCGTCAGCGCCGTGAGAAACGTCGCGCCGGCGAAAAGCGCGATGAACCGCCACCCGTCGGCAAGGATCGGCACGAAGAAATTGGCAAGCATGAACGCTCTCTATCGCCCGGCAGCCGTCAATTGGCCTTGGGCAGGCTGAAGACTTGGCCCGGGTATATCAGATCAGGGTCGCGAATCTGATCTTTGTTGGCATTGAAGATCTTGGTGTGATGCCAACCCTCGCCGTAGTGAGCGCGCGCGATGTTCCACAGGTTGTCGCCGCGCACCACATAGAGCCGCCGGCCGCCGCTACCGGCGTCCACCGGGACGACCACGCGCTCGAAGGGCAACTCGAGCCGGGCGACGGGCTTGCCGTCCTTCGTCAGCCGATCGACGCGCAACTTGTGCTTGCCGAGGTCGATGGGGTTGGCCGGCTCGAGCCGCCAGCGGCCATCCGGGCCGGCGATACCTTCAGCGATGACCTTGTCATCGATATACGCGCGCACCGCCGTTCCGGGCGATGCCTGACCGGTGATGGTGGCCTGGCCACGCTCGTCGTAGTCCACTGTCGAAATCACGAGATCGCCGGATTTCGGCACGCCCGCGGCGGACGGCGGCTGGACCAGCGTGGCGGCGCCCTTGGCCGGCGCGATCATCACCAGCGTCTCTTCCTTGGCGCCGGGCGTTCCGGTAGTGGACGTTCCAGCAGCCGGTGGCACGATCGCCACCACGACTTGCTCTGATGTGACCGGCGCACGCCCTTCGATATGCTGGATCACCCGCAACTCGTGCTGGCCGGGCACAAGCGGCGGCTCCTGGGCGATGATGACCCATTCGCCGCGGGCGTCGGCCACGGCGCTGGCGATTTCCTTGCCGCCGTCGAGCAGCAGCACCTTGGCGCCCGGTGCGGCCCGTCCCGCAACAACTGCCCGACCGTCCGGACCGATGCGGGCGACATCGAAAGTCGGCATGGTGACCGTCTCGGACGGCGCTGGCGTGGCCTGGGGTTTCGTTGTCGGAGGCGTCGTCGTCGGGAGCGGCGCCGTCGGTGGCGTCGACGCGGCTGAGCCAGCAGGCACCACGACCGCTGGCTTGGTAGCCAGGTCGATCACCGCCTGCTCGGTCACCTTGCCGCGCCATGCGACGGCAAGAGCGACCACGATGACGGCCGCGCCACCTCCGACCAGCCAGAAAACAGTGCGTGACATCACCCTCCCAACGGTGCGACGACCGACCGCCCTTGGCGTCGCACCCTCTGTGGGCGAAATGATACCATGTCACCCCGGTCCGGAAAGACATCGGATCGACTGTAAAAAGAAGCCTCCGTGTCCAAGTCCCTCTCTCCCTCCCCCAAGCCTGTGTCGCTTTGCGTCTTCTGCGGTGCCCGCTTCGGCGTCGACCCGGCCACGCGCGAAACGGCCACCCGCCTAGGCGCGCTGCTGGCCCGCGAAGGCATAACGCTCGTCTATGGCGGCGGTGGCGTAGGCCTGATGGGACTGGTGGCCAATGCCGCCTTGGCGGGCGGCGGGACGGTGATCGGTATCATTCCGCAGTTCCTGCTGCAGCGCGAAGCGGGCCATCCGGCCCTGACCAAGACGGTCGTGGTCGAAACCATGCACGAGCGGAAACTGCAGATGTTCGAGCGGTCGGACGCCTTTGTCGTCCTGCCCGGCGGCCTGGGCACGCTCGAGGAGTTCTTCGAGGTCCTGTCCTGGCGGACGCTCGGCCTGCACAGCAAGCCGATCGTGATCATCGACCAGGGGGGCTACTGGCAGCCCCTGGCCGCCCTGCTGCGGGGCGTCGTGGAGGGCGGTTTCGCCGAACGGACCCACCTCGATCACGTGGCTTTCGTGAGCGACCTCGACGATCTGTTGCCGACAATTGAGGCCATGCCGCGTACCGCCGGCCCGGAAAAGACGCTCGATCGGGTCTGACTGCGCTGCCCATGCGACGGCAGGCCGCCACGGGTGGTCACTCCCACTCGATCGTCTTGCGCTTCTTCTCGGGGTCGGTCGTGCCGGCGAGCGCGTCGAGGAGTTAATCGCCGATCACCTCGTGCAGCAGCACAGCGACGACGCTTGAGGCTTGAAAAAGGATGGCCAAGTGCCCCGGTGACGTCGCCGTTCCGAAGATTGCCTTTCCCTCACGGCGGTGCAACAAGACTGGCCATAATCAGCAACAGATCAACTCAGCCGAAACCAAAAGCGGCGTACGGAGATGCAGGTATGTCAGATCTCGAAATCGTCTGGACGAAGGTTGATGAAGCGCCCGGCCTTGCAACGTTTTCCCTGCTGCCGATCGTCGAGGCCTTCGTCGGGACGGCCGGCGTGAAGATGAAGCTGAAGGACATTTCGCTGACCGGCCGCATCATCGCCAACTTCCCCGACAAACTGAAGCCGGGGCAAAAGATCAACGACCAGCTCGCCGAACTCGGCAAACTTGCGATGCGGCCCGAAGCCAACATCATCAAGCTGCCCAACATCTCGGCGTCGATCCCGCAGCTGAAGGCCGCGATCAAGGAGTTGCAGAGCAAGGGTTACGACGTCCCGAACTATCCGGACAGCGACGCAACGCCGGCGGACAAGGAAATCCGCGCCCGCTACGGCAAGGTGCTCGGCAGCGCCGTCAATCCGGTGCTGCGTGAGGGCAATTCCGACCGCCGCGCCGCCGGCGCCGTGAAGCAGTATGCGCGCAAGCATCCACACAAGATGGGCGCCTGGAGCAAGGACTCGAAGACGCGCGTGGCGACCATGTCGGGCGGCGACTTCTACGGTTCGGAGGTCGCGACGACCGTTGCGGCACCGACCAATGCCCGTATCGAGCTGGTCGGCAGCGATGGCTCGGTCACGGTGCTGAAGCCGAAAATTCCGCTCAAGGTCGGCGAGATCATCGACTGCTCGGTGATGAACCGTAAGGCGTTGCGCGCCTTCTACGCAGATGCGATCGACGCCGCGAAGCAGGAAGGCATCCTGTTCTCGCTGCATCTCAAGACGACCATGATGAAGATCTCCGACCCCATCCTGTTCGGCCATTGCGTTTCCGTGTTCTTCGCCGACGTGTTCGAGAAGCATGGCGCCACACTGAAGAAGCTCGGCGTCGATCCCGACAACGGCCTGGCTGACATGCTGACCCGGATCGAGACGCTGCCGGAGGCTGAAAAGGCCGCCATCAAGGCCGATATCCAAGCCGAGTACGCGAAGCGGCCCGCTCTCGCCATGGTCAATTCCGACAAGGGAATCACCAACCTCCACGTACCGAGCGACGTGATCATCGACGCCTCGATGCCGGCGATGATCCGCGAGTCGGGGAAGATGTGGGGCCCTGACGGCAAGCTGCACGATGTCCTCGCAGCGATCCCCGATCGTTGCTACTCGACGCTGTTCGAGGCCACCATCGAGGACTGCAAGACGCATGGCGCCTTCGACCCGAAGACGATGGGCTCCGTGCCGAACGTCGGATTGATGGCGCAGCAGGCCGAGGAGTATGGCTCGCACGACAAGACGTTCGAGGTCGCCACGGGTGGAACGGTGCGCGTGGTCGCCGAGGACGGCACGGTCCTGATGGAACAGAAGGTCGAGACCGGCGATGTCTTCCGCATGTGCCAGGTCAAGGACGAGCCGATCCAGGACTGGGTCAAGCTCGCGGTGCGCCGCGCGCGCCTGTCCAACACCCCGGCGGTGTTCTGGCTCGACGCCAAACGCGCGCACGATGCGCAATTGATCGCAAAGGTCGAGAAATACCTCAAGAACGAGGACACATCGGGTCTGGACATCCGCATCCTGGCGCCGGTCGAGGCCATCAAGTTCTCGTTCGATCGCATTCGCAAGGGGCTCGACACCATCTCCGTCACAGGCAATGTGCTGCGCGACTACCTGACCGATCTTTTCCCGATCATGGAGTTGGGCACGTCGGCCAAGATGCTCTCGATCGTTCCGTTGCTGGCGGGCGGCGGGTTGTTCGAGACCGGCGCCGGCGGCTCGGCGCCCAAGCATGTGGAGCAGTTCGAGCACGAAGGGTATCTTCGCTGGGATTCGCTGGGCGAATTCCTGGCGCTTGGCGCTTCGCTGGAACATCTGGCGCAGAGAACCGGTAACGAGGACGTGAAGGTTTTGGCCGAGACGCTCGATGAGGCCAACGGCAAGATCCTCGAGAACAACCGTTCGCCTGCACGCAGGGTTGGCGAACTGGATAACCGCGGCAGCCATTTCTATCTGGCCCTGTACTGGGCACAGGCGCTGGCCAAGCGGGACAACAGCACGGCACTGTCGGCCCGCTTCAAGCCGCTGGCGAAGACGCTGGAGGAAAGCGAGGCCAAGATCGACGCCGAGCTGATTGCCGCGCAGGGTAAGCCGGTGGACACTGGCGGTTATTACCTGCCCGATCAGGCCAAGACATCGGCAGGGATGCGGCCGAGTCCGACGTTGAACGCGGCACTCGCTACTCTTTGACGCGGCGTCAGATTGATTGTCGCAGGCGCTGACGGCTGCCGCACCGGCTGGGTTGTCTGCCGGCGCGACACCGACGGTTCCCTCGATATCAGAGTTGTGAAGACCCTCGCGGAAGCCTGCGAGGGTCTTTCCATTTTGGCCGTCGACATGCCGATCGGGCTTATGGACGAGCCGATCCCCGGCCGCGCCTGCGAGCCCGAGGCGCGGGCGCTGCTGCCGGGCAAGGCGAGCTCGGTATTTCCGACGCCGTGCCGACCGGCGTTGGCTTGCACCACTCACGCCGCGGCCAACGCCGCCAGCCGCAAGCTCGGCAAGGGACTGAACCAGCAGACGTTCCATCTTTTTCCCAAGATGCGCGAGATCGACGAGCTGATGCGCGGCAGCCGCACGCTGCGCCGCATCGTTTACGAAGCCCACCCCGAACTCGCCTTCGCCCGCATGAACGGCGGCAAGCCGGTGCTCGCCAAGAAGCGCAAGCCCGAAGGCTTTGCGGAAAGACAGAGGCTGCTCACCAAGCACGACTTCAAATGGAAGGCGGCACCACTCACCGGTGCCGCGCGTGATGACGTTCTCGATGCGATCGCCGTCTGCCGCACGGCGACGCTTATCGCCGCCGGAACAGCGACGCGCCTCGGGCCGGTGCGGGCGCGCGACTCCTGCGGCCTGCCAATGAACATCTGGTTCTAGGCTACTCCGGCTTGATGCCGGCGGCCTGCAATACCGGCACCCAGATCGCTTCCTGGAGCTTGAGCCAGTCGGCGAGCTGCTGCGGCGTGCCGCCCATCGCCACGAAGCCGCGCTTGGCGAGATCTTCCTTTGCCTCGGGCGTCGACACCGCGTCGTTCAGCGCCTTGTTCAGCTTGGCAACGACCGCGGGCGGCGTGCCGGCCGGCGCCAGCAGCGTGTAGACGATCGTGCCATCGACATCTCCCGCGCCCAGTTCCTTGAACGTCGGAATGTTCGGAGCCACCGAGGAACGCTCCAGCGACGCCATCGCGTAAGGCTTGAGCTTGCCGGCCGCGATCTGTGGCGCGACGCTGGTGATGCTCGACATGCCGAGCTTGATGTGTCCACCCAGAAGGTCGCTGACCAGCGGGCCAGTGCCGCGGAACGGCACATGCGTGAGCTTGAAGCCGTTCAGCATGGCGAACTGCTCGGCCGACAGGTGCATGGGCGTGGTGAGGCCAGCGGTGCCGTACTGCACCGATCCGGGTGCCGCCTTGGCCGCCGCGATGATCGCCTTGAGGTCGGGCCATGGCGCGTCGGCGCTGCCGACCAGCACCGATTCCTGCTTGGCGATGAAGCCGATCGGCACGAAGGCCGTCTTGGGGTCGTAGCCCAGCTTGGCCACGATGTGGGGATAGAGCGGAAGGTTGTTGGCGCTGACCACCATCCAGTGGCCGTCGGCAGGCTGATTGGCGACGAAGTCATGGGCAATGTTGCCGCCGCCACCGCCCTTGTTGTCGATGATGATGGTGCCGCCCAGAGACCGTTGCATCGGGTCCTGGATGGCGCGCGCCAGCGCATCGGTGCCCCCTCCGGGCGGAAACGGCACGACGATGTGTACCGGCTGCGACGGGAACGTCTGCGCTTGAACAGGCAATCCGCCCGCCGCGATCGCGGCGAGCGGAAGGAGAAGCAGCGAAAGGCGTGTGCTCATCGGTCCGTCGAAGCCCGGACCGCAGCAGAACCGCCGACCGTATCGATGGTCTGGCCGGTATCGGTGAGCTTGCCGTTGTCGTTCTTGAACACCTGCATGTTCTTCTGGTTCATGTTGCCGACCACCAGGGCAGAACCGTCGCGCGAGAACGACACGCCCTGCGACCAGCCGCCGATCGGCGCCTCGCTCACCTTGGTGAGCTTGTTGCCGTCGAGGCGGTACATGACGACCATGCCGTTCGGCTTGTACTGCGGCGCATCTTTCGGCCGGGTCGAACCGCCATGCGCCACGCCCGCGATCCAGCGGCCGTCCGGCGACATCATCATGCCTTCGAGGTTCTCGTGGCCGATGTCCGCCGTGCCGGCGATCTTGCCGCCGCCGGCGAGGTCGATGACCGTCAGAATGCCGTTGGCCTTGGGATCTCCCAGGCTCGCAACAACGGCGGTCTTGCCGTCGGGCGTCACGGACACGGCATAGGGCCTCGGCGCCACGTCGAGCACGGCGGACGAGGTGATGTTGTCGCCGCCGAGCTTCATGAGTTCGACCTTCGCATCACCGTTGCGCGTGACCACGCCGGTCGAACCGTCCGGCGAGACCGCCATGTGGCTCAACAAGGTCTTGGCGTCCATCAACGGCACGGTCTTCACCAGCTTCACGTCCTTGCCGTCGATCGACAGGATCGAGATCGAGCCCGCCATGCGATTGGCGACGTAGGCGCGCTTGCCGTCCTTGGTGATGAATATGCCTGCGGCACCGGGACCGGTGTTCAGCGTCCCCAGAATCTTCCGATCCTTGAGATCGATTACGGTGACTCGATCGTCGGGCGCGAGCTTGGTCGGATCGGCCGGATCGATTTTCGACGAGGACGCCACGAGAGCGATGGACTCATCCGGTGTGATGGCGACCGAGAGCGGCGGACCGACGACGCTGCCGGGTACGTTGCTCACCGTTCCCAGCACCTTCACCGGCAGCGCACCGAGATCGACGATGGTGATGCTGTCGGGCGGCGGGTTGGTGACATTCGTGTTGACGCCGTTTGCCTGGGTGATCTTGTGATCGTTCGAGGAAACGGCGATCTGCGCCTGCGCCTGGACGGCGCCGAAACTCAACGCAACGCAAACGCCCGCGATAACGGTGTTCCGCATGGGTATTCCTCCTCGGCTGGCTCCATTCGCCGGAGCATTCGAGCCGTGCGGAACCTTAGCGCCTGCGGGTGGCGCGCGAAATCACATTCCTGTTGCCGGCGCCCCGGAGATGATCAGACCATCCCGAGTGCGTGCTTGTAGACGTCGAGCAGTGTCTCCTGCTCCGCCCGGTCGGCAGCGTCCATCTGGCGCAGCGAAACGACCTTCCGCATGGTCTTGACGTCGTAGCCAACGCCCTTCGCTTCCGAATAGACATCCTTGATGTCGCCGCCGATGGCCTTGCGCTCTTCCTCGAGCTTCTCGATCCGCTCGACGAAGCTCTTCAGCCGGTCGGCCGAAATCGGCCCGGCTTTGGTCTTCTTGGAAACGGCGCTTCCGTCCGGCATGTCCTCAACTCCTAGGGTCCAGTCAGGCGGACCATAGGAGCCGAGGGCATGCGGGCTCAATGACGCTCTTGCGATGAAAGATGGGGATAACGGGGACGCTCTCCGGGTCGCATGCGAAGGCCCCCTTTTAGTCGGTCAAACCCAAGACCCTTGAGATTTCAGACCAAGCCGCCCGACCGAGTTCGCGGTCCGCCTCGTCGGTGCCGCCATGCGCATTCACCGTGGATTTCGGCGTCGTTTCACCCGGCAGAAGCACCCGGTGTCCCGCGGTCGGATGGACGACGAGAGATACTGGTTTGCCGTTGGCCTTGAGCCGGTCGGCGAGCGTTTCCGCAAATAGCCGAGACGGCCAAAGCGCGTCGTCACCTCCGGCCACCAGAATTATCCGGGCTCGCGCGCCTTCGACCGGGATCGATGCTTGAGGAAGCTGATCCGCGAAGGCCGCGAGGCTCTTGTGGAACAGATCGAGGTAGCTGACGGGCGGCAGGCGGCAGACCGATAGAATGGCTTCGGCGGGATGGGGCACAAAGGGCAGCGGCGATCCGCGGTAGGTAAAGCTCGAGCGCAATGGCCACTCGAACCCGTCCTTGCCCGGGCCGACATTTGCCCAGACGACCGATGAGGGGCTGATCGCGATGACGGCATCGACGCGCGGGTCATAGCATGCGACGAGCAGAGCCGCTTCCGCTCCCTTGGAAGTCCCCAGGAAAGCGATCCGGACGCAACCGACCTCAGTCAGCCTATCCACCGCCGAGATAAATATTTCCAGTGGGATCTCGCAGATGCCGGGACTCTGCCCTTCGCCACCGAACCAGCGTAGCGCCAGTGAGATGATCCCGCGTTCGGCAAACAGGCGGGCCCGGGCCACGTCCACCCTGCCGCTCGACCCGCCGAGAACGATGATGCCAAGGCCGGTACACGCCTCAGGCCTCAGCAACGTTCCTTGAAGGCCATTGCTCAAGGCCTCTTCCAGGACAGGCATGGCGCTCTCGAGAATTCAATCGAACAAACGGCGGCGCGACGCTCACCCGTGCTTGTGCTGGCCCTTGTCGAAAGCCTTCTTCTGGTCGCCCGAGGCTTCCTTTTGGTGCTTGGCCTTCCACTCGTCGTAGGGCATGCCGTAGACGATCTCGCGGGCCTTCGGGTCGGCAACCTCGATGCCCTGCTTGCCCGCTTCCTCACGATACCAGCGCGACAGGCAGTTGCGGCAGAAGCCGGCCAGATTCATCAAATCGATGTTCTGGACGTCCGTGCGCACCTGCAGATGCGCGACCAGCCGGCGAAAGGCGGCGGCTTCGAGATCGGTGCGGGTCTTGTCGTCCATGGCAATCTCCTGGGACGTTTAAGCCTTGGCTGCGGATATAGGCTCAGCCCAAGGCCACTGCAACGGCAGCGCGGATTGCGGGCGCAAGCCGCCGCGCCCAGGCGCGCGCCTCTTCAGCCGCGCCGATGAGGTCCTGGCGTACTTCCACCGAACAGTATGGCAAGCCCCGCGAACGGGCATGGGCGTTGAGCGTGTATTCATAGGCGTCTCGCGCCGTATAGGGTTCGTTGTCGCCCACCACCAGGGTTGAATCCCGTCGCAGTTCGGCGAGCAGCGGTTCGGGCAACCGAGGATCGTCGTTCCACAGCACGCCGACATGCCATGGGCGCTTAAAACCGTTCATCTCGGGCGTAAAACTGTGCATTACCAGCAGGGCGACCGCCCGGCCGCCCGCGGTCATCCGATCCAGGTGGCGATCGACCTCGCGATGGTAAGGCCAGAAGCAGGCTTCTGCGCGTGCATCCACCACTTCCTTGGCGAGGCCATGGTTCGCCGGCACCGACGTGCCGTCGCTGACCTCCGGGATCGATCCCTCGCCGCCCGGCCAGCGATTGCAGTCGATCACCAGCCGCGAATAGCCCGACGACACCAGTGGCGCATCGAGCACCGAGGCGAGTTCGGTCGCGGCATCGAGGCCACCGATGTCCCAGCCGATGTGGCGTGCAAGCTCCGTGTCGGGAATGCCGAGATCGCCCAAAGCCTTCGGCACGGCCTTGCTGGCATGGTCGCAGAGCAGAAGGAGTGGCGCCGCGCCCTTCTCGTTGAAGACGGCGTATGGCGGCGGATCGCCCGCCACGAGGAGTGGGCCGAGGAGTTGTTGCATCGCGCCCCTATAGTGCGAAGATTGCACAAATGAAAGATGCCGACGCCCGCGCCCTGTTGCGCGACCTGTTCGATGCGGCCCTGGCCGCGGCCCGTCCCGCTACCTGCCTTGCGCCTTACATCGCCAAGCTTCAACCGCCAAAGGGCAGGACGATCGTGATCGGCGCCGGCAAGGCGAGTGCAGCGATGGCGCGCGCCCTGGAAGATCAGTGGCCGCATCCGATCGATGGCTTGGTCGTCACCCGCTACGGCTATGGCGAGACCTGCAAGCGCATCGAAATTGTCGAAGCGGCACACCCCGTGCCCGACGAGAAGGGCCGCGCCACGGCGGGCCGCATTCTCGAGAAGGTAAAGGGCCTCACGGAAGACGATCTGGTGCTCTGCCTTATCTCCGGTGGCGCCTCCTCGCTGCTGGCGCTCCCCGCAGCGGGTCTATCGTTGGCCGACAAGCAGGAGGTCAATCGCGCGCTGCTGAAGTCGGGCGCCAACATCGTCGAGATGAACACGGTGCGGAAGCATCTTTCCGCCATCAAGGGTGGCCGGCTGGCCATCGCCGCCCAGCCGGCGCGCGTGCTGTCATGGCTGATCTCCGACGTGCCCAACGACGATCCAGGCGTGATCGGCTCCGGCCCGACCGTGGCCGACCGCACCACCTTCGCCGAGGCGCTGGCGGTGCTGGCCAAACATCGTATCGATCCGCCCCCCGCGGTGCGCGCGCATCTGGAAGCCGGTGCGGCGGGCAAGGTCGAAGAGACGCCCAAGCCTGCCGATCCGCGGCTGAAGCGCGTCGAGACGATCATCGTCGCCACGCCCAAGCGCTCGCTCGAAGCTGCCGCAGCCGTTGCCCGGTCGCGCGGATGCGTGGTGGTGATGCTGGGCGACAGTCTCGAGGGCGAGGCGCGCGAGTTGGGCGCCGCCCACGCCCGTCGCGCCCTTGACCTCGCGAAGAGCGTCACGAAGCCCACGGTCATCCTCTCCGGAGGCGAGACGACGGTGACGGTGCGCGGCAAGGGCCGCGGCGGCCGCAACGTGGAATATCTGCTGGGCAAGGCGATCGAGGCCGATGGAGCGCCGCAGATCTGGGGGCTCGCCGCCGATACCGATGGCGTCGATGGCGCGGAAGAAATTGCCGGCGCCGTCTTCACGCCCGACTCGCTGGCGCGCGCCCTCGCCAAGGGTCACGATTCCAAGGCCATGCTGCGCGACAACGACGGTCACAGCTTCTTCGAGAGCCTGGGCGACAGCCTGATCACCGGGCCGACGCGGACCAACGTCAACGATTTCCGCGCGACTCTCGTGGTGCCCGCAAAATGACGACCTACGCCGGCTCCTGCCATTGCGGCGCACTCTCGATCCGCTTCGACTCCGAGAAGAAGCCCGAAGAGATGCGGGTCGGCCGCTGCGGCTGCAGCTTCTGCCGCCGTCATGGCGCGCGGACCCTGGGCGAGCCGGCGGGATCGATCGAATTCCGCGCCAAGCCCGGCAGCCTCTCCCGCTACCGCTTCGGCCTCGGCATCACAGATTATCTGCTCTGCGCCAAATGCGGGACTTATGTCGGTGCGGTCATGGATGACCAAAATGGCCCGATAGGCATCGTCAACGTCAACGCTCTCGACGTCCGCGACACCTTCGACCCCGCGCCCGCACTGCACCATTACGACGGCGAGGACGAAGCCCGCCGCCGCAGCCGCCGTCGAAAGTTCTGGATGAAGGCGACTGTGATCGCCTAACGTCCTCCCATGGCAATTCTCGGAGTGATCGCCGACGATTTTACCGGCGCGACCGACATCGCAGGCATGCTGGTCAAGGGCGGCATGCGCACGATCCAGACGATCGGCGTGCCGCCGAAAGGTGCGATTCCCGATGACGTCGATGCCGTCGTCGTGGCGCTCAAGACGCGTTCGATCCCGGCCAAGGAAGCCATCGCCCAGTCGCTCGATGCGCTGAAGGCGTTGCAGGCGGCCGGCTGCGTTCGCTTCTTCTTCAAATACTGCTCGACCTTCGATTCGACCGACGACGGCAACATCGGCCCGGTGGGCGACGCCCTGCTCGATGCGCTCAAATCCAAACAGGCCATCTACTGCCCCGCCTTTCCGGTGAACGGACGCACGATCTTCTTCGGCTATCTGTTCGTGGGCGACCTGCTGCTGTCGGACACGCACATGCGGCACCATCCATTGAACCCGATGACGGATTCGAGCCTGGTCCGCGTGCTCGCTCGCCAGACCAAGCACAAGGTCGGGCTGGTGGCGCTGAAGCAGGTGCAGTCCGGTTCGGCGGCCCTGCGCGCGGCACTCGACAAGCTCGGCGCCGAGGGCGTGCGCCACGTCATCGTCGATGCCGTGGCCGACACCGATCTCGGCATCATCGGCGAGGCGATCGGTGACGATGTGCTGGTGACGGGCGGCTCGGGCGTGGCGCTCGGCCTGCCGGCCGCCTACCGGCGCCGTGGATTGCTTCAGCACAAAGCCAATGCCGACACACTGCCGAGGGTCGGCGGCGCGGCGGCCGTGCTGGCCGGCTCCTGCTCAGCCGCCACCCTCGGCCAGATTGCCGCCTTCAAGGGCCCGCATCTCGCCCTCGATACCGACGCCATCTGCCGTGGCGAGCCGGTCGGCGAGAAGGCACTCGCCTGGGCCAAGGACAAATTGGGCACCTCATTGAATGGCGGGGGCCCCATCCTGCTTTCGGCCAGCGACAAGCCTGAAGCGGTGAAGGCATTGCAGACGAAATACGGTGTCGAGAAATCGAGCCAGGCGGTCGAGAAGACAATGGCCACCCTCGCCCGCGGCCTGGTTGAGTCGGGAGTCGGCCGCCTCGTCGTCGCCGGCGGCGAGACCTCGGGCGCGGTGGTCAGCGCTCTCGACGTGACGGCGCTGCGCATCGGACCGGAGATCGATCCGGGCGTGCCGTGGACGGCGTCGGTCGGAAGCAAGCCGATCCTGCTGGCGCTGAAGTCCGGCAATTTCGGCGCTCCTGACTTCTTCACCAAAGCCTTCGAGCGCCTATGAGCACCAAAGAGTCCAAGGCCCGCGACGAGATCTGCGCGCTGGGCGCCAAGCTCGCGGCACGCGGCCTGTGTCCCGGCACGTCGGGCAACATCAGCATGCGCGTCGATGACGGCTGGCTGATGAGCCCGACCAATTCGTCGCTGGGGGAGCTCGATCCGGGGCAGCTCTCCAAGCTCGACCTCTCGGGCAAGCATGTGGCGGGAGATCCACCGACCAAGGAAGCATTGCTGCACCGCTCGGTCTACGACGTGCGCCCCAAGGACCGCGCCATCGTGCATCTGCATTGCACGCACGCCGTGGCGATCTCCTGCCTCGATCCGTCTTGCCACCACAATGCCGAGAGCACGCTGCCGCCGATCACACCCTACTTCGTGATGCGCGTCGGCAAGCTGCCGCTGGTGCCCTACTTCAAGCCGGGCGACCCCAAGCTCGCCGACGCCATCCGCGAATATGCGACGGGCCATCGCGCCGTGCTGTTGGCCAACCATGGCCCCGTCGTGGCCGGAACGTCGCTGTCGGCCGCTTCCGCCTCGATCGAGGAACTGGAAGAAACCGCCAAGCTCCACCTGCTCCTGCAGGGCCTCAAGACACGCACCTTGTCCAACGGCCAGGTACGCGAGATCGAAGAAGCCTTCCCCTCCTGACGGGACAACAACAATGACCAAGCTCGCCGCCAATCTCTCGTGGATCTACCAGGAAGTGCCGTTCCTGCAGCGCTTTGGCGCCGCCGCGGCCCATGGCTTCAAGGCGGTCGAGATCCTGTTTCCCTACGAGGCGCCGGCCGCCGACGTGGCGACCGAACTGAAGAAGCACAAGCTCACGCAGGCGCTGTTCAATCTGCCGCCGGGCGACTGGAGCAAAGGCGAGCGCGGCCTCGCTGCCCTGCCCGGCCGCGAAGCAGAGTTTGCCGCCGCCCTCGACAAGGCGCTCGACTATGCCAAGGTCCTGGAATGCCGGACCCTGCACGTCATGTCGGGCATGATCGCGCCGGGTGCCGACGTGAAGGCAATGCACCGCACGTTCATCTCCAATCTGAAGAAGGTTTGTGACCGTACGGCCAAGAGCGGTCTCACGATCGTGCTGGAGCCGATCAACCACCGCGACATTCCCGGCTACTTCACCAACACCACCGACCAAGTGAAGCAGATCATCGATGAAGTGGGCGCGCCGCATCTAAAGCTGCAACTCGACCTCTATCACATGCAGGTAACCGAAGGGGATCTGCAGAAGCGCACCGAGCGCCTGTTCCCGATCACCGCGCACGTCCAGATCGCCGGCAATCCCGACCGCAACGAGCCCGACGTCGGCGAAGTGAATCACCTCTACCTGCTCGATGTCCTCGACCGGCTGGGCTACCAGGGCTACGTCGGCCTGGAATACAAACCCAAGACCACGACCGCCGCCGGCCTCGGCTGGGCCGCCAAGTACGGCATCAAGGCCTGATCCATGACCGACAAGAACACACCGGTCGTGGCCTTCGTCGGCCTTGGGTCGATGGGCCTCGGCATGGCGAAGAACCTGCTCAAGCACGGTCACAAGGTGATCGGCGTCGATCCGAGTGCCGCCGCCCGCGAGGCTTTCACGGCCGCCGGCGGAACGATTGCCGCCACGCCGGCCGATGCGGCGGCCAGCGCCGATGTGGTCGTCGTGGCCGTTGTCAATTCCCAGCAGGTCGAGACGGTGCTCTATGGCGATAACGGCGCCGCAGCGGCGCTGCGCAAGGGCGGCCTGGTCATGCAGTGCGCGACCGTTCCGCCAGCCTTTGCCCGCACGCTGGGCGAGCGGCTGGCGAAAAGCGGCCACATGCTGCTCGACGCGCCGATGTCGGGCGGACGCGCCCGCGCCGAGTCGGGCGAACTCACCTTCATGGCGTCCGGCGCGCCGCAAGCCTTCGCGACGGCCGAGTCGATCCTTTCAGCAACCTCGGCGAAAGTCTTTCGCCTGGGTGACGCCGCCGGCATCGGCTCGTTGGTGAAGACGGTGAACCAGCTTCTGGCCGGCGTGCACATCGCCACCGCCGCCGAAGCCATGGCCCTCGCTGCAAAGGCCGGCGCCGACACACGCGCGGTCTACGAGGTGATCTCAGCCAGCGCCGGCAATTCCTGGATGTTCGGCAACCGCGTGCCGCACATGCTCGACGACGATTTCTCGCCGCTGTCGGCGATCGAAATCTTCGTGAAAGATCTCGGACTGGTGCTGAATACCGGACACGAACATCGCCTGCCCTTGCCCATGGCCGCCGCCGCCCACCAGCTTTTCCTCGCCGCGGCCGGCGCCGGCTGGGGTCGGCTGGATGACGCTGCCGTGGTAAAGGTCTACGAGCAGGCGGGTGACTTCAAAGTGTCGTCACCAAAGAAGTAGACTGGACCCATGCGTCGTCAGCGTTTCACCAAGATCGTCGCCACGTTAGGGCCCGCCAGTGCGACGCCCGAGCGGCTACGCGAGCTGTTCGAGGCCGGAGCCGACGTGTTCCGCCTCAACTTCAGTCACGGCACACATGACGACCACCGGCAGCGCGTCGAGCAACTGCGCGCGATGGAGAAGCAATACAATCACCCGATCGCGATCTTGATGGATTTGCAGGGTCCCAAGCTGCGGCTAGGCGTGATCGGCAAGCAGCCGATGGAGCTGAAGAAGGGCCAGAAGCTGCGCTTCGACATGAATCCCAAGCCGGCCACCGCCAAGCGCGTGCCGCTCCTGCATCCGGAAATCTTCAAGGCCGCCAAGCCGGGCGGGCTGCTGCTGATCGACGACGGCAAGGTGCGGCTGCGGATCGTCGCCCATGACCAGGATACGATCGATGCCATGGTCGAGGTCGAGGGCCAGATCAGTGACCGCAAGGGCGTGAACCTGCCCAACCTGATTGTGCCTTTGTCGCCGATGACGCCCAAGGACCACAAGGACCTCGCCTTCGGCCTCTCGCTCGGAGTCGATTGGGTGGCGCTCTCCTTCGTCCAGCACGCCCACGACATCGCCGAACTGAAGAAGCTGGTGGCCGGCCGCGCCGCGGTGATGGCCAAGCTCGAGAAGCCTGCCGCAATCGATCATCTCGACGAGATCATCGAGCAGAGCGACGGCATCATGGTAGCGCGCGGCGATCTCGGCGTGGAAATGCCGCCCGAGGCGGTGCCACCCTTGCAGAAGCGCATCCTCGCCGCCTGCCGCGTGGCTGGAAAGCCTGCCATCGTGGCAACGCAGATGCTGGACTCGATGGTCCATTCGCCGACGCCGACCCGCGCCGAGGCGTCCGACGTGGCGACCGCCGTCTATGACGGCACCGATGCTGTCATGCTGTCGGCCGAATCTGCGTCGGGTGACTATCCGATCGAGGCGGTCACCATCATGGACCGCATCATCCGTGCCGCCGAGGGAGACCCGCTCTACCGTCGGCTGATGGATGCGAGCCGCCACGAGCCCGAGGCCACCACCGCCGACGCCATCAGCGCCGCCGCGCGGCAGTGCGCCCACACGCTGTCGGCGGCCGCCATCGTCACCTACACCAACACCGGCTCGACCACGCTGCGTGCCGCGCGCGAGCGGCCCGATGTCCGCATCCTCTGCCTGACACCCAACCCCAACACGGCGCGCCGCATGACGCTCACTTGGGGCGTCCATCCCGTTCACGCAGAGGACGCGCACAATTTTGCCGACATGGTGCAGCGCGCCGTGCGGGTGGCGCGCAAGGAGGAGATCGCCAAGGAAGGCGAGCGCCTCGTGATCACCGCCGGCGTACCCTTCGGTACGCCTGGAGCCACCAACATCCTGCGTATCGCCTACGTCTGACGTCCCTCGTGGCGTCTCTTGTGACGTCCCTTGGGGATGGTGCAAGCGCTCCGGCCGTAATCTCTCGTGAAGATCCAACGAGAGGTTCCGATGCTCCGCCGTTCTTTTGCCTTACTTCTCCTCGCCGCCACCCCGGCGCTGGCCCAGACCAGCAATGGCGAACAGAACCGTCCGTCCCGCCGCGAACCGCCGTACGATCGGATCGCCCAGGACCTCGGCATTCCCGTTGATCGAGTGCGCGATGCCTTCCGCAAGGTCGGGCCACCGACCAAGACCGATGGGCCTCCCACCGACGCGCAGCTCCAGGCTCACGCGCAGGCGCTGGCCTCGGCCATGAACGTGTCGCCCGACAAGCTCATGGTGGTGCTGGAGAAATACCGGCCGGCGCCGCCTTCCGATCGAAGCGGCGCCCCGAGGAGCAAGTCTTGAAAGCCCGCGCCCGCCGCAAGCTCTCTTTGACCTGGACCGATTTCCTGGTCATTGCCGCCACCGTGCTGACCTTCGGGGCAGTGCTGATGGCAAACATTCCCAATGACAGAGGCTCATTGCGGACCAACGTCCTGCCCACGGATGAACCTGTCGAGATCGGCGCGCTTCCCAATGATCCGGATCTTGTGCGCGCCCGCATCAGGCTCGCCAGCGGCGGTCCCTGGAGCTAGCAGACCGGCCTAGGTCTTGGGCCGCTTGTCGATCACGCGCTTCGCCTTGCCCAGCGAGCGTTCGACCGCACCCGGGATTGCAATGTCGATCGTGGCAGACAGGCCGCACATGCCTTTCAGGCGCCGCGCCAGCTCCGCTGCCGATTGCCGCACGGCATCGCCGTCGAGCGCTACCCGCGCCTCGACACGCACCAGCAGATCGTCGAGCGCGCCGGTCCGGCTGAGTACGATCACGTAGTGACCGCTCAGGGCGGGGTCGCGCAGGATCTGCTCCTCGACCTGGCTCGGGAACAGATTGACGCCGCGCACAATCAGCATGTCGTCGCTGCGGCCGGTGATCTTGGTCATGCGCCGCATGGCCGTCACCGATCCCGGCAGCAGGCGCGTGAGGTCGCGCGTGCGATAGCGCACGACCGGCATCGCCTCCTTGGTGAGCGTCGTGAACACCAGCTCGCCCGGCTGGCCATCGGGCACTGGCGCACCCGTCTCCGGATCAACGATCTCGGGATAGAAATGATCCTCCCAGATCGTGGGGCCGTCCTTGGTCTCGACGAACTCGCACGCCACGCCCGGCCCCATGACCTCGCTCAGGCCATAGATGTCGGCCGCTTCGATCCCGAGCCGCCGCTCGATCTCGGCACGCATGCTTTCGGTCCACGGCTCGGCGCCGAAGATGCCGATCCGCATCGCCGTGGCGCGCGGATCGACGCCCTGGCGCTCGAACTCGTCGGCCACCGCCAGCATGTAGGACGGCGTCATCAGTACCACGCGCGCACCGAACTCTGCGATGAGCTGGACCTGTCGTTCACCGAAGCCACCCGACATCGGCACCACCGTGCAGCCCAACCGTTCGGCGCCGTAGTGGGTCCCGAGTCCGCCGGTGAACAGGCCGTAGCCGAAGGCATTGTGAATGATGTCGCCCGGCCGCGCGCCGCCGGCATGAAGGGAGCGCGCCATCAGGTCCGACCAGGTATCGATGTCGCGCGCCGAATAGCCCACCACCGTCGGCCGGCCCGTCGTGCCGCTGGAGGCATGCAGTCGCACGCAGCGTTCACGCGGGATCGCGAGCATGCCGAAGGGATAGGCGTCGCGCAGGTCGTCCTTCAACGTGAAGGGAAACCGGCGGAGATCGTCCAGGCTCCTGAAATCGTCGGGATGAACACCTGCCGCCAGACACTTGGCGCGATACGGCGCCTGGCCGTCATAGGCCTGCCGCAAGGCGGCACGCAGCCGCTTCACCTGCAGGGCGCGCAATTCGTCGAGGGACATTTTTACTTCGGGAAACAATTCCACCGTCATGACCTACTCGTGCTGCTTTCCCTGAAATCCGAACCGACGATACACGTATCCGAGACCGATCAGTGCTGCGCCCAGGCCGAGGAACGATAAAACGCGCAGCAGGCCTTGCAGCCCGGCCATGTCGATCAGGAACACCTTGGCGACCACGATGCAGACCAGGATCATGCCAGCATGGCGTAGTGCCGGGGCCTGGCGCAGGAAGCCCAGCGCCAGCAAGGCCACACCGAACAGCAGCCAGACGATCGAGTAGGCGTAGAGTTCGAGGCCGTCGGCGGCGAAGCCGCTGCGCTCTAAGCCGGGATCGAACAGATGCCGGACTTCGAGCGAGACATAGACGAAGGCCAGGATCGAGGCCGCGGCGCCGAGCAACAGATCGACATTGCGGTTGGCCTCGACGTCGATCCAGCGCCGCGCGAGGACCGCCATCGCCGCCGGCACCGCGTAGGCCAGGAACAGGCCGTTGGCGATCGGCGTCCGCCCGAGATGAGCCGGCTCGAACACCGGATTGGCGATCAGCACCTGAACGAACAGCGCCGCCGCCAGTGCCAGCCCGCCGCTCAGCCGCCAGGCCCAGAGGGTCACCGGATCGGGTTGGCGGCGCGTCATCCAGAGGGCCGCCAGTGCGAAAGCGCCCCAGATGGCGACATAGAACGAACGTTCCAGGAAGCTCGCATCAGGGGTATCCATCGACCCGGGCTGGAAGAGGCTGCGCACTTCCAGCGTCGCCAGCACGAACGCCAGCAGCGCGACGGCCGCCTCGACCGCACGCACCAGCCGCACATCGCCGGTCGGGCGCAGGAACCGCAGCCCCACCAAAAGCGCCACGATCGAAATGCCGTAACCCCACAAGATCCAGTTGAAGAGCGGTGTGACGCCGATCGGATACTTCAGCACCTCGGGATTGAGCACGAACCGCACGACGACGACCGCCAATAACGGCCAGCAGAGTTGGCGCATCGCGCGCAGGTCGAGCGAAGCCGCGATGGCCGCCACCGCCGCCAGTTCGATGGCGTAGGCCACCGTGATCCATTCGCGGCTGAGTTCCATCGGGATGGCGGCGGCGATGAAGAAGGTGACGCCGGCCGCGAGATAGCCCAGCGCCTCGGTGGCGCCGGTCATGCTGTCGCGCCATCGCGCGAGCCGCTCAGCGCCAACCAGGAAGGGTGCTGCGAGCCCGACGCTGATCAGGCCCCATGGCGTGCCCGTTGCGGTGCTGCGCAGCACATACCAGCAGAAGAGAAAATGCGTGAAGACCGCAGCTACCGAGAGTGCCGCCCAAAACCCGGGGCGGGCGGCATTCCACAATAAGGCGAAGGCTGCCGCCGCATAGAAGCCGCCGAACAGGATCGTGAGCCAGGCGAAGCGCTCGGCATCCCAGGTCGACCCGACACCGCCTGTCGAGCCCCACCATAGAACAAGGGCAAGCAGCGACAGGCCCGGTCCCAGGGACGCCGCATACTGAAAGCGCGGTGTCCAGCGGCCAAGCGCATAGAGCCCCGCGCCGTGCAGTGCCAACGCCAGCCAGCCAGCTCTTTGCTGGCCGCCGTCGTCGATCACGAGGCATGTCAGCAGCACGCCGGTGCCGGCGAGCGCCGTCCAGACGAGCGCCACGACGTCGTTCGGCGGATTCTCGTTCTCGGCCATCCGCTTCCAGGTGGCCCATACGAAGAGACCGGCGACCGCGACCAGGAACAGGCCGACCCAATGCAACTCGTCAGCATCGTTCGTCGCCATCATCCAGATGACCGTCCACAATGCCGAGCCCGCTAGAACGCCCCAGCCGAGCGGCCACCAGCCCTTTATGCGGATGACACCCATCGTGCCCGCGGCGATCGCCAGCAGATAGCCGAACAGCACCGGCGTATTTGGATCGTTGCTGCCGATGATCGCGGGGCTGGCGAAGCCACCGACGAAGGCGAGGCCGGCGACGAAGATGCCGTGGCGCAACGATACGCCGATGGCGAAGGCGGTGAGCGCCGCCGCACCGCTGCCAGCCGCCACTTTGGAAATCATGCCGTAGAGGGCGACGGCCGAGAACAGCGACCCGTAGAGTGCTGCGACGCCGGCGGCGGCCAGTGCCTGGGCCACGCGATCGTCACGGGCCCGCATCTTCTCGGCACCACCGATCAGCGCGAAGCCGAACAACGCCGCCAGGATCACGCGCACTTCGGGCGAGAGATAGCCCTCGTCGATCGAGTAGCGGACCAGGAAGATCGCGGCCAGCGCCAGCGTGATCGCGCCCACCCACAGGAAGGCGCGCGCGCCCAGCCGCTGCTCCCAGCCAGCGCTGACCGGTTCTACGGTCAACGCTGGCGGCAGTGATGGCGGCAACAGTGACGGCGGCTCAGGTGTGACCTCAACGATAAGCTCGGGCTCGAACGGAGGCGCCGGTGCAGTCGGCAGCGACGGCTCGACGACTGACTCGGCGAGCGGCTCGACGACCGGTTGCGCGACAAACGGCGGCGGCAAGGTCTCGCCCGGGAGCCTTTGCCGTTTGAGCAACGCCACTTCCGCCGTCAACCGCTCGTTCGCCTCGCGCAGCCGCGACGTGCGGACCAGCGCCACGATGGCGACGATCGGCGTGCCGAGCGCCCAGACGACGGCGAGAAGACCGAGAAAGATCTCTTCCACGGAATCCCCGGCCGTTGCCTCCCCTTCCCTTACTCCGCCGCGACGCGGGCGGGCTGGCGCACGAAGGCGGCGCGGTTGTCGCGGGCGACGACGCCGCGCTTCACCACCATCCGATGGTTCTCCTTGCGGGCGGCGCGCTTGATGTCGGCCAGGGCATCGCCATCGCACAGCACCAGGTCGGCGCTGTTGCCTTCCTTGATCCGCCCCTGGTCCGCCAGGCGCATCAGGTCAGCGGCGCTCGCGGTGGCAAAGAACAACGAATCGCGAGCCGAGACACCGATGTCGCACATGTACTCGAGCTCGCGCGCATTCTCGCCGTGGCGGTTGTGCGGCGTGCCGGCGTCAGTGCCCATGGCGATGCGGCCACCGGCCTTGTAGTACATCTTGGTCGCAGCGATGTGGCGGTCGAACACGCGGCGGCTCTTGTCGATCACATAGTCGGGGATCGAGCGGTCGCCGTCGTCATAGCCCTTCAGGATGTTCTTCACGGCAGCCAGCGTCGGCACCAGCCAGACGCCGCGCGCCTTCATCTCGGCGCAGCACTCGTCGTCCATGAAGATGCCGTGCTCGATCGAATCGATGCCACCACGCACCGCGTTCAGGATGCCGAGCGCGCCCTGGGCGTGGCTGGCGCAACACTTGTGGAAGCGATGCGCCTCGCTGATGCCGGCCTTCATCTCCTCGGCCGAATAATGCGCGTCCTCGGGATTGACGCCCTGGGTCATCACGCCGCCGGTCGCCATGATCTTGACCAGGTCAGAGCCGGCATGGACCTGCTCGCGGACCGCCTTCACCACCTCGTCGACGCCGTCGGCGACGCGGCCGGTACGGTTGCCGTGGCCGCCGGTCATGCAGATCATGCGGCCGGCGCAGCGCATGGTCGGTCCCAGGAACTTGCCGGCGTTGAAGGCGTCACGCAGCGCAAACTCGATATAGTCCTTGCCGCCGCAGTCGCGCACCGCGGTGATGCCGCCCTCCAGCGTGCTGCGCATGTATTCCATGCCGCGCACCGCGATCTGGGCGGCGCTCAGGCGATCCTGCACCGCTCCCGGGTTGCCCTCGGCGCCGGACAGCGAATGGACGTGGCAATCGATGATGCCGGGGATCAGCGTGCCGCCCGAGGTGTCGACCCGATCGCCGGCAAAGCCCGCGAACTCAGCCGCCGGCGCCACGCGCTTGATCTTGCCGCCCTCTTCCAGCACCGCCTGGCCGTCCAGAGCCTTCTCACCGTCGAACAGACGACCGCCGACATACAAGGTGGCCATACAAAACTCCCCGAAGAAAAACGCGGGCGCACTGTGCATCTACGCCGGGGGCCGCCGCAAGCGGGATGCCGATGTCGCCTAAAACACGACAAAGAGAAAAATTGAACCAGCCTCCCGGATGTCCTACCGATCGACGCCTAACCGCTTGGTATTGCTCTGCTTTCCCGCGCTCCCCGAGGCCTGCGCGAGTCGCATAAAACGCGACATCCAGAGATTCCGATTCGAACTCTACGCTTCTCCCCAAATGCATTGCGCGCGCCAGAAAGTCGGACGCGCGCATTTCTTCGATATTGGGAGCCGGAGGCCGACGTTCAAGATGCGATGGAGCCTGGAAGACGTTGCCGCCATGATCACACAATGGGAAGCGCGACCGGTTCCAGTAAAGTGATGGAGCAACAGCGATATGCCGCGGCGTTGCGCAGTCTTCGTTTGCGAAGATGGGTCGTGTGGGGACTGCTGTTTGCCTGTATCGCGGTCGGGAAGATCTCGGGCTGGAGCAAGGATCTCCCCCGCTACACTCTGGAGATGACCCTGGCACTCACCGTCGGCGCCCTGCTTTGGAGCGCCGCGTTCCGATGCCCGCGTTGCCTGAAATTCTTCCGGTGGGGCCGCACGAAGTTCAATCCCCTCACGTCAAAATGCGTCCATTGCCAGCTGCCGGTCGGCGCGAAACCGGATTGAGCCCTTAGGAGCAGTCGCAGAGCGCGTCCACGATCTCGCGGCCGACGACAGGGAGGTAGTCCGGCGCATAGTGGTTGAAATCGGCGCCTCCCTTGTCGAGGGCGCGAGACTGGCCGTCGCGGCCGACAAAGGTCCGTGGATCCAGCACCGGCAACCCGAGCGAGCGCGCCGCCTCGACCGTCTTCTCGACATGCTGGAGGCGCTCGGCGAGCAAGCTGCCATCGGCCAGGCGCACCGTGACATGCGGCACGACCAGCAGCGGCCGTGCCACAAGCGCCTGCAGGCGTACCAATCCCTCGGCGATGTCCGATGCGGAGAGATAGCGGAAGGTGAGTTCGCGCAACACCAGACGATGACCCTCCCCGAATCGCCAACGCGTCCGCCAGTCCGCGCGCAGCGCTGCCTCGACGCCCTGGGCCAGGGCCTCCGACGGCCGCGGGCTGCGTTCGATCGCGAGCCACCATGCCTCTCCCGCGGCGCCGGTCCCTTGGCGGAGATGGCGATGGATCTCGTTCACATTCAGCGTCCAGCCGGCAACCTCGTAATGCTTGTCGGTGCAAATCTCGACCACCACATACTCGGCCCGCCGTAGCGGCAGAGGCAGCGGCACGCGATCACGCCAGCGCAGCCCACTTTCGTAGGCGAAGGGCCGGATCTCATTCGGCATCCTGATCTCGCCACGTCCGAGCCGCACGAGCTGGATCGCCTCGTGGACGTCGTGAACATAGATCGGCGGCCACCACCAAGAGCGACGGTTGAGATACTTGACCTCGCTCCGCAGTTGCACGGAATCCAGCGGCTGGTGGATGCGGCACGATCCCAGGGCCAGTACGCGCATTTGATTATGACTCAGCAGCGCGTGCCAGGATCACGACGACACGATCACGACGACAGGCGACCACAGCCTAGCGGATCGGCCGGCCCGTCGGTCCCTGTTGGGCCGGCCAGCGCTTTTTGCCGCTCGATCTCGGCGTCGATGCCGACGATGTGCGGGTTCCATTTGCGCGCCAGTTCGAAGGCGGCAACCGCGCGGGCATGCTCGTCCATCTCGGCCCGGATCATGCCGAGGCCGGAGTAGGCCCCGAAGTGGCGCGGCTCGCGCTTGATGGTCTCGCAGATGTCGGCCAGCGAGGCCGGGAAGTTGCCGAGCAGCCAATAGGCAGTAGCGCGCTTGTTCCAGGCCTCTGACAAATCGGGCGCGGTCTCGATCAGATGGGTGAATGTCTCGACCGAGGCCTTCAATTGTTGCTGCTGCATCTCGGCGATGCCGCGCATCATCGCGGCGCGCTGCTGCTGATCGGGGACCATGGTCCACTGTTCCCAGATCGCCGCTTCCAGCGCCTGGATGGCGACCGGATCGGTGGCGGTCTGCAGCTTGGTAAAAAGCGTGTCGAGCACGATGCCGCTCCCGGCGTTCTGCGCCATGACGTTGAAGCCCAGCATCAGGCCCAGCAGGGCGGCAAGGCAAGAGCGAAGAAGGGTCATTCTACTTCCGAAGGATTCAGGCCAGCGCCGCGGGCTTGGGCCCACCGGTCGCCCAGTCCAGCAACTCGACGGTATGGGCAATCGGTATGCCGGTGCCCGCCGCGATGTTGCCGATGCAGCCGAAGTTGCCGGCGGCGATGACGTCGGGCCTGGTGCTCTCGATGTTGGCCACCTTGCGGTCGCGTAGGCGGCGCGACAGGTCGGGCTGCAGCACCTGATAGGTCCCGGCCCAGCCGCAGCAGAGATGGCCCTCGGGCACGTCCTTCACGGCGAAGCCCGCGTCGCGCAGCAACTTCTTGGGCAGCGCATCGATCTTCTGGCCGTGCTGCATCGAGCAGGCCGAATGATAGGCGACGGTGAGCGGCCGTGGCGTCACATTGCTGAGGCCGACCTCGGCCACGATCTCGGTGACATCCTTCGCCAGTGCCGCTACCTGCTTGGCCTTCTCGGCCCAGACCGGATCGTCGGCCAGCATATGGCCATAGTCCTTCACGGTGGTGCCGCAGCCCGAGGCGTTGATGACGATGGCGTCGAGGCCGGCGCCGTCGATCTCGCGCAGCCAGGCGGTGATGTTGCGCTTGGCAAGCTCCAGCGCCTGATCGTTCCTGCCGACATGCAGCACCGAGGAACCGCAGCAGCCGGAGCCCGCGACGTTCACCACCTCGACGTCGAGCCGCGTCAGCAGCCGCACCGTGGCCTCGTTCACTTCAGGCGCCATCACCTGCTGGCCGCAGCCCGGCATCAGCGCCACGCGCTTGCGCTGTAGTCCCAGCGCCGGAAAGACCTGCGGCCGGTCGACCGGAGACGGCGTCGGCACCTTGTCGGGCACCGCCTCGAGCATGGCGCGCAGACGGCGCAGGAAGGTAGCACCGCCGGGATCGGCGCTGGTCGCGGGCAGCATCTGCGCGAACGGCTTGGCGAGCCGGCCCAGCATCATGGCCCAGCGGAACACCGTGGGACGCGGCATGAGATAGGCCAGCACCCCGCGCATGAAACGGTCGGGCAGCGTGCGCGCAAAAGTCTCTTCGATGTGATGCCGGCCGTGGTCGACCAGATGCATGTAGTTCACGCCCGACGGGCAGGTCGTCATGCAGGACAGGCACGAGAGGCAACGATCGACGTGCCGGACCTCCGACGCGCTCGGCGCGCGATCGCCCTCGATCATCGCCTTGATCAGATAGATACGCCCACGCGGCGAATCCCGCTCGTCGCCCAATAGCACGAAGGTCGGGCACGTGGCCGTGCAGAACCCGCAATGCACACACTTGCGCAGAATGTCATTGCTGCGCGCGGTCTCGGGATCGGCGAGCTGGGCCAGGGTGAAGTGGGTTTGCATGCGACCTGGATCAGGCCGCATCGCGCAGTTTGAGCCGTTCCGTCGTTTGCTTAATTCTCTGCCCCGCCTCAATCGTCGCTTTCTCCAGTTCGTAGAGCATCTGCAGATTCATCCAGGATTGCGCGCTCATACCAAGGGCGCGTTCCAGGCGTAGCGCCGTCTCAGCCGTGATGCCCCTCTTGCCGCGGACGATATTGCCGACCTGAACTTGCGACAGCCCGGTGGCTTGAGCCAGACGGTACTGGGAAATGCCGGCCGGCCCCATGAACTCGTCACGGAGGATGCGGCCGGGATGTACAGGTTTGATCACGCGCTTCATGTCCCGGCCCTCTCAATGATAATCCACAACTTCAATCGCCGCCGTTCTCGTCCCGTCCCAGATGAAGCAGATTCGCCATTGTTCGTTGATGCGAATGCTCCACTGCCCCCGTCGATCACCTCTCAACGCCTCCAACCTATTGCCAGGTGGTACGGCCAAGTCATCCAGTCGGCTGGCTGCGTAGACGATCTTCAGCTTGTTTTGCGTCCGCTGCGTCAAATCCGGCGGATACCGCCGCACTCTTTCGCCATAGAACAGGCGCAGAGTGTTCTCGTTGCGAAACCGATCTTCATCGATCATTATCATCTATACTAACCATATTGATTAGTATAGACAATATCTAACCCATCCGTCCCGGATTGAAGAGGCTCTTGGGGTCGAAGCTCTCTTTGACGCGCGAAACCAGCGCCGCGAGGGCTGCCGGCTGCGGCTGGAAGACGGGCACAGCGGCGCGCACCGCTTCGGGCGCGCGGATGAGGGTGGCGTGGCCGCCCCTCTCGCCGATTGCGCCGCGCACGATCGCATGATCGGCATCGGCACCCGGTGGCAGCGCCAGCCAGATGAGGCCGCCGGACCAATCGTAAAAGGCCTCGGCCGAGGGACGCAGCGCCTTGATGCGCGCCATGATGACCGGCCCCTCGGTCGGTGGGCAGGAGATCTTCCAGACGACCGCGTCCGACGCCGACCTGAGCGGCGCCACGTCGCGCACCTCGCGCCAGAAGGCGCGGCTTTCGAGCGTGCTCAGCTCTTCCATGCTGGTGTCCCAGTCGATCAGCAGTTCGCGCAATGCCTTCAGTCGCGCTTCGACCGAGGGCGCCACACCTTCGATGCGGAGCGCCGTCTTGCCCGGCAGATGGGCGGCACCGGAAATATCGTGCGGGCTGCCGAGCGCGGCGCACATCGCCCGCACCCCGGCTGCATCGTCGAGCCCGAGCAGCAGGAGCGTGCGCGTCTGGTCGGGCGCCGGCAGCACCTTCACCGACACCTGATCGAGTACGGCCAGCGTTCCCCACGAGCCTGCGAGCAGCTTGGAGAGGTCGTAGCCGGTGACGTTCTTCATCACCTTGCCGCCCGACTTGAAACTCTCGCCGCGTCCGTTGACGCCGCTGAAGCCCAGCAGGTGATCGCGCGCGGCACCGGCGGAGAGCCGCCGCGGCCCGGCGAGATTGCCCATGACGGCGCCGACCAGAGTCCCCTGCCCGGCTTCGCGGCCGAGCAGCGGCCCGAAATCGGGCGGCTCGAAGGCCAGCATCTGGTTGCGTTGCGCGAGCAGCGCCTCGACCTCGCTGATCGGCGTGCCGGCGCGCAGCGTCACGACCAGTTCCTCGGGCGCGTAGTCGACGACGCCACTCAGGCCGGAGAGGTCGAGCACCTGGTCGCAGACCATCGGCTTGCCCAGCACCACCTTGCTGCCCTGCCCGCGCACGTCGAGCGTCGTGCCTTCGTTCAGGGCCCATTCCACCGCTTGCCGCAGCTCCTCGCGCGACCGCGGCTTGATCGTCGATGTCATTGGACCGCAGTCTTTTCATAGGAGCGCGCAACTCCAGTTGCGCAATCATCTTGAGCATG
>JAQSDW010000218.1:0-73431 GCA_029946105.1 Reyranella sp. | reverse complement strand
CCCCGCTCCCATGAGTGCGAAATGAAACAACACGCGTCAGAACCGCGGGATGTCGGGGAACGGCATCTTGTTGTGATGAACCACAACGCGGCCCAGCTCGGCACAACGGCGCAGCTGGGGGAAGACCTTGCCGGGGTTCAGCAGATGGTCGGGATCGAAGGCGCATTTCAGGCGCATCTGCTGGTCGAGGTCTATCTCGGTGAACTGCACGCCCATCAGGTCGCGCTTCTCGATGCCGACACCATGTTCGCCGGTCAGCACGCCGCCCACCCGCACGCAGAGGCGCAGGATGTCGGCACCGAATTCCTCGGCGCGGTGCAATTCGTCGGCGTCGTTGGCGTCGAACAGGATCAGCGGATGGAGATTGCCATCGCCGGCATGGAAGACGTTGACCACCCGCAGGCGATGCTTCTTCGACATCTCGCGCATTTCGGCCAGCACCTCGACCAGCCGGCCACGCGGCACCGAGCCGTCGAGGCACATGTAGTCAGGCGTGATCTGGCCGACGGCGGGGAAGGCAGCCTTGCGGCCGGCCCAGAACAGCACCCGCTCCTGCTCGTCGTTGCTGACGCGCACTGTGGTAGCGCCGCGACCGCGCGCGATCTCGGCCACGCGATCGACAAGGTGGTCGACTTCGACCGATGGCCCGTCGAGTTCGACGATCAGCAAGCCCTCGGCATCGAGGGGATAGCCCGCGCCGACATAGGCCTCGGCGCACTTCACCGCTTCCTTGTCCATCATCTCCATGCCCCCCGGGATGATGCCCGAGGCGATGACGGCCGCGACGCAATCGGCCGCACCTGCCTCGGTCGGAAAGCCAAGCAGCACGGCCCGCGCCGTGGTGGGTTTGCGCAGGAGCCGCACCGTCACCTCGGTGACGACGCCCAGGAGACCCTCCGAGCCGGTCATGACGCCCAAAAGATCGTAGCCCTCCGAGTCGAGATGCTTGCCGCCCAGGCGCACCACTTCGCCAGTCATCAGCACCATCTCGATGCCGAGCAGGTTGTTGGTGGTGAGGCCGTACTTCAGGCAATGCACGCCGCCGGAATTCTCGGCGACGTTGCCGCCGATCGAGCAGGCGATCTGCGAGCTGGGATCGGGCGCGTAATAGAAACCCTCGTGCTCGACCGCCTTGGAGATGCCGAGGTTGGTGACACCGGGCTGCACGCGGGCGCAGCGGTTGGCGTAGTCGATTTCCAGCATGCGGTTGAACTTGCCCAGGCCCAGCAGGATGGCGTCGCCCACCGGCATCGAGCCACCCGACAGCGAGGTGCCGGCGCCGCGCGGCACGACCTTGACCTTGTTGTCCTGGCAGTAGCGCAGGATCGTCGAGACCTGGGCCACCGTCTCGGGCAGGACCACGACCAGCGGCATCTGGCGGTAGGCCGAGAGCGCATCGCACTCGTAGGGGCGCATGCCTTCGAGGTCGTCGATCACCCCTTCGCCCGGCACGATGGTCCGAAGCGCTGCCACGATCTCGCCGCGGCGGGCGAGAATGGCGGGATCGAGCGGCGGCATCTGCATGCTTCGCTCATACGCCAAATAAAAAAGCGGCGGAAGCCGAGGGCTCCGCCGCCTTGATCACGGTAACGCCAACCGCAGCTTTAGCCGGCCAATTATCCCTGGCGAGCCTTGAAGCGCGGGTTGGTCTTGTTGATGACGTAGACGCGGCCCTTGCGGCGCACGATGCGGCAGTCCTTGTGACGGAGCTTCACCGACTTGAGAGAATGACGGATCTTCATGGCCCTAACTCAACAAAAAGCCCCGGCCGGGCCGGGGTGAATTCCAAAAGCGCGCGGAAAATACGGACCCGAGGCCCGCCCGTCAACCCATTGATTTTCCACCCAACTTGGTCGCGGCCGAGCCTGCCCCAAGTGACCTTCAGAGCGGAATTCATCAATAATCAGAAGGACTTGGACATTACGACCTCTCCCGCAGGTCGGCAACGCATTCCACGCTGAGGGCCAGACTGCGGGTGAGGAAGTCCTCGATCACCGTGAGTTCGTCGGCACTGTACTGGGACCACAGCGCGAACATGCGCTTCTGCATCGGTGCGTAGACCTTGGCGATCTCGACGATCGAGCCGCCGCGGATGCGCACGAGCACGCGGCGCCGGTCAGCCGGATCGTCGAACCGTTCGACATAGCCGGCACGAACGAGCCGATCGATCAGGGCCGTCACCGCGCCGGAGGTTAGTCCGGTCGCGGCGGCAAGCTGCCCGGTCGTGACCTGGCCCTGGAGCTGGATCAGATCGAGACCTTCGAGGTCGGTCGTATTGAGGCCAAAGCGCGCCGCTACGGTCTGGCTGACGATGACGCTCTGCGCGCCCATGCGCCGGACGATGTTGCCGATACGGCCCACATGATTGAAGTGGGCAGCTCCTCCCTTGTTTGCAGCTGTGGGCTTCGCTGGCATCGTCTCAGTCCAACCGTGCGGCCGCGGCGGTAAGGGCCACAATCATATCTCTATAATCAAGATATTTTACTGTCAAGATATATGAGGCGACGTTGTCCCGCCCGAATCCGGGCTAGAGTGCGTCATGCTCAACATATCTCGCCGACACCTGCTCGCTCAGGCGCCCCCCGCAATCATGGGCGCAACCTTGGGTCTCGGCGGCGCGCGCGCGTATGCCCAGGCGATGCCCTTCCCCGCCCGACCGATCCGCATCCTGGTGGGGTTCGCGGCCGGCGGCGGCAACGACGTGGTCACCCGCATCGTCGCCCAAAAGCTGTCCGAGGGGCCGCTCGGACCGGTGCTGGTCGACAATCGTACCGGGGCGAGCGGCCTGATCGCCGCCGACATGCTGGCCAAGGCATCGCCCGACGGCACAACCCTGATGGTGGCCTCGCAGACCACCTACGCCGTGGCGCCCGTCCTCTACGCCAAGACCGTCACGTTCGACGCCATGCGCGATGTCACCGGCGTGGCGATGCTCGGGGCCTCGCCGCTGGTGCTGGTGGTCAATCCATCGTTTCCCGCCAAGACCGTGCGCGAGCTGATCGACATGGCCAAGGCGCGGCCGGGCGAGCTCAACATCGGCTCGGGCGGCGTCGGCACCACGCCGCACATGGCGGGCGAGCAGTTCCTGTTCGAGGCCGGCATCCGCATGACGCACGTCCCCTACCGCGGCGAGGCGCCGGCGATCATTGACCTGCTGGCCGGCCAGTTGCCGGTGATGTTCGCCAATCTCTCGGTGGTAACGGGTCACTTGAAGTCCGGCACGCTGCGTGGCCTGGCCGTCACCTCGCGCAACCGAGCGCCGGGCTTCCCCGACCTGCCGACCGTCGCGGAGTCGGGGCTGCCGGGTTTCGAGGTCGAGACCTGGTTCGGACTCACGGCGCCCGTCGCAACGCCGCGCGAGATCGTGCAGCGCCTCAACGCCGAGGTGCAGAAGGCGCTCGCGGCGCCCGATCTGCAGAAGCGCTTTGCCGAGCTCAGCCTGACGGCGAGCCCCGGCACGCCCGAGGCGCTCGATGCCACCATCAAGGCAGAGATTGCCCGAGCCCGCGAGACGATCGGCCGCGCCGGCATCAAGGCCGCGGATTGAAGCGCCAGAGCAGCGCCCTGAGGTTGCGACATGTCCAGACTGACCCTCGTCCAGGCCTACAAGATCGTCGAAGCCGCACTCGCCAAGGCTCGCGAGATGAAGATCTAGCTGCTGGCCGCCGCCGTGCTCGACGATGCGGGCCACGTGAAGTCGCTGCAACGCGAGGACGCCGTCGGCATGGGCGCGTCCAGCCGCACGCTGCTGGGCCGCGCCAAGGAGAACCCGCCGTTCTTCGGCGCACTCGCTGCAACCGCTCAAGGCAAGTTCCTGCCGCAGGCCGGCGCCGTGCTGATCAGGGAGAAGGACGGCAACATCCTGGGCGCGGCTGGCGCCAGCGGCGGCACCGGCGATGAGGACGAGGCCGCCTGCATCGCCGGTATCGAGGCGGCGGGGCTGGTCGCGGGCTGAGGCCTCTACTCCTCCGGCCCCTATTCCTCAGGCTCCGTCGTGAAGGTGAGCGGGTGGCCGGCGCTGCGGCCGAGGTCGGTGGCCTCCGTCGCCTTGGTCTCGGCGATCTCGCGGGTGAAGACGGCGACGACGCAGGCGCCGCGCTGATGCGCCGTCAGCATGATGCCGTAGGCTTGGTCCTCGGTGGTATGGAACACCGTCCTCAGCACCACGACGACGAACTCACGTGGCGTGAAGTCGTCGTTCAGCAGGATGACCTTGTGCAGCGGCGGCTGCTTCGTCTTGGGCTTGGCGATGGTCTCGGGCTTGACGTCGATGTCACTCATCGGCCCCTCCGACACGTTCTCCCTAGTATGCCTCATCCAGGAAGCGCGCGACCAGACGGTCGGCACGGCTGCGATCGGTGAACGCGAGGTGGCGCGCCAGATTGCGTGGCGAGGAGGCGAGATAGAAGCGCTCGTACTGTTCGTTGCGGCTGGCCAGCGCGCTGCCGGCAAAGTCCCAGGCGAGGCGGAAGATGCGGATGCGCTCCTCCGCCGCCATGCACTTGGCGCCGGGCAGATAGCGGTCGATGAGCGGCCGAAGCTCGGGGTCGGCGAGCTGCGCCGACATCGGAGCGGCCAGCAGATTGTGCGAGCCGATCAGGCGCAGGATCTCGTTCACCCGCGGCATCCAGATCGGCAGCATGGCGCGGAGTGCATGCAGCGGCGCCGCCGCCGGCGTCCATGTGCCGCCGGGCCATTCCCGCGCCTCGGCTTCCGCCGTCGACACGGCCGAGCGCGTGAACTCGGCGTAGGCCCAGATCTCGCCGATCAGGCGCATGGTTTCGGGATCGGCCGCATTGATCGCCGCCGCCATGCGCAACGCCACCCCCCAGGCGAAGTCGAGCTTGGTCGAGGCCCGGATCATGGTCTGCTGCTGGACGTTGGGCGGCCAGCTCGTGGTCATCACCGTATTGTAGGTGGTGCGGTTGGCATCGATGAACACCCGATCGCGCGGCACCTCGACATCGTCGAAGATCACGAAGGCGTCCTGCTCGTCGAAGCGGCCCGACAGCGGATGGTCGAAGCGGTTGTCCGACGTCGACATGCTGTCGCGACACAGGAACTTCAGCCCCGGCGCGCTCATCGGCACGCAAAAGGACAACGCATAGGCATCGGCGCCTTCGGGCAATGGTGCCGCCGGATAGACCGCGATCTCGTCGGCGAAAGGCGCCAGAGTGGCCAACACGCGCGCGCCGCGCACGACGATGCCGTGCTCGGTGTCGGCGACCTTGTGCAACGCGTGGACGTTGCCGGGGCCGGGCGCATCGCCCTTCGATTTGTCGACGGTCGGCTGCACGATGGTATGGGTGAGCGAGATGTCGCCGCGGCGCAGGAACTTCTGGTAGGCAATCAGCCGTTCCGCCCCTGCTTCATTGCCGTTCGTTCCCCATTCGTCGGGCCGGGCGGCGAAGCCCGCGTAGGTGACGTTCATATAATCAGGCGTGCGACCCATCAGGCCGACGGAGTATTCGGCGACCTGGCGCAGCGCCTTGTGGCGGCGCGCGAGGTCGTCGCGCGAGCGCGGGATCATGTGGCTGACACCGATCGGCTCGCCGGTCTCCGGATCGGGCATCAGGCACTGAGCTGCGTGCTTGTGCTGGAGGTCGTAGACCTCGGCCAGCGCGTGGGCGGCGCCGCGCAGCTTCGGGTGGTCGACGACGTCGGCCACCCGCTCACCATCGACCCATACCGCGCGGGGCCCGCGCAGGCCTTTTAGAAACTGTTCGCCCGTCCGTGCCGGCATGGCATCACCTCAAGTTTGTCAGCCGACGCCTGTCAGCCGACTGGCATGGTCTCGGCGAGCGGCGGCAGCTTCACCACCTTGGCGTACCACGCCTCGAGCTTGGGATGGCCTGGGCGCCACGGCTCATCGGCGTAGCGGAAATCGAGGTAGCCGAGCGCGCAACCGATCGCGATCTCGCCGATCGTCGTCAGCATGCCGAGCGAGTCGGCGTCCTTCTCGAGCACGTCGAGCGCACGGGCGACCTTGCCCTGCTGGAGCGCGATGTAGCTCTTGCGGCCCTCGTCCTGCGGCAGCGGGATCTCGCGCCGGCGCGGCTGCGTGGCATCGAGAATGCCGTCGCCCAGCGCTTCCTGCGTCAAGGCCTTCCAGCGCGCCGGACCTGATGCGGGAAACAGCTTGGGTGCCGCGCCGATGCTGTCGAGATATTCGCAGATGACCGGGCTGTCGTAGAGCGACATGCCGTCGTCGGTGATCAGCGTCGGCACCTTCGACAGCGGATTGACCGGGAGCAGCGCCGGATCCGTCGTGCCGATCTTCCAGCGTTCGATCTTGTCGTTGAGGCCACGGGCGATGGCACAGGCCATGACCTTGCGAACGTAGGGACTGGCGGCGGAATGGGCGATCTTCATTGGGACGTTCCCTCTTGTGATTGCTTGGATCGACGCGCACGTTATCGTGCTTGCCGGGAGTAACGCCATGGATTTTCAGACCCAGAAGCTAGGCCCGCACATGGCTGCGGCAGTGAGCGGGATCGACCTCAACCACCTGCCGGACGCGCCGACCCAGGCCGCGCTGACACAGGTACTGCACGACAACCTCGTCCTCTGCATCCGCGGCCAAAAGCTGGCACCGCTGCCGTTCCGCAACGCAATGGCGCAGTTCGGCGTGCCGGTGAAGCGCCTGCAGCTCGCCCGGACACCCGAGTGTATCGACGTGAACATCATCTCGAGCGAAGACCGCGATGAGCTGGGCGACGGCAAGAAGATCGTGAACGGCGCCAACTGGCACACCGACGACAGTTTCATGCGCGAGCCCTGCTCTCTCACCATGCTCTACGGCGTGGTCGTGCCCTCGGTCGGCGGCGACACGCAGTTCACCAACATGTATGCCGCCTACGCCGACCTCTCACCGGAGATGAAGGCACGCATCGACGGGCTGCAGGTGATCCACAAGTACAGCTCGAGCCGCAAGCTCAGCCGGATCTCGACGCGGCCGGCCGAAGAGATGGCCGCCATGCCTGAAGCGACCCATCCCCTGGTGCGCACGCATCCCGAGACCGGCCGCAAGTCGCTCTATCTCAATCCCAACCGCATGGAGCAGGTCGTGGGCCTCGACCGTGCCGAGAGCGACCCGCTGCTCGACGAACTGATCGCCCACGCCACGCAGCCCAGGTACGAGTACCGCCATGTCTGGCAGCAGGACGACATCGTGATCTGGGACAACCGCTGCACCATGCACAAGGCCAATGCCGACTATCCCGAAGGCGAGCGCCGGCTGATGCACCGTGTCATCGTGGCCGGCACGGCGCCGGTCTGAGGCCGTCCGGGCCTTTCCTATCTTGCGCGGCTATTTCGGCCTCAACCCGTTGAATTCAGCCGGTTATTTCCAACCGACATGGGAAACGAAATCGCGAATTTTCGACGTTCCCCACCCAGCTCGCGGAACGGCAAAAAACATCTCTCGAACGAAAAATAGAACAATCCTATCTAGTAGGATATAAAGTCCTACAGAACTGTCAAGCCTAGCCTTCGAGCAGGACGCAGTTCTCGGGCGAGAATGAGACCGTCACGTCGGCGCCCTCGGCCAGGAGATTGATCGGTGGGCGGCGGACGATCAGCGGGCCGATCGCGCTGTCGATGACGTACTGGACGAAGTCGCCATGGAACAGGCGCCGGCGCACCTTGCCCGACACCTGGTTGTCGCCGGGGCGCGGCTCGAGCTCGATATAGGCGGTGCGCACGGCGACTTCGGTCTCCCGGCCGTGCGGCGTATGCGAGGCGACCGACTTCAGGCTGACGCCGCTCTCGGTCGTGAACAGCCCCTCGCCCGCCGGCTTGCCCTTGATGAGATTGGCCGAGCCGACGAAATCGGCGACGAAACGGCTGCGCGGCCTGTTGTAAATCTCCTCCGGCGTGCCGATCTGCTCGATCACGCCCACGTTCATCACGATGACGCGGTCGGAGATGGCGAGCGCCTCCTCCTGGTCGTGCGTGACATAGACCGCGGTGATCCCCAACCGGCGCTGCAGTTCGCGCAGCTCGACCCGCATCTCGGCGCGCAGCTTGGCGTCGAGATTGGAGAGCGGCTCGTCGAACAGCACCACGGTGGGCGAGAAGGCGATGGCACGGGCGAGCGCCACGCGCTGCTGCTGGCCACCCGAGAGCTTCGAAGCGCCGCGCTCCGCAAGGTGGCGCATCTGCACCAGGTCGAGCGCGCGTTCGACATTGGTCTTGATGTCGGCTTGGCTCTGCTTGCGCACCCGAAGACCGTAGGCGACGTTGTCGAACACACTCATGTGCGGCCAGATGGCGTAGGACTGGAACACCATCGAGACGCCGCGCTGCTCGGTCTGGACGCTCCGGCGCTCGGTCGCGTCGTACATCGTCTCGCCGTCGATGCGGATGCTGCCGCCCGACGGCTGCTCGAGGCCGGCAATGGCACGGAGCGTCGTGGTCTTGCCGCAGCCTGAAGGCCCGAGCAGGGTCAGGTGCTCGCCGCGGCCGACCGTGAAGCTCACGCCGTTCACCGCCACCTGGTCGCCGTAGCGCACGACCAGGTCCTTCACTTCGATACGCGTCACGCTCACTGCAGCTCCTTGGTCATGCCACGCGCCACCCGGAACAGGATGATCAACGCCAGGATCACGGTGAAAGTCTGGATCAGCGCCATCGCCGCCGTCAGCTCGGTGCCGCTGGTGGCAAAGGCATTGACGATCGACGGCGCGATCACCTTGGCGTTGGGCCCCATCAGGAAGGCCGACGCGCCCAGTTCGCGCACGCAGGCCATGAAGATCAGGAGCCATGCCGCCAGGATGCCGGGCTTGAGCAGCGGCAGGGTGACGGTGCGCATCTGGTAGGCCCACGAGGCGCCGCAGACGCGTGCGCACTCCTCCAGGCTCTTGTCGATCTGCAGCACCACACCCGCCAGCGTGCGCACGCCGAGCGGCAGCATGACGGTGAAGTAGGCGAGCGCCAGCAGCCACAAGGTCCCGTAGATGCCGATCGGGATGTTGAGCCAGGCCCACAGCAGCGCCAGGCCGAACACCAGGCGCGGCACGGCCTGCGGGAACATGACGAGATACTCGATGGCGCCGCGGCCCCGGAGTTGCGAGCGATAGATGATCCAGACCAGCAGCGACATGATCACCACGCCCACCGTGGCGACACCGAGGCCCAGCATGATGCTGTTGAACAGAGCCGTGCGTACCGGGCCGAGCGACAGCGCGATCTCGTAGTTGGCGAAGGTCCACTGCGCCTGGCTCAGGATCACGGTCGCGAAACGCTGCAGCGAGGTCATGAGGAGCGCCGCGATCGGGAAGACCACCGCCAGCGCCACGTAGAGGGCGCAGACGCTGAACAGCACCCAGGCCATGCGACCCATGTCCATCGGCCGCGGCCGGAACGCCTTGCCGCTGATGGTGGTGAAGGTGCCGCGGCGGATCATGCGGCGATACAAAGTCAGCATGACGAACATGACGATGAACAGCGACAGGCCCATGGCCGAGGCGCGCCCGTAGTCCGGCGGATAGGCAAGCGTGGAGTCCCAGATCGCCGTGGTGATGACGTAGATGCGTCCGGGAATGCCGAGCACGAGGGCTGCCGCAAACGAGCCCAACATCTCGGCGAAGACGAACAGCGACGCTCCCATCACGCCCGGCATGACCAGTGGCAAAGTCACGGTCAGCATGGTGCGGAGCTTGGAGGCGCCCATGACGCGCGCCGATTCCTCGAGCGCGGGATCCATCGACTTCATCGACGCCGAGATCATGACGAAGGCGACGGTGCCCTCGAACAGCGCCATCACCCAGGCGATGCCGAAGTGGGTGTAAATGTCGGCGATGTCGTTGGTGCCGCCGATCGCCTTCCACATCTGGTTGATGAAGCCGCTCTTGGGCCCGGCGATCACCGCCCAGGCGAGCGCGCCCACCAGCGGTGTCATGTAGTACGGCAGCTCCATCAGCCGCTCGAGCTTCTCGCGCCCCGGCACGTTGGTCCGCGTCAGGATCCAGGCCAGCGCGAAGCCGATGAAGATCGCCATCACGGTGGCCATCACCGCGATAACCACCGTGTTCCACACGGTCTTGAAGTCCTCCTCGAAGATCGAGATGTAGTTGGCGATGCCGAATTCGACCGGCGGGAAAGCCATCGGGTCGCCGACGTTCAGCGACTCCTCGACCAGGAAGATCATCGGCAGCAGGACCAGGAAGCCCACGATCCCGAGGATCGCGAGCGTCGTCAGGGCCTGCCCGTTGATGCGCGGGCGCGGCACCCTCAAACCCTTCCTCCCCACGCAGTGGGGAGGTGTCGCCGTCTCACGGCGACGGAGGGGTCATGAGCAGCGAACGCGTTGCTCATGACCCCTCCGTCCGCTGCGCGGACACCTCCCCTCGTATGACGAGGGGAGGAGAAAGTGCGTGCCTCAACGCCCGGTGCCGACGATGCGATTCCATTCCTTGGCGAAGGACGGACGGTCCTTCTCGAAGGCGTTCCAGTCGGCCGGCGAGAGCAGCTTCATCTTGCTGAGCGGCACGGTATCGGCCCCGCCCGGCGGCGGCACGTCCGAACGCGGCGAGTGGAGCAGCAGGGCCTCGGCCAGCGCTTTCTGGCCGACCGGCGAGAGGAACCAATCCATGAACAGCTCGGCGGCATAGGGATGTGGCGCATTGTCGACGATGCCGTAGGTCTCCGGCACGGCCGGCACGCCGGTATCCGGGAAGACGAAGGCAAGCGGCGCGCCCTTGGCCTTGAACTCGATGTAGCCCGAATACTGTGCGCCCATGATGATCTTGTCCTGGCCGTCGACGAGACGACCGTACTGCTGGACGTAGGAGTCAAAAGCGCGTGGCTTCTGCTCGCCGAACTTCTTGAAGTAGTCCATGCCCAGGATCGGCAGCAGCATGTACCACACACCGTGCTGCAGGCCGGAGTTCGACACCTTGACGTTGATCGCGTCCTTCCACTTCGGGTCGAGCAGGTCTTCCCACTTCTTCGGAGCATCAGCCGCCGAGACGTTGTTGGGGTTGTAGGCGATGCCGGCCATGATGACCGAACCCCAGGTCCAGAAGCCCTCCGGCTGGCTCTTGGCTTCCTTGGGGAAGAACGCCATCTCCGGCGAGATGTACTGGCGGAAGCCGCCCTTGCGCTGGAAGTCCAGGATCATGCCCATGTCGGAGATCTGGATGACGTCGACCAGGAACGACTTGGCCTGGCGCTCGGACAGCACCTTGGCGTAGAGCGCGCCCGCCTGCAGGCGGACGTAGCTCGTCTTGATTTCGGGGAACACCTTGTTGAAGGCGGCCAGCAGCTTGACCTGGCCCTGCTCGGGATCGGTCGAATAAAGAGTGAAGGCGCCCTCGGCCTTGGCCTTGGCGATGTCGGCGCAGGTCTTGAAGCCCTCCAACTGGATGGGCTTGTCGCACAGTTTGGCTTGCGCGTTGGCGGGCGACCAACCGGCCAGGCCGACAGTGGCGCACAAGGCCATGCCCGCAATTGCAAAGAACTTCATTATTTCCTCCCGTATTTCTTAATTCGAGGGCGAGCCTAACGACCGCCGGGATGCGGTTCAATCGAGATTGCATCATATGCGCAATTCCGAAGCGCGGTCTTCTATCCCCGATACTATCCGCGATACGCCGCCCGGTCGGTCACGTATCCCGCCGCCGCATCAGCCGCGAGCGCTGCTTCCGGCCGTGTCTTCGGATCGCCATGGCCGCCACCACCCGGCGTGCCGAGCGAGACCGTGTCGCCCTTGTTCAGCACGTACTGCTTCTTCGGGTCTGTCTTGGCGCCATTGATCCTGAGTTCACCTGGAGCGCCATCCTTGCCGCCCTCGATACCGAAGGCCGGGAAGATCGTGCGCTCGGCCAGGAAAGAGACCGCGATCGGCGTGTCGCTCCGGCTCTCGATCAGGATTTCCTGGCCGAGGCCGCCGCGATGGCGGCCGGGGCCGCCCGAGTCGGGACGCAGCTTCTTGTGATGGAAACGCAGCGGCGCGATGTGCTCGCTGATCTCGATCGAGGTCGAGGAGACGTTGGACGGCCAGCTGAGACAGGTGACGCCGTCCCGCTGCGTGTTGCCGCCCATGCCGCCGTTATAGAAGAACATGTTGGCGTAGGGCTTGCCGCCGCCCTTGCCGTCATCCCGCACGCCCGACTGGTTCATGCCCCACATCGGCGAGCCACAGGCCGCCATCACGCGCTCCGGCACGATCTGGCCCAGGCAGCCGAACACCAGCATCGGCACATAGTGGCCGATCAGCATGCGCGAGCCGCCGGGCGCGGGGAATTGCGGATTGACGATGCAGCCCGGCGGCGCGCTGAGGCTGATCGGCCGGAAGGCGCCTTCGTTGTTGGGCAGGTTGGGGCTGGTGCAGACCTTGACCCCGTACATCGCCATCGCCGTCGTGTAGCAAAGCGCGCAGTTGATGGCGCGATCGACCTGGCCATCGGTGCCGGCAAAGTCCATGGCGATCTCGTCGCCCTTGATGGTGAGCTTCAGGCGGAGCGTGATCGGCGTCTCCATAATGCCGTCGGTCTTGACCTCGCTGTGGTAGGTGCCATCGGGCAACTCGGTGATGGCCGCGCGCATCGCGGTCTCGCAGCGGCTCTGGATCTCGCGCGCGAGATCGGTGAGGTCCGGCAGGTCGTAATTCTCCATCAGGACCAGCAGCCGGTCTTCCATGAGGTCGAGCGCCACGATCTGGGCGTAGAGATCACCCATGGTCTGGTCGGGCGTGCGCACATTCTTGCGGATGATGGTGACCAGCGTCTCGTCGGTCTTGCCGGCCGCGATCATCTTCATCGGCGGGATTTGTAGTCCCTCCTCGAAGACCTCGCGCGGCTCGGGGCTCCTGATCTTGCCGCCGATGTCGGGCGCGTGCGCCGTCGTGGCGCTGAAAGCGATCAGCTTGCCGCCGCGGAAGATCGGCTTGGCTAGGGTGATATCCGGCAGATGTCCGGTGCCGAGCCAGATGTCGTTGGTGATCAGCACGTCGCCCGGCTCGAGCTGGTCGGGCGGGAAGAAGCGCAGGAAGTGCTTCACCGTCTCGGGCAGCGTGCCGATGAAGCTCGGGATGCTCTCGCTCGCCTGGACCAGCGACTGGCCCGCGGCATCGGTGACGACGCAGGAGAAATCGTAGCTTTCACGCACCAGCGTGGAAAAGCTGGTCCTCACCATTGCCGCCGCCGCTTCGTCGACCAGCGAGATCAGGCGTCGCCAGAGCAGCTCCAGCTCGATCGCATCGAATGTGCGGGTCATGGCGAGCACCTCATCGGAGCGCGCAACTCCAGTTGCGCATTCATGTAGCCAGGAGTGCCACTGGAGTGGCGCGCTCCACTGACGGCCATCAGACGACCTCCGCCAATATCGATCCATCGGGCAGCAGGCGCGCCGTGGCGCCGGGACCGACGATGAATGTGCTTTCGTCTTCCTCGAACACCGCCGGGCCTTGGACGACCACGCCGGCCTCGAGGGCATAGCGATCATAGACGTTCGTGGGCAGCATCTTGCCGGCATCGGCGAAGAACACCGGCCGCGTCCCCTTCAGCGCCTGCACTGAGGGATGGCGCGGCAGTTCGAGCTTGCCGCCGGCACCCGGCATCGGCGCGCTGACCGAGAGCCGCAGCGCCACGAACTGGATCGCCGCGCCGGGCGGCGTACGGGCAAACAACGCCTTGTAGGCGGCTTCGAAAGCCGCGCGTACGCCCGCTTCGGTGAGTGGCGACGGCATCGCTACGGTGACTTCGCTGCCCTGCCCAATGTAGCGCATGTCGGCGAGACGCCGCACGACCCGACCCGAGGCGTCGGCACCGGTCGGCCGCAGGACGTCGAGGGACTCCTTCTCCTGGGCGGCGAAGATCGCCTCGGCCTGGCTGAAATCCGCGCCGCTGAGGGCGGCGCCAAAACTCGTGACGCGATCGACGCGCGCCGGCGCCATCAGCATGCCGATGGTGCTGCCGGCGCCGGCACCCGGCGGACAGACGACGCGCGTGACGCCGAGCTTGCGGGCGACGTTCCAGGCATGCACCGGTCCCGCGCCACCGGTCGCCAGCAGTGCGTATTCGGCCGGGATGCGGCCGCGCTCGGCAATTGCCACGCGCGCGGCACCCGCCATGTTCTCGTTCACCACATCGTGCACACCGAAGCCGGCACGGTTACGCTCGACACCCAGTGCCTTGGCGAGACCTCCCAACGCTGCTTCGGTCGCGGCCCGGTCGATCTTCATGGCGCCGCCCAAGAAAAAGTCGGCGTTGAGATAGCCCAGCGCCAGATCCGCATCGGTCACGGTCGCATTGGTGCCGCCGCGGCCGTAGCACGCCGGGCCGGGCTGCGCGCCACTGCTCTCGGGACCGACCTGCAGCGTGCCGAGGTCGCTGCGCTTGGCGATCGAGCCGCCGCCCGCACCGATCTCGATCAGCTCGACGGTGGCAATCATGATCGGCAGGCCGGAGCCGCGCAGAAAGCGCTTCTCGCGCGCGGCCTCGAAGCCATAGGCGACCAGCGGTTCGCCATCGTCGACGAGCGCGAGCTTCGCCGTGGTGCCCCCCATGTCGAAGGCGAGCACGCGTTCCAGTCCGGCGTTCCTGCCAAACCAGGCACCGGCCAGGGCGCCGGCGGCCGGACCACTTTCCAGCAACTGCACCGGCGCGCGCTTGGCTTCGCTCACATGCGTGAGGCCGCCGTTGGACAGCATGAGGAAGAGACCGCCGGGAATGCCCGACGTGCTCAGCGCCTTTTCCAGGCGTTCGAGATAGATCTCGGCCAGCGGCCGGATGTAGGCATTGGCGACGGTCGTGCTGGCGCGCTGATACTCGCGAATCTCCGGGGCGATGTCCGACGAGAGCGAGATCGAGAGATTCTGGAAGCGCTCGGCGACGGCCGCGGCGATGGCGCGCTCGTGCACGGGATTGGCGTAGCTGTGCAGGAAGCAGATGGCGAGGCTTTCGACGCCCTGCTCCACCAGTTCCGCCACCTCGGCGAGGGCTGCTTCGACATCGAGCGGAATCTCGACGCTGCCGTCGGCCGCCAGCCGCTCCTTCGCCTCGCGACGCCACGGCCGCGGCACCAGCGGCTTGGGCATCTCGATGAAGAGGTCGTAGAGTTCGTACTTGCGCTCGCGCGCGATCTCCAGAACGTCGGCGAAGCCCGCCGTGGTCAACAGCCCGGTCCTGGCGCCCTTGCGCTCGATCAACGCGTTGGTGAAGAGCGTGGTGGCATGGACCACGCGGCCGACCTGCTCGGGGCGGACGCCGGCTTTCTCAAGCACGCGCCGCGTGCCTTCCAGCGCGCCGCGCGCCGGATCGTCGGGCGTCGTGCTTTCCTTCCAGATGATGGCGCGGCCGTCGCGCGGGTCGTGGATGACGAGATCGGTAAATGTTCCCCCGATATCGATGCCGAGGGACAGCGGCGCACTCATTACACGTCCTTTGCTATTCAGCCTTGATGTTGCCTTGCTTGACCACCTTCGCCCAACGCTCGCGGTCCTTCATGATGTAGGCCTTGAAGGCCGCCGGATCCTGGCCGAGCGACTCCAGGCCCTGCTTCTCGAGCGCTTCCTTGTTCGAGGGATCGTTGATGGCACTGATGAAGAGCTTGCTGAGACCGGCCAGGATGTCGGGAGGCAGGCCAGCAGGGCCGAACAGCCCGAACCAGTTGTTGATGTCGAGTGCGGGGATGTCCTTGATGAGCAGCGGCAGCTCGGGCGCCAGCGGCGAGGGCCGCGACGCCGCGAGCGCCAGCGCACGCACCTTGCCGCCGCGCACCATGCCCATGATCTCCGAGACGTTGGCGAAGAAGATATCGACATTGCCCGCCGCCACGTCGGCGATGGCCGGCGCGCCGCCGCGATAAGGCACGTGAATCATCTTCAGTCCGCCCGCTTCCGCAGCGAGGAACTCGGCGCCGAGCTGATTGGTCGAGCCGAGACCGGTCGAGGCATAGGAGAGCTTGCCGGGGTTTGCCTTGGCATAGGCAATCAGTTCGGGAATGGTCTTGAAGGGTGCATCCATGCGCACGATCAACGCCATCGGCACGCCGACCAGATTGGCGATCGGCACCAGCTCCTTGTCGAGGTCGAGCGGGATCTGCGAGCCGGGCACGACCGGACCGACGGCGACCTGGCCCATGATGCCGATACCGACCGTGTAGCCGTCGGGTGCTGCCTGCGCGACCTGCTTCAGCGCAATGAAGCCGCCGGCACCGGTTTTGTTGTCGACGATGACGGTGTAGCCGTGCTGGCGCGCGATGGCGTCGGCCGCCAGGCGAGCCGTTATGTCGGCAGTGCCACCGGGCGCGTAGCCGACCAGGATCTTGATCGGCTGCTTGGGCACCCATTGCTGGGCGCGCGCCGAGGTGGCGGCAAGAACGAGCGGCGCGGCGAACAAGCTACGACGATACATGGCAGTGACTCCCAATCCCCAAAACGGAACGTCGAGCAAGCGCCGTGCCGGGTCAAGCATCCTGCCTCTTGAGATGAAACGGTGTTCCGCTAGTCTTTGCGCCACATGCCGCTCGCTCATCCTGCTGCCGACGTCTGGACGCTGATCGCCGACATCGCCGACGAGACGCCGGCGGCGCCGGCCTTCATCCATGGCGACCGCACGCTCACCTTCGCCGAGCTGGTGGAAAGCGCATTGCGCGCCGCGCAGGGGCTGGCCGATCTCGGCGTCGGTCCGGGCGACCGGGTGGCGCTGTGGCTGCCCAACGTGCCGGCCTATCCGATTCTCTACTTCGCCTGCGCGCGACTGGGCGCCATCGCCGTCGCCGTGAACACGCGCTATCGCGACGTCGAGGTGGCAGACATCGTCGGCCGCTCCGGCGCCAAGCTGCTGGCCTGCGCGCCGGGCTTTCGCCGTATCGACTTCCTGGCGATCCTGGCCGGCATCGAATCCGATGCGCTCGACAGGCTCTCCGCCATCGTCATGGTCGGTGACGAGCCGGCATCCATTCCGCCGGCCATCGAACGGCTGCGACGCGTTCCCTTCGAACGCATGTTGTCGCGTCCGCGGTTCGGCGTGAATCATGCCAAGACGAGCGCGCCCTGCAACATCTTCACCACCTCGGGCACGACCAGCGCGCCCAAGTTCGTGCTGCATAGGCAGGGCGCGATCGCCAGCCACGCCCAGCAGGTCGCGCGCGTCTTCGACTTCACCGCGCCCGACACGCTCTCGCTTTCGATCCTGCCTTTGTGTGGCGTCTACGGCTTCAACCAGACGCTGGCCACGCTCGCCGCGGGAAAGCCCTGCGTGCTGGTCGAGTCCTACGAGATCGACGAGATCGCCAAATTGATCGCCCGGTATCGGCCGACCACGATGTTCGGCAGCGACGACATGTATGCGCGCCTGCTCGAGGAAGTGCCGGGCGACAGGCCGTTTCCGTCGGTGAAATGGGCTGGCTACGCCGCCTTCAACGCAGCCCTCGACGCTCTGCCCGAACAGGCCGAGGCGCGCGGGCTGATGCTGTGTGGTCTCTACGGCATGAGCGAGGTCCAGGCACTGTACGCCCGCCAGCCGGTCGATGCCGCCTTGGCGCGGCGCAAGCGGGGCGGCGGCGTGCCGACGTCTCCGCTCTCCCACGTGCGCGTCCGCGATCCTGAGAGCGGCGCACTGCTCGGCGTCGGGCAACCCGGCGCCCTCGAATGCGCCGGCCCGTCGCTGATGGTCGGCTACTACGGCAACGATGCCGCGACCGCCGAGGCCATCACGGCCGACGGCTATGTCCTCACCGGCGACCTGGCCGAACTCGACGGCGAAGGCGGCTTCACTTTCTTGAGCCGCATGGGCGACGTGCTGCGGCTCTCGGGCTTCCTCGTCAATCCGCTCGAGATCGAGACACATATCCAGAAGGTCACCGGCATCTCGGCCTGCCAGACCATTGCCGTGCCGCGGCCCGAGGGCGTGCGTGCCGCCGCCTTCGTCATCCTCGAGGCCGGTGCCGCATTGGACGAAGCAGCCGTCATTGCCCACTGCCGGCAGGGGCTGGCGAACTACAAGGTGCCGGTTCGCGTCTTCGCCGTGACGGAGTTTCCCGTCACGCCCTCGCCCAACGGCCCGAAGGTTCAGCGCGCGCGATTGCGCGACATGGCCTTGGTGAAGCTCAGCGGCCCTTAAAGGGCTTCGGCTTGCGCTTCTCGGTGAAGGCGCGAGCAGCTTCCTGGAAGTCCTCAGTGAGATAGAGCCGCTCCGGCGCGGTCATGAACATGACCTCGCGGCTGAGGCGATCCATGTACCAACGCCGCATCCGCACGGTGGAGCGCACGCTGAGCGGCGGGTTCTTGATCACTTCGCGCGCCAGCTCGCGCGCCGTGTCGAGATACTTTCCCTTCGGCGCCACGCGATTGATCAGGTTGGCCCTAAAAGCCTCCTCGGCGGTGAAGAAGCGACCGGTCAGCGCTGCCTCCATGGTGAAGGCGCCGCCGCCGCGATAATGCATCAGGGCCCAGTATTTTCCGGCACCCAGGCCGCGCGATGTTTCCGTCACCTGGAACTGGGTGCCCTCCTCGGCCACGACCAGATCGCACTCCAGCACGATGCCGACGGACAGGCCGAGGACATAGCCGTGCGCCGCGGCGATCACCGGCTTCCAGTTGACCGCCTTGGTAAGAAGATCGGACGAGTGCGTGCCGCGTCCCTGCGGTCCGCCCAGCCGGAGGAATTCCTCGCGGCTGCGGAGCTGGCGCTGCTGGACGTCGGCGCCAGTCGAGAAGGCACGGCCGCGACCGTTGAGGATGGCGATATGCGCCTCGTCGTCCATGTCGAAGCGGTGCAGCGCGTCGGAAAGGGCGCCCACCAGCTCGTCGCTGAAAGCGTTCAGTTTCTCAGGGCGATTGAGGGTCAGGGTGACGATCTCTCCGTCACGCTCGTAGTCGACGAGAGAGTCCGATTTCCTGACGGTCATTGGTTGTTTCCTCCGACCGAGACCATTTGCCAATGCCGACCGAAATGCAATGCTCCCGCCCTACGCAAAGGGAGAGAAACATGGCCAAGCGCAAGAGCATCACCTGGGCGGGCTTCAAGCACGAGAACCCCATCCCCAACGCCAGCATGATCGGCAACATCCTGATGTCGAGCATCATAAGCGGCCGCGATCCCGAAACCCACACCATGCCGCCGGACGCCGAGGCGCAGATCGCGAATATCTTCAAGCACATCAAGGCCTGTGTCGAAGCAGCGGGCGGTACGGTCGACGACGTCATCAAGGTCAATTTCTGGGTCAAGGACCCGGCGGTCGGCCGCAAGATGCTGAACGGCCCGTGGACGCAGATGTTTCCCGACCCCGACACGCGGCCGGCACGCCACACGCTTTCCCTGCCAGCCACCGCGCCCAATCACGTGACCTGCGATTTCACCGCCGTAATGGGCTAGGGTCCGCTTCTAGGGCAACGGCAGCCGCAGGTCCTGGACCTGGGCGCCGACGAAAGTCTGCGGCAGCGAGGCCGTCGACACGCCCATGCGGCGCTCGAGAGCCTCCACACAGGAGCGCGTGGCGACCGCGAGGTCGCGCCACGTCGCAGCGCCGTCGAACTGCTGCAGCAGGCATTGGTCATAGTAGGTGTACTGGTCGCCGGCACCGCAGCCGAAGCTGGTGCGGTCCGTTGCAGCGGCGGTCAGGATCACGCGATTGGGCTTGCGCATGTCGGGCGTCAGGAAAGTCCCGCTGTGGCAGGCCGACACCACCACCACCGTCGGCAGCGCGCCGCAGCCGGCATTCAGCACCCGGTCGAGCGAGCCTGGATCGAACAGCCGTCGATCGGGGCGCAGGAAGAAACCCCTCTCCTCGCCATGGCTGGTGACGAAGACGAAACAGGCATCGCCGCCGCCCGTTCGCAGCGCCGTGGCGACGTTGGCCACGCTCGCGAGCTCGGCCGGCGCCGTCCGCCCATCCGAGGAATAGACCGAGATGTCCTTCAGGCCGTGGGCGACGAGCTTCGCGCGCATCGACTGCACGCCGTTGTCGAAGGCCGGGCTGTTGTTGTCGCCGGCGATCAGGACGGCTCGCCAGCGCCCGGCCGGCACGACGCCACTGACTGGCACCGCAGCAACCGACGTGCCGCGGCTCGTCGGCGGCGGTGCATTCGTCGTCTCGGGCGTACACGCCTCGACGGACAGCAAGGCCAACGCAAATGCCACCAGACGAAAATACATGTCCGGATTACTCCGAATGCTGCAGAGATTGCCTAGGGCCGGGCGCCGACGGCACGTAGCGCCATGTCGGCGTAGAGCCGGGCCATCTCCTCCTCGGTGATCTCGCCGCCTGGCCCATACCACATGGATACGTGGGTCCATTGATCGAGCAGGGCCATGGCGATGGCCTTGAGATCGCGGCGACCGCCGGTCAGCGGCGGATCGAACACGCCGCCCTCGACGCCCTGCGCCAGGATGGCGACGACGACGTCCCGGATCGCGCGCCGGCTGCGCCGGATATCGGCGACACGTCCGGAATCGAGCCAGCCGATCTCGCGATTGGCGACCAGCGCCTCCACCCGGAGCCGGCAATGGCGCATGACGTAGACGCGGACGAACGCCGCGAGCTTGGCACGCGGATCGCTGCCCGCCTCCGAGACCGCCTGCTGGCACAGCCGCTCGAGTTCGCCCTGGGTCGAGGCGATGATGTCGTGCAGCAACTCGTCCTTCGACTTGAAGTGATTGTAGAGCGCGCCCTGCGTCAGCCCGCAGGCCTTCATGATGTCGCGGACGGTGACCACCGGATAGCCGCGTTCGGCGAACTGCTGGAACGCCGCGGCACGGATGGCCTCGATCGGCGGCCGCTGGTCGCGGTCGGCGATCGCGGGCGCCACGGCTTCCGTCTGCGCCGGCTTGCGCTTGGTCATCTCGCTCCTCCGTCGATACTTTCGACCATCTTCCAGCCGAGTTCCGCCGCCGGTCGCACCAGCTTGCCGGACTCCGCTGCGCGCATGTTCGACGCCGTGCCGTCGAGCGCACGGGCATAGACACCCTGACGGATGCACGAAACGCGAAACAGATTGTAGGCCATGTAGAAATTCCACAGCGCGGCGTCCGGCACGGCGCGCTTCGACAGTTCGCAGTAGTAGCTCACCATGTCGTGCTCGGTCGGCAGGCCGAGCGCTTCGAGATCATGGCCTTCGAGGCCGCCCCAATCCTTCGGCGTCCGCCACAGCATGCAGAGATAGGAGAGTTCGGCCAACGGATCGCCCAGCGTCGAGATCTCCCAGTCGATGATGCCGAGCACGCGCGGCTCACTGGCATGGAAGACCATGTTGTCGAGCCGGTAGTCGCCGTGGACCAGCACGGTCTCTTCGTTGGACGGAAGATGGGCCGGCAACCATTCGAGCAATTTGTCCATCGCCTCGATCGATTCGGTCTCGGAGGCCTTGTACTGCTTGCCCCAGCGCGAGATCTGGCGAACGACATAGCTGCCGGGGCGCCCGAAATCGGCCAGCCCCAGCGCCGCATAGTCGACAGCATGGAGCCGGGCCAGCGCCTCGAACTTGGCGCGATAGATTGCAAGCCGGCCCTCCTTGGCGACCTCGGGCAGCAGCGGATCCCAAAGCACGCGGCCGTCGCAATATTCCATGATGTAGAAGGCGGTGCCGACCACGCTCTCGTCCTCGCACAGTGCATAGGCCCGCGGCGTCGGGACGTTGGTCTTGTTGAGGGCCGAAATGACCCTGAATTCGCGATCGACGGCGTGAGCGGAAGGCAGAAGCTTGCCCGGCGGCTTGCGGCGCAGCACATAGTGCCGGCCGGCGCCGTCTGCCAGGCGGTAGGTCGGGTTCGATTGACCGCCGCGGAACTGCTCCGCCCGCACCGGCGGCACGAAGCCCTCGACGTGTGCCGACATGAAGAGGCCCAGCGATGGCTCGTCGAAGCGGTGCTTCTCCTGCACCTCCATCGTGCCGATATAGTCCGCGCCCTTACGTGCCAAAACAGCCCCTGAACGGTCGTTCATTCGGTCGGGAGTTTGCTCGCCCCTCGGTGCGCATGCAATATCGACCAAGGGGGAGCTTGCCTTGGCCGAGCTGATAGCGACTTAATCTCCAGGCCGCCGCGGAGCACGCGCTCAAAAGGCCATCAGCGCCCAGACACTCTCAGTGTCGTCATTACGCTTCCCGTAAATGTATTTTCCCAGGCAACGATCCCATTGGTCACCGTCGCCCGGTTCTGCGTGGCGGCGATATCGCTGACCGCGCTCTTTGTCGCGCCTGTCGCGACGCCCCGATCAGAAGACGCTCCGGTCACGCTGTTACATCGATTGTTCGCTCTTTGCCCTGCCCTATCGCAGTCCGACTGTTGCTGCGCCCTCGAACTTGGGGCTTGGGCAAAGTGGTAAATTTGTGTTTATCTAGGTTTTGTACTGGCCTGGGGGTTCGGGCCCAACGCTACATTTGAAGACTACGCGTTTCTGGGAGGCGTCGTTGAACCGATTCCTGAGCAAGGACTTTTTGTCCGGGCTGATGTTTATCGCCTTTGGCTTGATAGCCATTTATTTCGGTCAGAAGCTCGCGCAAGGCACTGCCGTGCGCATGGGCCCCGGCTACGTGCCGCGAATGCTCTCCTACATTCTGTTGGGTCTCGGCGCGCTGATTTGCGTCGTCGCCGCGGTCAGTGGCGGCGAGCCGGTCGAGAAGCTGAAATGGAAGCCGCTCACCATGGTGACCATCGGCATCGTCTGCTTTGCGCTGCTGTTCGAGCGTGCTGGATTGCTGCCTGCCCTCGTCGTCCTGGTCTTCATTTCGTCGCTGGGCGGTGAAGAATTCAAGCTGACGGAAGTGATCGGCAACATGATCGTGCTGGCGATCCTCTGCACCATCGTGTTCAAGGTCGGGCTTGGGATGAATATCTCCGTCATCCAGGGAGTTTGGTAAGATGGAGCTCCTGAATAACCTCGCGCTGGGCCTCAGCGTCGCCGTCAGCCTGCAGAACCTGCTTTACGCCCTGCTGGGCTGCATGGTCGGCACGCTGATCGGCGTGCTGCCCGGCATCGGTCCCGTCGCGACCATCGCCATGCTGCTGCCGATCACCTTCCACCTGCCGCCGACGGCCTCGCTGATCATGCTGGCCGGCATCTATTACGGCGCGCAGTACGGCGGCTCGACGACTTCGATCCTGGTCAACCTGCCGGGCGAGGCCTCGTCGGTCGTAACCTGTCTCGACGGCTACCAGATGGCACGTAAGGGGCGAGCGGGTGCGGCCCTGTCGATCTCGGCGGTCGGCTCGTTCTTCGCCGGCACGGTCGGCACCATCATCATCGTGATCTTCGCCGAACCGCTGACGCGCATGGCGCAGAAATTCGGTCCCGCCGACTATTGCGCCCTGATGGCGTTGGGCCTCGTCGCGGCCGTCGTGTTGGCCAGCGGCTCGGTCACCAAGGCGATCGCCATGGTGTTCCTGGGCCTGCTGTTCGGCCTGATTGGCACCGACGTGAATACCGGCGCCCAGCGCTTCACCTTCGACATTCCAGAACTCAGCGACGGCATCGACTTCGCGCCGATCGCGATGGGTCTGTTCGGCATCGCCGAGATCGTGGTCAACCTCGAACGACACTTGGAACGAGGCGGAGCCATCAAGGTCGGCTCGCTATGGCCGACTCGCGAGGAAGTCCGACGGTCCATTCCAGCCATCCTGCGCGGCACCACACTTGGTGCCTTGCTCGGCGTGCTGCCCGGCGGCGGTCCGACGTTGGGCGCCTTCTCGGCCTATACGCTGGAGAAGAAGCTCTCCAAGCATCCCGAAGAATTCGGCAAGGGCGCTGTTGAAGGCGTGGCGGCCCCGGAAGCGGCCAACAACGCCGCCGCACAGACATCGTTCATTCCGATGCTGACGCTCGGCATCCCGTCCAATGCCGTAATGGCGTTGATGGTCGGCGCCATGATCATCCAGGGCATCCAGCCGGGGCCCGAAGTCATGACCAAGAAGCCGGATCTCTTCTGGGGCATGATCGTCTCGATGTGGATCGGCAACGCCATGCTGGTCATCATCAACCTGCCGATGATCGGCATGTGGGTGAAGCTTCTCACGGTTCCCTACCGCTACCTCGCCCCGGCGATCCTGCTGTTCTGCTGCATCGGCGCCTACAGCCTGCAGAACAGTACTTTCCACGTCCTGCAGGTCGCGATGTTCGGTGTGCTGGGCTACATCTTCGTGAAGCTTGGCTGCGAGGGCGCACCGTTCCTGCTCGGCCTCGTGCTCGGACCGCAGATGGAGGAGTACTTCCGGCGTGCCATGCTGCTATCGCGCGGCGATGCGATGGTGTTCCTCGAACGGCCGATCAGCCTCGGCCTCCTGATTACGACCGCGCTACTCCTGCTGTTGATGGCCTTGCCCAGTATCAAGAAAGCGCGACAGGAAGCATTCACGGAAGAAGAAGGCTGACGCCCGGAGGAGTTCCGCCATGTCTGACTTGCCCAAGCGCGTTGAGATTGCCGAGGAAGGCCCTCGCGAGGGCTTCCAGTCGGAAAAGAAAGTGATCCCGGTCGCCGAGAAGGTCCGCCTCATCGAGGCGCTGGCCGAGACCGGGCTCAGGCACATCGCCTGCGTCAGCTACGTCAATCCCAAGCGCGTGCCGACCATGGCCGACGCCGAGGAAGTGGCCTCGGCCATCCGCCAGAAGCCCGGCATCGAGTACGCGGCCCTGTGGCTCAACCAACAGGGCCTCGAGCGCGCGCTGCGTGGGCCGCTGCATGTCGATGGCGGCGTGCGGGTCACCGCCTCCGACACCTTCTCGCGCAAGAACATCGGCAAGTCGGTGTCGGACGCCATGGTCGAGCAGCGCATGTCGCTCAAGACCTTCAAGGATCGCGGCATGCCGGTCGAATGGGGCACCATCCTGGGCGCCTTCGGCTGCAACTTTGAAGGTGAGCTGTCGACCAAGCTGATCCTCGAACGCGTTCAGCTCGCCCTCGACGAGGCGGTGCTGGCCGGCTTCAAGCTGAAGGGCATCAAGCTCACGGACGCCATGGGCTGGGCGACGCCTGCCTCGATCGAGCGGCTGATCGGCGCCATCCGCACCAAATGGCCTGAGCTCGAGATCTCACTCCACCTGCATGACACACGCGGCACCGGCATGGCCGCGGCCTATGCCGGCCTACGCATGGGTGTCACCAAATTCGACGCCTCGATCGCCGGACTGGGCGGCTGCCCGTTCGCCGCCACCGAGGGCGCTGTCGGCAACATCTGCACCGAGGATTTCGCCTTCATGTGCGAGGAGATGGGCGTCGAAACCGGCCTCGACGTCGACCGGCTCATCGAGGTCGCGAAGATCGCCGAGGAAGTCGTTGGACGGCCCCTGCCCGGCCGCGTCATGCGTGGCGGCACGCTCAAGGCTGCCAAACAACGCGCCGCACAGAGGGCTGCCGCATGAACGCCGAAACCCTCATCATTGAAAAGGCGATCCCCGATTCGACCTACGTCGATGTCGCCGACGTGTCCTGGCAGCCGACGCGGTTTCCTGGTGTCGAATGGAAGATCCTGATGGAGAACAAGGCCACGGGCATGTCGACCGCGCTGATGCGCTGGGCGCCGGGCGCGCGTCTTCCGCTCCACGAGCACGTCGCCATCGAGCAGACCTTCGTGCTCGAAGGATCGTTCGCCGACCACGCCGGCGTCTGCACGGCAGGCAACTATGTCTGGCGCCGGCCCGGCAGCCGCCACGAGGCCTGGACCGACGAGGGCTGCCTGATGCTCGCTTTCTTCATCAAGCCCAACACCTTCTTCGATTGAACACCCTCCTCCGACTTGGCAACATGTCCCGGCGATGAGTGCCGACTACAAGGCGCTACGCTCAGGGAGGACTAGATGACTCGACGTTCCGTCGTTACGGGCGCCGTATTGGCGTTGCTGATTTCAGGCCCGGCCTTCAGCCAGGCTATTCCCAAGGAAATGTCCTGGACGGCCTACGATACGGGCTCCTCGGGATTCAATATCGCCGTCGCCATTGGCCAGCAATTCAAGAAGGTCTTGGGCTCCGATGTCCGTATCCTGCCGTCGGGCAATGACACGGGCCGCCTTGCCCCGGTGAAGGCCAACCGGGCCATCCTCTCGCAGATGGGCATCGGTACCTACTTCGCCCAGGAGGGCGTCTTCGAGTTCGGCGCCAAGAGCTGGGGTCCCCAGCCCAGCCGCCTTCTGATGTCGGCGACCGCCTGCAACGGTCTCGGCCTCGCCGTCGCCAAGGACACGGGCGTCAAGCAGATCAAGGACCTCAAGGGCAAGCGCCTGGGGGTCGTGGTGGGCTCACCCGCCCTCACGCAAGGCGCCATCGCGCTGATCGCCTTCGGCGACCTCACCGAGAAGGACGTGACGCTCGTCCAGTTCTCGTCGAACAACGCGATGTGGAAGGGCATCATCAACAACGAGGCCGACGCCGCATTGAGTTCGACCATCTCCGGGCAGTCCAAGGAAGCCGACAGTTCACCTCGCGGCATTGTATGGCCGCCCATGCCCGCGGACGACAAGGCGGGCTGGGCCCGTGTTCACAAGAAGGCGCCCTACTTCGTCGCCCAGAACGTGACGTGTGGCGCAGGCGGCCTGTCGCCGCAGACGCCGGTGGCGATGTCGAGCTACGCCTATCCGATCTTCATGACCTACCCCGACCGGCCGGCCGATCTGGTCTACGCCGTCACCAAGGCCATGATCGATACCTACAACGACTACAAGACGGGCGCTCCGGGTGCCGAGGGCATGGCGCTGTCGACGCAGAACTTCACCTGGGTCGTGCCCTATCACGACGGCGCCATCCGCGCCTTCAAGGAGAAGGGCGTCTGGACCGACGCGGCGCAAAAGCACAACGACAACCTGGTGAAGCGTCAGCAGGTCATGCTGGATGCCTGGAAGGCCTACAGCGCCGGCGGACCGTCCGACGACAAGGCCTTCGCCGAGGGGTGGATGAAGGCACGGGCAGCCGCGCTTCAGAAAGCCGGGATGGACGTAATCTTCGAATAAGTCGGTCGGCATCGACAAGAAGGAAACCTTCTCATGACCGACCGGGCAGAGCGGGTCGTCTTCGACGACCCGCATCAGATAGGTCCGGCCGAAGCCGAGACCCTGCGCACGCGTTCGCTCACCGGCGTCTGGCGCTGGGCACTGGTGACAATGACGGCGGCGACGATCTTCCTCTGTATCAACCAGCAGTTCACGCTGCGCTTCTTCGTGGGCTTCACGCCGCTCAACACGGAATATTTCTACCTCCTGATCCTCTGCATGCTGCCCTTCACGTTCCTGATATTCCCCGGGAGCGAGAAGGCCTCGGTCGAACGCATCGCCTGGTACGATTTCGTGCTGTTCGCCGGCACGGCGGCTTCGTCGGCCTACCTGATGATCAACATCCGCAAGGCAGCCGAGCTCGGCTGGGAGTTCGGCGATCCGCCACAGCCCGTCATCTGGGCCGGTTACCTGATGTGGATCGTGCTGATGGAGGCGCTGCGCCGGACCGGCGGCTGGAGCCTCCTGCTCAGCGTCTTTCCCTTCACCGTCTACCCCTTGTTCGCCGGCGCCAGCTGGCTGGGGCCGCTCAAGGGCAATCAGTCGACCCTGGAACAGACCACCGCCTATCACATGCTCTCGACCGAGAGCCTCTTGGGCATCCCGATCCAGGCCTTCGCCGACGTGGTGATCGGCTTCCTGGTATTCGGCACCGCGCTGATGATGACGGGTGCCGGCAAATTCTTCATCAACATTGCCTTTGCCATGTGCGGGACCTTCCGCGGCGGCGCGGCAAAGGTCTGCATCTTCGCATCAGGCCTGCTCGGCATGATGTCCGGCAGCATCGTCAGCAACGTGCTGACGGCCGGTACCATGACCATCCCGACCATGAAGAAAACGGGCTTCACCCCGTCCTACTCCGGCGCCATCGAGGCCTGCGCCTCCACGGGCGCCGTGCTGGCGCCACCGGTGATGGGCGCCACCGCGTTCGTCATGGCCCAGTTCATGGGCACGACCTACGCCGAAGTGGCGGTCGCCGCGATCATCCCGGCTTTCCTCTACTACGCAGGCCTGTTCATGCAGGTCGATGCGTACGCTGCCCGGCACGGCCTCAAGGGACTGGAGCGAAGCGAGCTGCCCAGTGCCTGGCAGACGTTGAAGGAAGGTTGGTATTACGCCTTCGTCATCGCCCTGCTGATCGTGATGCTTCTCTACTTCAAGCGCGAGAGCCACGCCCCGTTCTATGCCACCGCCCTCCTGCTCGTGCTGAACCAGTGGGCCCAGCCGGGGAAATGGAAGACCGTCAACTTCCTCAACCTCATAGCCGCCGTACTGGCCACGGCGATCATGGTGGTTCGCGGTGAAAACTATGCCAAGGCGCTCGCCGCGTCGGGTGAAGGCGTTTTCGACGCCTGGATGAACGCCATCCTCCTGCCCGCGCTCGGCGGCCTGATGCTGCTGGTCGTGTTCAACGAGATTTTCGGCGAGAAGCGCTGGGGAATCGCCAAGTATGTGGCCTTCCTCGAAGCCAATGGCCGAACTTTCGTCGAGCTGGTCGGCATCCTGGCGGGCTGCGGCCTGCTGATCGGCGCCTTCTCGCTCACGGGCGTCATCGCCTCGCTGGCGGGCGACCTGCTGAACATCGCTGGCAGCAACGCCCTGCTGTTGCTGGCCATGTGCGCCATAACCAGCCTGATTCTGGGCCTCGGTCTCACGACGACCGCCTGCTACATCTTCCTCGCCATCCTGGTCGGGCCGGCGCTGGAGAAGCTCGGCCTCAACAAGATGGCCGTCCATATGTTCATCTTCTACTGGGGCATGCTGTCGTCGATCACGCCGCCGGTGGCGATCGCCTCTTTCGCAGCCGCCGGTATCGCCGGTGCACCAGCGATGAAGACCGGTTGGGAATCGATGTGGGTGGGCAGCATCATCTACTTCATTCCGTTCTTTTTCGTGGTCAACCCTGCGTTGGTCCTGCAGGCCGCCACGCCCGGCGACGCGGTGCCCTACGTCGAGGCGCTCTATCTCGCGGTCACCGCCATGATCGGCACCCTGTTCATCTGCGGCGGCATCCAGGGCTACCTCGCCTGGGTCGGCGACTTGCGCCACGCCGGCCTGCTCGAGTGGCCCCTGCGCGTGGCCCTGATCCTGGGGGGCCTGGTTCTGGCGACGCCGGGGGGCGGGATCATGCCGCTCAGCAATGCACAGATGGAGATGTTGGGCCTTGCGATGCTCGTTCCCACGGTGGCCGTTGCTCTGCTAATGGTCCGGCGCAGTCGCACGGCCTGACGCGCGGCTCCTGGGAGGCAATGGTTCATGTCCGGTGTTCTGGAAGGAATTCGCGTTCTCGACTTCGGTCGCTACATCGCCGGCCCGTTCTGCGGCACGATGCTGGGCGACCTCGGCGCCGAGGTCATCCGGATCGAGAAGCTCGAGGGCAGCGAGGATCGCTGGGTGACCCCGGTGGTCGAGGGCGGCGAAGGCGCCATGTTTCTCCAGATGGGCCGCAACAAGCTCGGCCTTACGCTCAACCCCATGAAGCCGGCCGGCCGCGAGATCGTGAAGAAGCTGGTCGCGGTTTCGGACGTGGTGATCGCCAACCTGCCCTATGAAGACCTGCAGAAGATGGGCATCGACTACGACACCATCTCCGCCATCAACCCCCGGATCATCCTGGCCACGACCTCGACCTTCGGCTCCGAAGGCCCGTACGCCACCCGTGTGGGCTTCGATACCATCGGCCAGGCAATGTCGGGCGCGATGTTCCTGTCGGGCGACGGCGAGGTGCCGACCCGCATGAACGCGCCGTTCGTCGATTTCGGCACCGCCTTACTCAACACCGTGGGCGTGCTGGCCGCCCTGATCGACCGGGCCAAGAGCGGCAAGGGCCAGAAGGTCGAGACGGCACTCCTCCGCACGGCCATCAACATCACCAACGGGCACCTGATCGAGCAGGCGATGCTCAGCCTCAACCGCATCGCCACGCTCAACCGCGGCTTCACCGCCGGCCCGTCTGATACCTTCAAGTGCAAGGGCGGATGGATCTACGCCATGACCATCGGCCAGCCACTGTTCGTGCGATGGTGCAAGCTGATGGGCAACGAGGCCCTGGCCCAGGATCCCCGGTTCAAGGACGACCTGGCGCGTGGCGACAACGGCGAGGCGCTGTCGGCGATCATGCAGGCTTGGTGCGACACCCGGACGGCTGCCGAGGCGCTCGCTGCCCTCGAGGCCAACCGCATTCCCGCCGGCCCCGTCTACACGCCGCAGCAGGCGCTGGACGACAAGCACGTGCAGGACGCCAAGTTCTTCCACTCGATGGACTTTCCCGGCGCGAGCAAGCCAGTCCCGGTGCTCCAGGAGCCGGTGAAGCTGTCGCGGACGCCGCTCACCATTCGCCGCCGGGCACCTGGCCTCGGCGAGCATACCGACCAGATTCTGCAGGAACTTGGCTACGACCCGGCCGTTATCCAACAGTTGCGGGCGGACCGGGTCATCTGAGCACGGTATCGCAGGGTGATCCGATGGACGTTTCCGACGTATATTGAACCAAGGAGCTGGAAGATGCGTCGGTTGTTTCTTGCGTCAATTCTTGTTGCAACGGGGGCGGTATCGGCCGCCGCGGCGGATGATTTTCCGTACGGCAACACCCATTCCTTCACGGTCTATCGCAATGGCCAGCCGATCGGCACCCATACGCTGACGTTTCAGCACAGCGGCGACAAGCGGGCCGTGTCGACCTCGATCGACTTTGCCGTCAAGGCGATGGGGATGACGGTCTACCGCTACAGCCATCGCGGCAACGAGATATGGAACGGCTCGACCCTGCAATCGATCGACACCAAGACCGACGACAACGGCAAACTGTTCACGATGCAGGCGCACCAGAACGGCAACCAGCTTGCGGTCGAACGGAAGGCCCCGGAGCCGGCTGCTGGTGCCGCGATGAACGACCAGGGCCTGCAGCGCAACAATTCCGTCGCCGAGACCTTGCCGGCCACCATGATGCCATCGACCCACTGGAACCAGAATCAGGTCAAGCAGTCGACCCTGCTCAATACCCAGTACGGCACGCCGTCGAAGGTGAAGATCACCGATCTCGGCCGCGAGACCATCAAGACGGCATCGCGTTCGATCGAAGCCACGCACTATCGCTACGCCGGCGATATCACCATGGACCAGTGGTTCGACGAACGCGGCCGCTGGGTGAAGGCGGCTTTCAAGGCTTTCGACGGATCGGAGATCGAGTACATTCTGCAGGAATGAGCCCTGCCGAACGCTTCGCCCGACTGCCCGACCTGCTCGCCGCCGATAGTGATCTGCGCCGTCGCGGCGGCTGGCTCAGCGCGGACTGCCGCATCGATATCGGCGCGGAGCCCTTTTATCTTAGCCTGCGCGAGGGCGCGCTCGCCGAACTTGCCCGCGGGCCCCGCCTGCTGCGCTCGGTGGCATTCTCGATCAGCGGCACCGAGGAGGCCTGGCAGCGCCATTGGCGGCCGATGCCCGAGCCCGGCTGGCACGACCTCTTTGCGCTCACCAAGCGTGGTGCCGCGTCGATGCAGGGCGACCTGCGGCCATTGCTACAGAACCTGCAGTACTTCAAGGACCTGCTGGCACTGCCGCGCCGACTTCCGGAGGCGATCTGACCATGGCGCCGGCAATCGACCCGGTGATCGGCCGCTACGTGCGCTTCGAGATCGATGGCGTTGCCCATCGCGTCTACTTCGAGGAATCAGGCCCCGCAGGCGGTGGCGGCATTCCCCTGGTCTGCCTTCATACCGCCGGCGCCGACAGCCGACAGTTCCGCCATCTGCTGGCGGACCCTGGCGTCACGAAACGCTATCGGGTGCTGGCTTTCGACATGCCGTGGCACGGCAAGTCGACGCCGCCCGACGGCTGGGAGCGGACAGAGTACCGGCTGACGACGGCCTCCTATACAGCAGCGATCCGCGCCTTCTGCCGGGCAATGGAACTCGACCGGCCGGTCGTCATGGGCTGCTCGATCGGCGGCCGCATCGTGCTCAACCTGGCGATCGAACATGCCTCGGAGTTCCGGGCACTCATCGCGCTCGAAGCCGCCGATTTCCAGCAGCCCTGGTACGACACGGCCTGGCTGCATCGCCCCGACGTGCACGGTGGCGAAGTCTGCGCCGCGCTGATCTCCGGCCTGATCGCACCGCAGAGCCCGGATGTGAGCCGGTACGAGACCTTGTGGATGTACATGCAAGGCGGCCCTGGCGTCTTCAAGGGCGACCTCTATTTCTACCGGGTCGATGGCGACCTGCGCGAGCGGGTGAAGGGCATCGACACCAGCGTCTGTCCGCTCTACCTGCTGACCGGCGAGTACGACTTCTCGTGCACCGCTGAGGACACGCTGCGCACGGCAGCCCAGATCCAGGGAGTGGAGGTCCAGGTCATGAAGGAACTCGGCCACTTCCCGATGAGCGAGAACCCGGCGAAGTTCCGCGAATACATCCTGCCCGTGCTGGACAGGATCGCAAGCTAGAGGATCTGGAAAACCTCGTAGACCGGCCCCGTCGGCTCGCGCCGGCCGGTCGCCACGCAGACGATCCGGTTCAGGAACCGATACTTCTCCGACGACGTCTCGAACCACGGCAGCGATCGGAAATAGTACTGGCTGGGATCGACCTTCTCGCCCTTGTTGAGCTGCTCGATCACCCAGGCGGGCCCGTGGCGCATGCCGCGATAACTCATGTAGACGAGATGCCCGTCGTCGGTCTTGAGGGTCAGCCGCACGTCGAGCTGCAGGATGCCATCGCGCCGCAGCAGCAGCCAGTCGCCGCCCGGCGATGGCAGCACGCTGCCGCGCAACTCCTCGCCTTCGAAGCTGCCGCCCGTGACGGTGGCGATGCGACGGCGCCCATAGGGCGTCTCGCCGACGTCCGTCATGTTCGGGTCGACCTGCAGGGTCAGGGTAAAAAGGTGCGAGGAGCGCAGCGTCGGTTCGGTCATCGTGTCCTCAAATCTTGCTGGCTCGGCCTTCCCAGTAGGGCGCCCGCAATTCGCGTTTCATGATCTTGCCGATTGTACTGCGCGGAAGCTGATCGCGAAACTCCACCGCGACAAGGCGCTGCGTCTTGCTGAGCCGCTCGTTGGCCCAGGTCCGGATCTCCTCCGCCGTCGCTATCGAGCCCGGCGTCCGCACGGCCAACGCCATCGGCGATTCGCCCCATTGATCGCTCGGGACGCCGATCACCGCTGCGTCGATCACGTCGGGATGCTTCAACAGCAGCACCTCGAGGTCGGCGGCATAGACGTTGAAGCCGCCGGAAATAATCATGTCCTTCTTGCGATCGAGCAGGACGACGAAGCCATCCTCGTCGATCTTGCCCATGTCGCCCGACTTGAAGAACAGACGGCCGTCGCGATCGTGCCAGAAGAGCTCGCGCGTCTTGTCGTCCTGCTTGTAATAACCCTTCATCATCAGCGGTGCGCGGCCGGCAAGCTCGCCCACTTCGCCCTGCGGCAGCACCCTGCCCTGCTCGTCCAGGACCACGATCTCGCTGCCCAGGGCCGGCTTGCCCACGGTATGGAGCTTGTCGGGATAGAGGTTGGCCTCGAGCGTGCAGCTCCCCGCGCCCTCGGTAAGCCCATAAATCTCGATCAGGCGCCCCGGCCAGCGGGCCAGGCAATCGGCCTTGATCTGCGCCCTGAGCGGCGCGCTGGTCGAGAGTTTGACCTTGAATGAACTAAGGTCGCATTTGTCGAAGGCCGGATGCGCCAGGATACGCTGGTACTGCACCGGCACCAGCATGGCATGCGTCACGCGTTCCCGCTGAGCGATCTCCAGGAACTTCGGCACATCCGACTTGGTCATCAGGACGATCGTGCCGCCGACACCGATCGTCGCCAGGACCGAGACGAGTGTCGTGTTCGAATAGAGCGGCGTCGATGCCAGCGAGATCGTGTCCGGACCGTAGTCGAACGCCGTGAAGCGCACCGCCAGCATGTCGCGCATGACGTGGCTGTGCAGGATCCCCTTGGGCAGGCCCGTGGTGCCGGAACTGTAGATGATGTTGAAATCATCGAGCAGGCCGATCGGTACCGAGAAGGCATCGTCGCTGGCGGACGCCAGCCAGTCCTCGCAATTCCGCCAGCCCGGCCGGGCGAAATCGTAGGCGATGCGACCGCCGGCGATCAGCTTGCCCAGTCGATCCTCATAGGGTTCGACAAGCCCGCGATACCGCTCCGACAAGAACAGAACCTTGGCGTCGCAGTCGTCGAGCATCTTCTCGAGCGCGTCCGCCGCCGCCATCGTCGACAGCGGCACGACGCAGGCGCCAGCACGCAGGCCGCCCATGAAGGTTTCCAGATAGTCGATCGAATTGACTGCTAGGATCGCGATCTTGTCGCCACGGCCGACGCCCATGCCGGCCAGGCTGCGGGCGATCCTGTTCACCCGCCGGTCGAAGTCGCGCCAGCTTCGTGTCGTGCCCTCGCACTTGACCGCGGCCTTGGCGGGAAAGAGCGCGGCGTTGCGCGCGAGGCGGACCGGGATCGACAGGAACTCGGGGAAGTCGACCGCGGTCGGCTGTGGAACCAGCGGCTGCTCGGCGCCCATGGGTCGACGCGCCCGGGCTACTTCTTGGGTTCGACCGTCTGTACCGGACCGCCGGCCTTCTTCCAGGCGCCGAAGCCGCCCTCGAAATGCGCGACAGGCGTCAGGCCCATGTCCTGCGCCGTCTTGGTCGCGAGCGCCGAACGCCATGCGCCGGCACAGAAGAACACGAACTTGTTGCCGGTCTGGAAGAATTCCTTAGCGTAGGGGCTCTTGGGGTCGATCCACATCTCGAGCATGCCGCGCGTCACGTTGATGGCACCGGGGATCGTGCCATCGCGCCACAGCTCGCGCGGATCGCGAATGTCGATGAAGGTGACGTCCGAGGCGCCATGGGCCTTCATCGCCTCGGCCAACGGCAAGGTCTCGATGGCGGCATTCGCCTCGTCGACCATCTGCTGCACGGTCTTCTTGATCTCGAGTGGCATGGATCGTCCTCTCTATGCGGAAGCCAGTCTCTATTTCTCCGGGACGTGCCCGGCGAGTTCGGCCAACCATACATCAGGGCTGCCGTCGGAAGGGGCGCGCCAATCGCCACGCGGCGACAGCGAGCCGCCCGACGAAATCTTCGGCCCATTGGGCAACGCCGAACGCTTGAACTGGTTGGTGAAGAAACGGCGCAGGAAGAGAGTCATCCACTTGCGAATCTCTTCCAGCGTGAAGGCGCGCTTGGATCCCGCCGGCACATTGGCCGGCCAGGCGCCCTTGTCGACATCGTGCCAGGCGTTCCAGGCGAGGAAGGCGATCTTCGAAGGCCGGTAGCCGAGCCGCGTCAGATAATAGAGATTGAAGTCCTGCAATGCATAGGGACCGACCGACTGCTCGGTCGACTGGATGACGCCGCCCTCGCCCGGCGGAATCAGTTCCGGCGAGATCTCGGTATCGAGAATGTCGTGCAGCGTGGCGGCCGTATCCGTATCGACATCGCCCGAGGCGGCAACGAAACGGATCAGGTGCTGGATCAGCGTCTTTGAAACCGAGCCGTTGGGATTGTAGTGGGACATGTGATCGCCCACGCCATAGGTGCACCAGCCGAGGCCAAGCTCCGATAGATCGCCCGTACCGACCACCATGCCGCTGTGCTGGTTGGCCAGCCGGAACAGGTAATCCGTGCGCAGCCCTGCCTGCACGTTCTCGAAGGTTACGTCGTAGACCTTCTCGCCGCGGCCGAACGGATGGCCGATGTCGGTCAACATCTGCCTGGCCGTCGGCTTGATGTCGATCTCGGCCGCCGTGACGCCCAGCTCGCGCATGAGCTTCCAGGCGTTCTTGTGGGTTTTGTCCGAGGTACCGAAGCCCGGCATCGTGTAGGCCAGCACGTTCTTGCGATCGAGGCCCAGCAGGTCCATCGCCCGGCAGGTCACCAGCAACGCGTGCGTCGAATCGAGACCGCCCGACACGCCGATGACGGCGCGCTGGACGCGGCTCGACTGCAGTCGCTGGGCCAGGCCCTGGACCTGGATGTTGTAGGCCTCGTAGCAATTGTCGCGCAGCTTGGCCGGATCCGACGGCACGTAGGGAAACCGCTCGATGGCGCGCTGTAGCGGCACGCTCTTCTTCGGCGCATCGAGTTCGAACGTGAGGGCGCGGAAACGCGTCACGCGCTCGCCTTCGTTGGCCGCGCAGTCGGCGAATGCATTGTAGCGCAGCCGCTCCTGGCGGATGCGGCCGAGGTCGATATCGGCCTGGATGACGACCGACTCCTTGGCGAAGCGTTCTGACTCGGCGAGCTGGTCGCCACATTCGAAGATGGCCGCATGGCCATCCCACGCAAGATCGGTCGTCGACTCGCCCGCCCCGGACGCCGAATAGGCATAGGCCGCGACGGCGCGCGACGACTGGCTGCCGCACAGCAGACGCCGCGTCTCGGCCTTGCCGATCGTGATGTTGCTGGCCGACAGGTTCACCAGCACTTCCGCGCCGGCAAGGGCTGCATGACTCGACGGCGGCACCGGCACCCAGATGTCTTCGCAGATCTCGACGTGGAAGGTGAACGGCACACTGCCGGTCGAGCGGAAGAGGAAGTCGTTGCCGAACGGTACCGTCTGGTCGGCGAGCCTGATTTCCGGCTCCAGCACGTTGGCGCCCGACACGAAATGCCGCTTCTCGTAGAATTCGCGATAGTTCGGCAGGTAGATCTTGGGCACCACGCCCAGGATCGTGCCACGATGGACGACGATGGCGGTGTTGTAGAGCCGTCCGCGCACCCTGAGCGGTGCACCCACGATCAGGACCGGATTGAGTTTCTTCGACGCCTTCACGACCTCGGCAATGGATCGCTCGACCTCGTCGAGCAGCGCGTCCTGCAGCAACAGGTCCTCGATCGCATAGGACGACAGCCCGAGTTCCGGGAAGACCATGAGCCCGGCACTTGCCTTGTCCCCCTCGGCCGCCAGCCTCAGCGTTTCGGCAAGGTTGAACGGCGCATCGGCGACCCGGGTGCGCGGAACGCAGCAGGCGATGCGCACAAAGTCATGGCTGTAGAGGGAGAAGAAATCGGACATCGGAACTCCAGTGACGTTCTACAGTCCGATGGCGCTCGATCGAGATCAAGAGCTTGTGGTGGGGCGATGGTGGGCGCGACAGGGATCGAACCTGTGGCCACTGCCATGTCAAGACAGTGCTCTACCGCTGAGCTACGCGCCCATCGCCGCTTGCGTCGCGCTGTGTCGGAACACAGGCAGACGTGGAAGCCCGGTCGTCTACATCGCTCCCCGGGGCTTGGCAAGAGCAGGTGCGTGACGCGCCTCTCCCCGCGCGCTATGAGGCTGGGATGGATTTAGCGTCGCCCCCGCCCGATCACGAGTACCCCGGTCATCACGCCTTGGACCTCCGCCTGCCGGAGCGTCAGACCCTCCCGATAGTGGTCGCCTCGCCGCACAGCGGCTCGCGCTATCCGGCCGAATTCCTCGCCCAGGTCGCCGTGCCGCTTGCCGCCTTGCGCCGGGCCGAAGACGCCTTCGTCGACGAGCTGTTTAGTGCCGCACCGGCGCTCGGCATGCCCCTTCTGGCTGCCCGCTTCCCGCGCTCCTACGTCGACGCCAACCGCGAACCCTACGAACTCGATCCGGCGATGTTCGAGGGACCGCTGCCGCGCCCGCTCAATCACCGGACGACCCGCGTCGCCGCCGGCCTCGGCATGATCCCGCGCGTGGCGGCCAGTGGCGAGGCGATCTACCGCGACCGGGTTCCGGCGGAAATGATCGAGCACCGGCTCGAAACCTGCTGGCGGCCTTATCATCTGACTTTGTCGAGCCTGGTCGAACAGACCTACGGCCGGTTCGGCGCCGCGCTGCTGATCGACGCCCATTCGATGCCGTCGTCCGTGTCGAGCCTGGCCCCGCGTGAGCGCGATTCCCGCGTCGATATCGTGCTGGGCGACAACCACGGCGAATCGTGTGCGCCCGAGCTGGTCGAATGCGCCGAGCACTGGCTGGCTAAGCGCGGCCTGCGGGTCCTGCGCAACCAGCCTTACGCAGGTGGCTTCACGACGCAGCGCTACGGTCGTCCGGCACTCGCTCGCCACGCACTGCAGATCGAAATAAATCGCGCGCTCTACATGGATGAAGCAAGGCTCGAGAGGCTGCCCACGGCTGGCGTCCTAGAGCGCGTGATGGCCGGATTGCTTGAGGAAATGGGTAATCAAGCCGTCGAAATCCTGCTCCCGCGGCCGCTCGCCGCCGAATAAGCCTCGAGGAAACCGCCAAAAAAAAGGGCCGTGACAAGCACGGCCCGAGTTTAGGGAGGAAACGCCCAAGACGGGCATACAGCAAACAATGAAGGTCACCGAGGTGACGTTTGCTGCCCACAGAGAATGGTGCACCTGCGAAGAGATTGCAAGGGCGAAAAAGAGCCCTAAATTCGCATATTTAGACGATGAAGAGATCGAATCCGGGTGTGTCTTTCTTGCAACGCACCATACTTCCGCGACGCAGCTCTGCACTGGGTGCAATGCTCCTCCAGACGCAGGTGGCGTGCCATTATGTAGATTGCTCAAGGGTTTAATTTGGGTTGGAGGCGGTTTTGGCGAAAAAGTTCGTGGTTGCGATGATGATGCATGAGACGAACACGTTCTCGCCCCTGCCCACCCCGATCGCCTCTTTCGCCCGCGCCGGCGATCTGAGCGGCCCCTTGGCCATCAAGGAAGCCGAGGGCACCAATACCTCGCTCGGGGGGTTCATCGAGGTCGCCCGCAAGGCCGGGGCCGAATTCACCGTGCCGATGGCCGCGTCGGCCCATCCCTCGGGCCTTGTCACCAAGGCCGCCTACGAGCAGATGACAACGGCCATCGTCGACGAGATCAGGAAGGGTTGCGATGCCATCCTCCTGGCGCTGCACGGCGCCATGGTGGCGGAGCACTATGACGACGGCGAAGGCGAACTGCTGAACCGCATCCGCAAGATCGCGCCCGACGTGCCGATCGCCGTGGCGCTCGATTTCCATACCCAGATGACCGACGCCATGATCGACGGCGCCACCATCATCACCGGCTACCGCACTTATCCGCACATCGACATGGCCGACACGGCGCGCCGCGCCGGGCGCACGCTGATGCGGACGCTGGCCGGCGAGATCGAGCCCAGGATGGTGTGGGGCAACCGGCCGATCATGAGCAGCTCGCTGGTCCATACGCCATCGCGCGAGCCGATGAAGACGCTGATGGGCATGGCCAACCAGGCCGAGGACACCGGGCAGGTACTGAACGCCTCGGTGTTCGGCGGCTTCCCACAGGCCGACATCCCTCACCTCGCGCTCTCCTCCGTCATCGTCTGCGACAAGCGCACGGCCGAAGGCGAGGTCCTGCTGAACAAGATCCTCGATACCGCATGGGAAAAGCGCGAAGGCTTCCTGTTCCATCCCGAACCGCTCCAGGTTCAGGTAGCGCGTGCCAAGTCGCTGGAAGGCGGCCCGGTGGTGATGGCCGACCATGGCGACAACACCGCCTCGGGCGGCACCCAGGACGTGATGAGCGTCATCGAGGAGGCCATCGCCCAGGGCATGGAAGATGCCTGCGCCGGCCCGATCTGCGATCCCGGCTGCGTCGAGCAGATGATCAAGGCGGGCGTCGGCGCCGAGGTGACGCTGGATCTCGGCGGCAAGATCGACATGCCGGCCATGGGCCTCAAGGGCAAGCCGCTCAGGATCACCGGCAAGGTGAAGGCCATTACCGATGGTCAATTCACCGTCACCGGCCCGATGGCCACCGGCACGACCGTGCGCATGGGCCGTACCGCCGTGCTCGACACCGGCAAGATGCAGATCGTGGTCTCCGAAAAGCGCGCCGAGCCCTACGACCTCGGCGTCTTCACCCATTGCGGCATCGACCCGCGCCGCAAGAAGTTCGTGCTGATCAAGTCGCGCCAGCATTTCCGCGCCGGCTTCGAGCCGATCGCCAAGCATATCGTGATGTGCGACGGCGACGGCTGCACCGCTTCCGACCTCAAGCTCTTCAAGTACACCAGGGTCAAGCGGCCGCTCTATCCGTTCGACCTCGACATGCGGCTCGGCCGCAATGAAGCCTAGGAGTTCCATTATGGCCGCTTACGACATCGTCATCCGCAACGGCCAGGTGGCCGATGGCACGGGCAAGAAGCTGTTCGCCGGCGACGTGGCGCTGAAGGGCGACCGTATCGCCGCGGTCGGCGCGCCGGGCTCGCTGAAGGGCGACAACGAGATCGATGCCACGGGCAAGGTCGTGGCGCCGGGGTTCATCGACGTGCATACGCACGACGACACCGCGCTGATCGATAATCCCACAATGGCGATGAAGGCGAGCCAAGGCGTGACCACGGTGGTTTGCGGCAATTGCGGCGTCTCGGCTGCACCCTATCTTCACACCGAGGTCGGCCACTGGATGTCGCTGATCATCAAGAAGAAGGAGAACCTCTCGAAGGACTTCGCGGGCTTCGCGAAGAAGGTCGAGGCGGCCATGCCCGCGATCAACGGCGCCTTCCTGATCGGCCACGGGACGCTCCGCATGAACGCCATGGGTGACGATCTCAACCGCGTCGCCACGGCACCCGAGATCAAGCAGATGCGCGAGCTGCTCGACCAGAGCCTGGAACAGGGCGCGATCGGCATGTCGAGCGGCCTGTTCTATGCCGTGTCCAGCCATGCCTCCACCGACGAGGTCGCCGAAGTGGCCGCGCCGCTCGGCAAATGGAAGGGCGTCTACACCGCGCACATGCGCGACGAGGGCGATCATATCATCAAGGCGATGGACGAGACCTTCGAGATCGGCCGCCGCGCCGGCGCGGAAATCATCGTCTCGCACCACAAGAATTCGGGCCGCACGAATTTCGGCCGCATGGCGGAGACCCTGCCCAAGTTCACCGACGCGATGAAGCAGCAGCAGATCGCCTTCGATGTCTATCCGTATATCGCCGGCTCGACGATCCTGCGCTCCGACATGCTGGAGCGCGCCGACAAGGTGCTGATCACCTGGTCCGACAAGGTGCCCGGGCTGAGCGGTCGCGACCTCAAGGATATCGCCCAGGAAATGGGCTGCTCGATGAAGGAAGCCGCCGACCGCATCCAGCCCGCAGGCGCCATCTACTTCATGATGGACGAGAAGGACGTGCAGGCGGCGATGGCCCACCCCGGCGCGATGATCGGCTCGGACGGCATCCCGTTCGACGCCCATCCGCATCCGCGCCTATGGGGCACCTTCCCGCGCGTGCTCGGCCACTACTCACGCGACCTGAAGCTCTTTTCGCTGGAGGACGCCGTGCGCCGCATGACGTCATATTCGGCGCAACGCTTCCACCTCACCAAGCGCGGCGAGGTGAAGGCCGGTTTCTACGCCGACCTCTGCATCTTCGATCCGGCCACGGTGATCGACACGGCGACCTTCGAGAAGCCGATCGCGCCGGCCAGGGGCATCGATACGGTGATCTGCAACGGCGCCATCGCATGGCGCGACGGCAAGCCCGGCGGCGGCCGTGCGGGCCGCGCGCTCAATCGTCAGGATATGCAGAACGAGGCGAAGAGCTAGAGAGTATCAGTCGGCGCCTTCGTCACGGCGCGTCCGTTCCATGCGCTCGTGGCGCTCCTGCGCCTCGACCGAGAGCGTCGCGATCGGACGAGCCTCAAGCCGCTTCAGCGAGATCGGCTCGCCGGTCTCCTCGCAATATCCGTAAGTGCCTTCCTCGATCGATTTCATGGCCTGATCGATCTTGGAGATCAGCTTGCGGAAGCGGTCGCGGGTGCGCAGTTCGAGCGAGCGGTCGGTCTCGGCGGTGGCTCGATCGGCGAGATCGGGCTGCGCCAGGCTCTCCTCCTGCATGTTCTGCAACGTCTGATTGGATTCTTCGATCAGCTCGTTCTTCCACTTCAGCAGCTTCTGCCGGAAGTACTCCTGCTGCATCGGGTTCATGAAAGATTCGCGGTCGGTAGGCCGGTAATTCTGCGGCAACGTAATCGACATCGTCGGCAACTCCACTCGCAGCGACTGCACATCCGCCTCGGGGAAAGGCGGACTTTCAAGGCGCGCGGAGTATAGGGACGGTCGGTTACGCTGCAAGATCGTTCATGGCCGGCGGTGGATTCTTGTCGTGCGCTGCAACATAAAATCCATTTAACAAAAGGTCATATTCGGGAGCCTTTGAAAGGCTACCCACCCCAGCTCTGCTGCAACGCAGCAAATGCCTCCAAAGTAAGCAGTCGGGCGAAGGCCGCAGACAGATCGAATGAAGGATCGGCGCTCAGCGCGCCCTCCGCCGCGCTCTCTAGAGAGACTCCCTCGACCAGCGCGGCCACGAAGGCCGCCTCGCCCGTGTCCAGGACAATGAACGCCGCATCGTCGGCCCGGCGCAGCACCAGAAGATCCGCCCGGCCAGCCTCCAGGTCGACCGTGTCGGCGGAGGCGCCGGGCTGGGAGGCTTTCCAGATCCGGTCGATCGGGTAGAGCGAGCGGATCAAGCTCGCGCCCTCGGGCAGGACGATCGAGAGCGATGGCAGCCGCTCCGCCGCGATCCCGGCCAGGTCGACCGCGGCGACCCGCCGCCCCTCCGGGCTGTGGAAGGCGACGTTCAGTGCCCAGTCGAGGCTGGCAATGTCGGCCAAGTACGGCAAGGCGCGTGCGGGCTCATGGGTCGCGACGAAGGCCGGGAACTCGGCGCCATATTCGGTCAGCACCGGCTGCGCGGGCAGCGCCTCGGCGACGAAGCCCTGCGCCAGGCCGCGAAAGAACGCCTCGCCTACCAAGGCCTGCACCGTGGGAAAGGTCGCGGCGAGTGCTGCCGAGAGACTGTGGCTCACATGATGTCGATAGACGCGCAGCCGTGCCTCGGCGGGGATCGTGTCGCCAACAACAGCTGCAACCAGATCGGGGCGATCGACGCCGGCAACATGGGCAGCAAACGCTGCCTGGAGATCAGGCAGCGCGAGCTGCATCGGGGTTCGCCATCGTGATCGCGCGGTCGGCCTTCGCGGCTTCGTCGAGCAGCACGGAAAGGGCGGGAATGTCGGTGTCCCATTCGATGAGGGTGGGTCGCGCGCCGTAGCGCCTGACGATTTCGTCGAACAGGGACCAAGCCTCGGGGCCGACGCGGCTGCCGTGATCGTCGATCAGCAGGGGCTCGCCATCGCAGTCGTTCACGGCATGGCCTGCCAGGTGATATTCGGTGATCGCTTTGTCCGGCAGCGCCTGCAGCCAATCGTGTGGATCGAGGCGCAGGTTGTGCGCCGTCACGACGATGTTGTTCAGGTCGAGCAGCAGACCGCAGCCGCTCCGTCGCGCCAGCTCCGCCAGAAACTCCGGCTCGGTGAGCGTCGAATGGGCAAACGCCAGATAGCAGGACGGATTTTCGATCGAAACCTGGCGGCCCAGTGCCTCCTGCAGGCGCCCGACGTTGCGCACCACGGCGTCGAGTGCTTCCTCGGTGTAGGGCAGCGGCAGGAGGTCGTTGAAATAGCGGCCGCCGTGGACGCTCCACGACAGATGATCCGACACGTAAGCCGGCTCGAGCCGCTTCACCAGCGCGGCGACACGGTCGAGATGGCGCTCGTCGAGGCCTTCCGCGGAGCCCAGCGACAGGCCGACAGCGTGGATCGAAAAGGTATTGGTCTCGCGCAGGCGTTCGATCATCTGGCGCGCAGGCGAGGCGCCGAGATAGTTCTCGGCGTGGATTTCGAGGAAGCCGGTCGCCGGCCGGTCGCGTGCGATCTCCGCAAGATGCGGCGCGCGCAGCCCGATGCCGGTGACCAGATCCATGAGACTACTTCTTGGCGGCGAGGCTGCCGCCGACGATCTTCTCGCAGGCGCCCTTGGGGACGCTGAGCCACGCGTCGGTCTGCGCGTCCTTCTTGGAGGTACCGGCGCACGAGGAACTCGCGGTCTGGCAGTCGTTCTTGCCGGCCTTGGAGATGCCGTAGCACTTCTCCATGTTGCCCTGGGCCTGGACGGCCATCGGCGCCACCAGGGCGGCGGCGAGGGCCGAGGCGATTGCCGAGGCGATGGCGATGCGGGTCTTGGTCATGCGGGTCTCCTCAATGGTGATAGCGGGATCATACGCCAAGCCAAAGGCACCGTCCGTCATACGCCGGCTATCGCTTCGATAGCCTGTGGTCACGGAAACTTGACGCCAGCCGCTGCGTCGCCAGCGCGAATTCGGCCGGCGTGTTGACATTCAGGAACGGGTCCGCCCGACCCGGCCAGACCAGCTCGGCAAAGTTATAGCGGCGGGCGAATTCCTCGACCCGGCGCACCCCCTCCTCCAGCACCGCGCGCCGGAGATCGGCGGCGAGCTTCACCGACCAGACCGCGATCGTGTGCTCGCGGCGACGGCCGTGGCGCACCATCAGCACGTCGGGCTCCGGCACATGCATATGGCCACAAAGACGAACGGTGAGATCGAGCGGCAGGAACGGCACGTCGGCCGGCGCCGTCAGGATCCAGCCGGCATGCGGATGATGCGCCAGCGCCCATTCCATGCCGGCCAGGATTCCGGCCAGTGGCCCGAGCTTGCGGCCTTCGCGCTTGGCGGCGCGCCGGATGTCGGGCGGATCGGCGATCACCGCCACCTTGAGCGCGCGGAAGGCCGCGGCGGGTTCGTTGGCGATCACCACGAGGTCCATGACCTGCGGCCGCAGGCGCGCGACGACATGGGCCACCATCGGCCGGCCGGCCAGCCGGCGCAGAGGTTTCAGCGGCCCCGGCCCCATGCGCTTGCCCTCGCCGCCCGCCAGCACGACACCCACGAGCGCGCCGGCGCGCACGGGCCCAAAATTTTGCAACTCTTTCGCCGCCATGGTGGCACTATGCGGCCCGCACGAGATCAAGCAAGGGGAGGAAGAACGATGGCCCTCAACATCGCCAAGGTCGCCAACTGGCTGCATCAGGTCGACAAGGCCCGCGCCGTCGTCGGCTGGTGGCCGTCGCAATTCGCCACCGACGATGAACGCCTCGCCTACAAGGTCCAGGACGCCTTCCTCAAGAAGCAGGTGGTGAAGCAGGGCCCGCTGGTGGGCTACAAGATTGCTCTCACCTCGCCGCAGATCTTCGAACAGACCGGCCTGCGCGGTCCCGCCTACGGGCCGATCCGCAAGAAGCGCGTGTTCGAGCACAAGGCCACCGTCCGCGCCGACCGCTGGACGCGGCTGGGCGTCGAGCTCGAGATCATCCTCACAGTGAACGCCGACGTGCCCAAGCCGAAGAAGAAGCACTACGACAAGGACTCGATCGCGCCCTACGTCGGCTCGGCCCGCGCCGGCTTCGAGCTGATCGAGGACCGCGGCGCCGACTACAGCCGCCTCGCCGTCAATCCGCTGATCATGGATGCAGGCTGGAACGGCGGCTCGCTGCTGGCCAAGCCGACCAAGGACTGGGCCAAGCTCGACCTCGGCAACCTCGAGGGCTCGATCTCCTTCGACGGCAAGGTGGTGCGCGAAGGCCACTCCGGCGACGTGCTGGGCCACTGCTACAATTCGCTGGCCTGGCTCGCCAACAAGCTGGGCGACCATGGCAAGACCCTGAAGAAGGGCATGATCGTCTCGACCGGCAGCATGGTCGCCTGCCAGTTCGTGCCGCCCGGCAGCACCGCCACCGGCAAGATCGACGGTCTCGGCGAGGTGACCCTCAAGTACGACCTGCCGCGCTAGTAGCGGCGGGCGTGTCACACCCAAAGTGTCACACCAAGTTGTGACATTTTCTGTGACAGGGACGTGTGACATCGGAACATCGACCTGCGGTCCGAAAGCCGCAGCAGACCGTCTAAGTCCATATTGGGGCACGTTTTCTCGCGCCTTCGGTCCACCCTGCCACTGGACGGTCTCCAGCGAGGGCAGCCATTCGTTGCTACGCACGGCACATGACCGCGGGACGAACCCCTCCTCCTCGATTGGAGCGTAACCGGCGAATGCGCCGGCCGGGGCATGGTCAAAGATTTTAGAGTGCTGTCACTCCTCCCGTCGTCTCGACGAGGTGTCTTTCCCGACAACTCCTGACACTTGAAACGGTGTGTCTGGAGTTGTCTGGATTTGTCCGCTCCACGCGGTTCTGGAGTCCCCTGGAAACCGGCAATCCCCTCGGCGTCCGAAGACGGTGGGGACGAGGAGGCCGGTGGTCACGGGACATCGCCCCAATGGCCCGGGGCGACGAGAGGGCTCGCCGGATTTCTCCCGGCATTTGCGCCGATCCGCTGGAGTGACCTTCCACGAACCGACTGATTGTTGCGACCTGCGCCCCCATGATTCGCGAGGGCGCGGTCGAGGGGCCGGGCATGTCCGGTCGGGCGGCCTGCAGCACAGGCCCCCCGCGAGGGAGCAAGCACTGCAGGCAGACGACCGCGCCAAGGGGTTAAGGTGCGCGGGTATTGTTCCTCTGGTCGCGTCGTTTGCGGCGCCTCCCTGACGGCCATGAGGGAAGCATCGACTATATTGTTGGTCCGCAGGGCTTGCGCCTCTGCGCCAGTGGCTCGCGGTCAGGTCCTGGGACCTGAAACCCCTTGCTTCGCCCGCGTGGAGAGCGGGACACCACCGGGACCACGAAACTAGGCACCGGCTCCTGTCACAAGTTGGATGGGAGTAGCCACGCTTCCGGCGCTAACATTAACCTGAACCCCTGAAGCTCCTCCAGTTTCTAATACACTCCCCCTCACCCCAACGCCGCCGCATCCGGCCGGAGCTGCCGCCACGACAGCCGTCGCACTGCGTCACGGCCGACCAGCAGCGCGTCGTAGTCGTCGGGGAAAAGTTGCGCGATCGCGGGATCCAGCGCATTGAGGCCGCCGGCATAGGCGCCGAACGCCGGCAGGATGAGCCGCCGGCCATCTGTCAGGAAGCAGCGCCTGCGAAAGCCGCGGCCGCGCACCGTCAAGGCGGCGACGGGATGGTAATGGCCGGAAATCTCGCCGCGCACCGGGCCGAAGTGCGCCTCGTGACGGAACACCATGGGGCCGTCGGCGATTTCCTCGGCGACCTCGCCCCATCCGGCAGGCGGCGGCGCGGGATCGTGGTTGCCGGCGATCCAGACGAAGCGCGTGCGCCGGGTCAGGCGCTCGATCTCGCCGCGCTCGTCGTCGGGCAGGCGGGCGGCGGCCTCGCGGTCGTGGAAGGAATCGCCCAGGCACACCACCGTCTTGGGCGCCAGCGCGTCGATCAGCGCGCCGAGCGCCGCCAGCGTCTGGCGCGTGTCGTAGCGTGGCAACAGCTTGCGTGCGGCGACGGCATAGGACGAACCCTTCTCCAGATGCAGATCGGCCACGGCCAACAGGCGACGCGCCGGCCAGTACAGCGCGCCCTGCGGCAGCGCCTGCAGCGTCTCGCCGGCACATTCGAAGTCGAAGGCGTTCATGGTGGGCGTCATGCCAGCATCACGGGTGGATGACCACGCGCGCGCCCGTGGGCACCAGCGACCAGATCTCACGCATCTCCGCATCGGTGACGGCGACGCAGCCGGTGGTCCAGTCCTTGTCCGGATGGCCTGATGTGAATTTGCGCGGGCCGTTGGGCTGGCCGTGGATATAGATGTCGCCACCGGGCGGCACGCCCCGCGCCGCGGCCTGCGCCGTGTCGCTGTCGTCGGGATAGGAGACGCGCAGCGAGAGATGGAAGGTGCTTTTAGGATTGCGGGCGTCGATCGTGTAGGCGCCCTCGGGCGTGCGGCCGTCGCCCTCGCGCTCCTTGTGCCGCTCCGGCTCAAATCCCAGCGCCACGCGATAACTCTTCAGCACGCCGCCGGCCCTCTTGAGTTCCAGCCGGCGCGCGGCCTTGAAGACCTCTACCGTGTCGGCCTGCCGGTCGGCCGACGCCATGGCCGGCGGATCGGCCTGGCCCAACCAGACCCCGGGCCAGAGCTTCGACCAAAATCCCGCCACAAGTTGCCGCCAAGTCATGGCGCGCACGATTGACCGCCCCTGGCCTCGTGCGCAAGGTGCCGCCATGCGTCCGTTTGTGAGTTTCGTCTCCACGCTTGCCCTGCTGTCACCCACGCTTCTGTGGTCCGGGGAAGCCGCGGCCGAGATCATGCCGCACCGCGCCGAATATGTGCTGCGCCTGGGCGCCGCCGCCAATGCGCCGCGTATCGGCACGGCCGTGCACGATCTCACCCAGGATTGCGCCGGCTGGCACCTCAAGCGCAACATCAAGACCGAGATCGCGCTCACCGCCTCGTGGAAGATGAGCCTGGCCTCCAAGCTCGACAGCGAGGAGACGCGCAACGCCTTCCGCTACGGCGTCGTGCAGACCCAGAACGGCAACCCGCGCGAGATCAAGGGCAAGGTCCAGCGCCAGGCGGGCGACCTGCGCGCCGAGGTGATTTATGCTGGCAGCCCGCCCAACCTGTTCACCCTGCCGCCGCCCACGCTGCTGCCGACAGCGGCCATCGCCCATCTGATCGACCGGCTGAACGCTGGCGCCGCGTCCTTCCCGGCCCTGATGTTCGATGCCGAAGTGATCGGCGATGCTTTCCTGATCGAGGTCACGGAACAGGACAAGGCCACGGTGCGCAGCCCCCGCCCGGCCGACAAGCCGGTCGCGCTGCCCGGCGGCAAATCGTGGCCGGTGTTCATGAACTTCACCCGCGGCCGGCAGCAGGACCAGAAGCCGCTGTTCTCGGTGACGGCGCTGGTGTTCGACAACGGCGTGCTCGACCGGCTGACGGTCGAAACCGGCCTGCTGTCCGTCACCGCCGACCTGGCGAGCCTGGAAATGCACAAAGTGCCGGTGTGCCCCAGGTCCTAGGCGGGGGCACTCATACTGTTGCCCATGCTTCGAGACGGCCGCTCCGCAGCCTCCTCAGCATGAGGTTGTTCGTTGTACCAGTAAATACCTCACCCTGAGGAGCGGTCCGCAGGACCGCGTCTTGAAGGGTGATCCACTCCGCAATCCCGAGCGTATGCCGACCATGTCGGCATGCATCGTCTGGTTTCGCAACGACCTCCGCCTGGCGGACAACCCCGCGCTCCTGGCGGCGCTCGGCTCCGGCCAGCCCGTGGTGCCGGTCTATGTGCTGGACGGGGAAACCGAGGGCGTGCGGGCGCCGGGCGCCGCCTCGCGCTGGTGGCTGCATCATAGCCTCGCCTCGCTCGATGCCTCGCTGCGCGCGCTGGGCTCGCGGCTGGTGCTGCGGCAGGGCCCGGCCGAGCCGGCCATCGCCGAGCTGGCGGCAGCCTGCGGCGCCACGTCGGTCTACTGGAACCGCGTCTACGGCCAAGGCGCACGCGATCGCGACGCGCGGCTAAAACAATCCTTTACGGCCCGCGGCGTGATCGCCGAAAGCCACAAGGCCAACCTGCTGTTCGAGCCGTGGGAAGTGGCGACCCAGACCGGCCAGCCGTTCAAGGTCTTCACCGCATTCTGGCGCGCCTGCCGCGCCTTGCGGCTGCCCAGCACGCCCCTGCCCGCGCCCAAGGTCCTGCCCGGACCGGGCACCTGGCCGACGAGCGACAAGCTCGCGGACTGGAAACTCCTGCCGACCGCGCCGGACTGGGCGGGCGGCATGCGCACGAGGTGGACGCCGGGCGAAGCGGCGGCGGCGCGGCGGCTCACGGATTTCCTCGACGATGCGCTGGCGCGCTACCGGCAGGCGCGCGATCTGCCGGGAGTCGACGGCACCTCGCGCCTGTCGCCGCATCTTGCCTTTGGCGAGATCAGCCCGCGCCAGATCTGGCGCGCCGCGACCGGCCTCGGCCATTCCGCCGCCGTCGAGAAATTCCTGGCCGAGCTCGGCTGGCGCGAATTCGCCTACAATCTCCTGTTCCATTTCGGCGATCTGGCGCAGCGCAACTTCCGGCCCGAGTTCGACGTCTTTCCGTGGCAGGAAGCGACCGGCACGCTGGAGGCCTGGCGGCGCGGCCGCACCGGCTATCCGATCGTCGACGCCGGCATGCGCGAATTATGGACGACGGGCTGGATGCACAATCGCGTGCGCATGATCACGGCTTCGTTCCTCACCAAGGATCTTTTGATCGACTGGCGCGCCGGCGAGCGCTGGTTCTGGGACACGCTGGTCGATGCCGATCCAGCCAACAATGCCACCGGCTGGCAATGGGTCGCCGGCAGCGGCGCCGATGCCGCGCCCTACTTCCGCGTCTTCAACCCTGTCCTGCAGGGCGAGAAGTTCGATCCCAGCGGTGACTACGTGCGCCGCTGGATTCCCGAACTCGCAAGCCTGCCGGCGGAAGCCATCCATCGGCCGTGGACCGCCAAGCAGCCGCTGCCGCCGGAAATCTATCCGGCCCGTCTCGTCGACCACGCCGCCGCCCGCGAACGCGCGCTGGTCGCTTTCCGGACGATCAAGCGCAACGCTTGATCTCGGCTGGGGCCTTCCCCCTCCGGCCTTCGGCCACCTCCCCCGATAACGGGGGAGGAGAAGGCTCTAGTTCTCTGCCCCCGCTTGCGGGGGAAGTGCCCCCGAAGGGGGGCGAAGGGGGTCATCCTCATCCGTCCCGCCGTCATCGGCGTATGTATGATGAATGTCAGGGAGTTGCTTCGAATGAAGATCGCCGTCATTGGCGCCGGTGTTGCCGGACTGGGCGCAGCCTGGTTGTTGAGCCGCAAGCATGAGGTTGTGCTCTACGAGCGCGAGGATCGTTTCGGCGGTCATTCCTGCACGGTCGACGCACCAGTGGCGGGCGGCACACGGCCAGTTGATGTCGGCTTCATCGTGTTCAACGAGCGCAACTATCCCAACCTGATCGCCCTGTTCGATCACCTCGGCGTGCCGACCGAGAATTCCGACATGTCGTTTGCCGTCAGTCTCGACGAGGGTCGGTTCGAATACGGCAGCTCCTTCGCGGGCTACTTCGGCCAGCGGCGCAACGTCATGCGACCCTCGTTCCTGCGCATGACGCACGACATCCTGCGTTTCAACCGCCTGGCGCCTCGCCTGCTCGAGGAATGCGAGAACCTCGACTTCACCATCGGCAACTTCATCGACGACGCGGGCTTCAGCAAAGCCTTCCGCGACCGCTACCTGGTGCCGATGGCATCCTGCATCTGGTCGACGCCGATGGGCCGCATGCTCGACTATCCGGCGCAGAGCTTCGTGCGTTTCTTCAACAACCACGGGCTGCTCACGATCGGCCCGCAGCTGCAGTGGCGCACGGTGAGCGGCGGCAGTCGCTCCTATGTCGAGCGCATCGCCACGCCGCTGCGTGCCAGGGCGCGCCTCGCGACACCCGCGCGCGCCATCCGGCGCGGCCCGTCCGGCGCCGAGGGCGGCGTCCAGGTGCGCGACGCCTCGGGCCACTGGGATCGCTTCGACAAGATCGTGCTGGCCTGCCACGCCGACCAGGCGCTGGCGCTCCTGGAGGATGCCGACGCGCCGGAACGCGACCTGCTGGGCTGCTTCGCCTATTCCTCGAACGAGGTCTGGCTGCACGGCGATTTGTCCCTGATGCCGAAGCGGCGCAGTGTCTGGTCGAGCTGGAATTATGTCACCGATCGCCGATCCGACGCGATGAGGGCCGGGGAGCAGGCCGTGAGTGTCACCTACTGGATGAACCGGCTACAAAACCTGCCGGACGAGACGCCGCTGTTCGTCTCGGTCAATCCCGGCCGCACGCCGTTGCCCGCGGCGGCCTACGCGCGCTTCGCCTTCGATCATCCGATGTACGACGCCGCCGCGATCCGGGCGCAGCGCGGCCTGCATGCGATCCAGGGCGTGCGCGACACCTATTTCTGCGGCAGCTACTGCGGCTACGGCTTCCACGAGGATGCGCTGTCGGCCGGCCTCGACGTCGCAGAGCAGCTCGGCGTACGCCGGCCCTGGGCCAGGCCCGACGAGCACCGCCGCATCGGCGATCCGCCGCGCGTCGTCGCCGACCGCCCGATCATCACCCCGGGGCTCAACCCGATCCCCCTGCCTGTCGCGGCACGGACATGATTTCTCTCGACCCCCTCCGCCCCCTTGCGGGGGCACCTCCCCCGATGACGGGGGAGGAATTTGATTCCCCTCCCCCGTCTGCGGGGGAGGTGGCCGAAGGCCGGAGGGGGTCAGAAGCGACCCACAGCATCGTCAACGCCACCGTCGTGCATCGGCGCCAGCGCCCGCGGGAAAACGCCTTTCGCTATCGCGTCGCCTATCTCTGCCTCGACCTCGGCACGCTCGATGCCGCCGCGGGCCGCTGGCTAAAACTCGACCGCGCGGGCCTCGTCTCCTTCCGGCGCGCCGACCATGGCGGGCGCGATGGCGGCGATCTCGATGCCTGGCTGCAGGAAATCCTGGCCGAACATGACCTGGGCACGGTCTGCGATGGCGAGGTCACGCTGATGACCATGCCGCGCATGCTGGGCTACGTGTTCAATCCGGTGAGCTTCTGGTTCTGCCGCGACCGCGCCGGCGCGCTGCGGGCGGTGCTGTGCGCGGTCAACAACACCTTCGGCGAAAGCCATTGCTACCTCGTCCATCATGACGACCGGCGGCCGATCGAGCCGGACGCCTGGCTGGACGGCCGCAAGGCCTTCCACGTCTCACCCTTCCTGCCGGTCGAGGGCGACTACCGGTTCCGCTTCAGGCTGGACGAGAAGATCGCCCATGTCGACGTCAACTACCACGACGCCCAGGGGCTGATGCTGGCCACCTCGGTTGGCGGGCGGCGCGAGCCGCTGACGGACGGGGCGGTGCTGCGCCGCTTTCTTTGCAACCCGACAATGACCCTGGGCGTCGTGCTGAGAATCCATTGGCAGGCCTTGCAACTGTGGCGGAAGCGGGCGAGATTTTATCGGAAACCTGCCCCGCCTCCGCAGCTCGTGAGCCGCTGACCTCATGCCACTCGCCGCCCGTTTAGTCCTGAAGGCTCTCGGCCACCTTTCAGCGGGCCGGCTGACGGTGCGGCTGCCTGACGGCACGGTGCGCCGTTTCGGCCCGGAGGGATCGGGACGCCAGGCCGAGATCCACGTCAAGGACTGGCGCTTCTTCCGCCAGATTCTGCTCGACGGCGACATCGGCTTCGCCGAATCCTACATGGACGGCCTCTGCGATTCGCCCGACCTGCCGGGGTTGCTGTCGCTGCTCACCGACAACGAAAAGGCGCTGGGGCGCGTGAACCGCACCAACGTCTTTCACAACATGATCCTGAAGCTGCTGCACCGCCGCCACGACAATTCGCGCGAGGGCGCCAAGCGCAACATCCATGCCCACTACGATCTCGGCAACGAGTTCTACGGTCTGTGGCTCGACCCGACGATGACCTACTCCTCCGCCCTCTACGACGGCGCCGAGGGCACGGCACTCGAAGCGGCCCAGGCCGCCAAGTACGAACGCATCCTCAATCAGCTCGGCGCCCGCCAAGGCGACAGCATCCTCGAGATCGGCTGCGGCTGGGGTGGCTTCGCCGAAGCCGCGGCCCGGCGCGGCATGCGCGTCACCGGCATCACGATCTCGCGCGAGCAGCTCGCCTACGCCCAGGCCCGCCTGCAGCGCGCCGGACTCGGCGACCGCGTCGATTTCCAGTTCCGCGACTATCGCGACATCGAGGGGCGCTACGACCACATCGTCTCGATCGAGATGATCGAAGCGGTGGGCGAGCGCTACTGGCCCGACTATTTCGCGACACTGAAGCGCCATGCAGCACCCGGCGGCTCGGCGATCGTCCAGGCGATCGTGATCGCCGACGAGTTCTTCGAAGGCTACCGCCGTCATCCGGATTTCATACAGACCTATGTCTTCCCCGGCGGCATGCTGCTGTCGCCCCAGTCGCTGCGCGAGCAGTGCCGGCACGCCGGGCTGAAGCTTGCCGAGGCCTACAGCTTCGGGCTCGACTATGCCCGCACCCTGGAAACCTGGCTCGGGCGCTTCGACCGGGTGGCCGATCAGGTCACAAAGCTGGGCTTTGACGAGCGTTTCCGCCGGATGTGGCGATATTACCTCGCCTATTGTGCCGCAGGCTTCAAGACGCGCCGCACGGACGTATTGCAGGCACACTTCAGGCATATATAACTGTCGGCAACGATGGGGCGCGCCAAGCAGCCCCGAAGACAGGAAGGCTTACGGGTGGACGCAGGATCGACCGGGCACGGCACCGCCGCGCCGGTGAAAGTGAAGTTCGACCGTTTGGTCGCCTACTCGACCCTGCAACTGCCGCTGGCCATGGCGGCGCTTCCGGTCGTGCTGAACGTCAGCCACTTCTACGGCGAGGTGATCAAGCTCTCCTTCGGCATCATGGGGGCGATTTTCATCTTCGCCCGCATCGTCGATGCCATCCAGGATCCGGTGATCGGCCTGATCAGCGATCGCTTCACGCGGTATGGACGGCGCGGCCGCCTCGCTTTCGTCGCCATGATGACGCCGTTTCTCGGCGGCGGCTTCTACATGCTCTTCGATCCGCCCGACTCGATCCTGGGCGACCACAATCTGATGGCGGGCTGGCTGCTGGCCGCCCTGCTGCTGGTCCACCTCGGCTATTCCGGCGTTTCGATCAGCTACCATGCGCACGGCGCCGAGCTGTCGGACGACTACAACGAACGCACCAAGGTGACTGTCGGCCGCGAGGTATTCGGCCTGCTCGGCATGACCCTGGCCGTCGTGCTGCCGACCTATCTCACCGCCACGCTGGGCGAGGCGCCGGGCTATGCGATGCTGGGGCTGGCCTTCCTGCCCATCCTGATCGTGCTCTCGGCACCGACCATGTTGTGGGCCGGACCTTCCGTGCATCCGCCGGTCACCCACGCCAGCAGCAACGTCTTCGTCACCTTCTTCCAGCCGTTGAAGAACCGGCTGTTCCGCCGCCTGCTGCTGGTCTTCGTCGTGAACGGCGCGGCGCTGGGCGTCGCGGTGACGGTGATGCTGTTCTACGTCGAGCACGTGCTGAAGGGCGGTAAGCTGGAGGCCGGCATCATCCTGCTGGTCTATTTCATCTCCGGCGCCGCCAGCGTACCCTTGTGGTTGCTGCTGTCGCGCAAGCTCAGCAAGGCCGCGGCCTGGTTCATAGGCATGGTGCTCACGGCCGTCGCCATGAGCCTCGCGATCGCCATCGGACCCGGCGACTTCTATTGGTTCCTGGCCATCTCCGTGATTACCGGGATGGGCATCGGCGCCGACTACGGACTGCCGCCCTCGATCCTGGCCGACGTCATCAACGCCCAGGAAGGCGGCGAGTCGCGGGGCAAGACGGGCACCTACTTCGGCCTGTGGGCCCTCTCCACCAAGCTCGCCACCGCGATCGGTGCCGCCGGTTCTCTGCCGGTGGCGGCGATGCTGGGTTTCAACCCGGCCAAGGGTCTTTACAGCACAACGGCGCTGATGTTCGTCTACATCGTGCTGCCGGTGGCGATCAAAATCATCGCCGCGCTGTTGCTCTGGTTCATCCGCATCGAGGCCGAACGCGGCTCGGTGCGGCAGGAACTGACGGGCCGCGCCTAAACCCTAGGCGAGAAAGTCGAGCCGCTGCGGCTGGCGCTGGCCGAAGTCGCGCTGCAGGCCCCAGCAGCCCCGAGCCACCGACGCGAAGACGCCGCGGAAATCGACGGTGTGCTTCAGGTCGCCATCCCGGAGATCGGCGAGCGGCGGATAGGCGCCATACAGGCCGCCCTTCACGCCGCCGCCAAACACGAATTGTGGTGCCGCCGAACCGTGATCGGTGCCGCCGCTGGCGTTGGGTCGCACGCGACGGCCGAATTCCGAGTAGGTCATCACCAGCACGTCGTTCCACCGGCCCGCGGCCATGAGGTTCTTGCGAAGAATCACGAGGTTCGTCGCCAGCACGGCGAGCAGCCGCTCGTGCGTCGGCGTCTGGTTGGCATGTGTGTCGAAGCCGCCCAATGCCACCTTGATGGCGACCACCGGCACACGCGCCACCACAAGGCGCGTCGTGAGATCGAGTTGGCTGGGCAGGCCGGTTTCCTTGCCGTAGGCGAAGGCGGGCGGCGGCGTGTCGCGCAGCTTGTCGCGCAAGCCCGCCGCGGCGGCGTTGACCTCGTGGCGTACGTTCAGGAGATGACGCAGAGCCGGATTGCCGCCGTCGGCCATGGCGGGCGTGGTCTTCATCGCCTGCGCCTGGCGCAGGAAATTCTCGGCATCCTGCATCACGATGGTGCGCAGCGACGGACCGGTCAGCGGCACGGAGTTGGTGTCGACCACGATGCCGTCGACGCCGGCGCCCTTGGACAGCGCGGTGCCCTGGAAGGCCTGGGCGATCCAGCCTTCGCTCAGCGTCTGGCCCGAGGCCGACGCGGTGTCCCAGATCTCGATGGAACGGAAGTGCGAGCGGTTCTGGTAGGGATAGCCGACGCCCTGCAGGATCGCGAAGTCCCCCGCCTTCCACGAGTCCATCAGTGGCTCGAGCTTGTCGTGCAGTCCGACGCGCTCGTCGAGCTGCAAGGTGCGCTCGCGCGGCAGTGCGATGCTCCCGCGCAGCTCGCGATACAGCGGATCGGCGTACGGGATGACCGTGTTCAACCCGTCATTGCCGCCCCTGAGCTCGACCAGGATGAGGGTGCGTGACGTCATGGTCACTTCCTCATTTCAACTGGTAGGCGGGGTCGAGAAGTGCCGCGGCAACAACCGCGCCCGGCGCGCCGCCGGTCTCGACCGCATCGATCGGCGCGAACGGCAGCAAGGTTTTCGACAGGGTGGCGGCATCCACCCCGAGCAGCGTCGGGCCGAGCCGTGCCGCGCCGCTGGAGTTGCGCAGGCTGCGGCCTTCGACCGGCCGCGGCTCCATCATCTGCTGCGTATCTTCCATCGCAGGTTGGGCCTGGCGGCGGTCCATGCGGCGGCCGCCCATGCCCTCCATCGAGGCCACGGTCGTCGCCTCGACGATACGGCGCAGGATCTGCTGGCGCTGCAGCAGCGTGTAGGCCGTGATCCAGCTCTCGCCGCCGGCCCAGCCCTTGACGTTGGGCGGATTGAACAGGCTCTGGCCGAGGCCCTGCATCATGCGGGCAAGCTGGGTCTTTTCCGGCACCGGAAGGCCTAGGACACGCACGGTCCCGACGATCAGGTCGACCGGCGACTTGATCAGCGCGCCGCGGTTGGCGGGATCGCGGAGCGCCGGCTGCAGGAGCAGCGCGCGCAGCAGCGGCTTGAGCTCATAACCGCCGTCGCGGAACGGGGCGGCCAGGCGCTTCACCGCGGCAGGGTCGGGCGTGAGCGAGACAAACTCGCGCCACATCTTCTCGACGATGGTCTCGGCGGTGCGCGGATGCTTCAGCAGGATGGCGATGATCTCGTCGCCGCCGAAGCGGCCGGTCTGGCCGAGGAAAGTTTTCTCGCCGTCGTCGTGCTGGCCGGCGCGCTCGACGAACCGGCCGGTCTCGCGATCGACGCTCCAGCCGGTGAAGGCGCGCGCCGCGGCCTTGATATCGCTTTCGGTGTAGTGGCCCTCGCCGAGCGTGAACAGCTCCAGCAACTCGCGGGCAAAGTTCTCGTTGGGCTGGCGCGCCACGTTGCGCACGCCGTCGAGGTAGAGAAGCATCGCCGGATCGCGGGCCACCGATTTCAGCAGGGTGGCGAAGTTGCCGAAGGCGCTGGCCCGGAACATCTCGTTCTGCCGGTATAGCGAGCCCGGATAGTAGGTCTTCGTCAGCGATGACGTGAAGTGATTGTGCCAGAACAGCACCATGCGCTCGACCAGAGGCTGATCCGTCGCCAGCATCTCCTCGATCCACCAGTTGCGCAGCTCACGGCCTTGTTCCTGCAAGGGCGGCTGGACCTGCACGGCCCTGCCGTCGGCAGTGACCTTGGCCATCGCCTTCTGCTGATCGCGGAGTGCTCCCAGTCCGTCATTGGCCCAGCCGGGCGCGGCCGTTGCGGCCGTCGGCCGGAACGTCGCCAGCAGCTGGTCAACCGCGGCGGGATAGTCGAGCGCCTCGATGGCGCGGATCTCGGCCGGCGTTGCGCCGAAAGCCGTCCGCGACAGCAGGTGACGCGCCTCGTCGAAATCCATTGCGGCGGCCGCGCGCCCCGGGCGCGGCGCCCACAGTGCCGCGGAAAGTGCCGCCGTACCTGTGACGAAACCACGCCGGTGGAGACGAACGGTCATGACGACGCTCCTCCTATTGAGGTGGACGGCCAGGTCCCGGGCCGGGGGCGCCCGGTGTCCGGCCACCGGGACCCGGCGGTGGGCCGCCCCCAGGACCGCCGGGACCACCCGGCGGACGCGGTGGCGGCGGCGGCGCACCGGCAAAGCGCTCGACGAGCAGCACATGCAGGCGCTCGCGTTGATCGGGGCGCAGCTGCGGCTCGAGTTGAGCCATGGCATGCAGGCTTTCCTTCCACTGGTCCGCCCGCAACTTGGTGATCTGGTCGATCAACCCGTCGATCCGCGTCATGTCGATCTGCGGCCGCGCGAGTTCGGCCGCTGTCTGATCGCGGATCTTCTGGATCTCGCGGAAGCGCTCGCGCCGCGCGGCTGTATAGAGCTCCAACTGGCCCCGCAGCGCATCACGCTGGCCATCGTCGAGCCCGAGATCCTTGATCAGCATCTCGACAGGGCTCGGCCGGGTGCCCGGTGGCGGCGGTGGTGGTGGTGGCATATGCCGCTCGAAGGTCGGCGGCGAAATCCAGCTGCTGTAGACGAAGCCCACCAGCACGAAGGTGTTCAACAAAAGCGACAGGCCGAGCAGAACCTGGATCAGCCGCGAGCCCATGTCAGATGCCGTCGCTGACGAAGAAGTCGCTCAGCTCGCTCGACGTGGTGGTCGTCGTCGTGCTCGAGGCGCCTTGAACGTCCGAGCCATATCTCTGCTGGGCAAACGAATCGCCCAGGCCACCGCCCATCACGAAGCCGGCGCCCGCCACCACGACCACCATGGCGATCATCGCCGCGCGCTGCAGGGCGAAGAGCGGCCCGGAGGCGAACAAGCGGCCGAACCAGCCGCCACTGCGACCGGTCTCGCGCTCGGCGTCGAAACCAACCAGCGCCTGGGCGCGCACGGCCAGTCGGGCCGGTGCCGCCGGCAGCGGCTTGCCCAAAATATCCGCGAGATCGAGGGCCGCGCGCCGCAACGCCGGATCGGCGCCAACCGCCGCTTCGATCCGCGCCGCAGCCGCCTCGGGAAGGCGGCCTTCCAGCCAGGCGGCGAAATCGATGTCCGACACTGCTTCAGGCGCGACACCCCGTTCCGGGGCGATGCTCCGCCACAGCTCCTTGTCGGTCCGGGATACGCGTTCCGTGCTCATTGCACCCTCTCTTGCCCTCAATACGTCATAAAGCCCCGTTTCATCCCCGATTCCACGATCCGATTTCAGGGTGGTTCCTCGCCGAAATGAGCCCGCAATCGCAACAGGGCCTTATGATGGGTGCTGCGGACCGTCTGGGCGTCGATCTTGAGCAAGACCGCCACTTCGGAAACGTCGCGCTCCTCGTCGTACAGGCACTTCAAGATCAAGGTTTGACGTTCGGTCAGAAGCCCTTGGGGAATCTGGAGTTTTTCGACGTGCTTGTCCTCGACCCCGAGGGCCGATTCCGGCACGTCGTCGAGCGGTTCGGTGGCCTGCCGGCGGCGACGCAAATGATCCACAGCGGCCGACCGGGCGACCACGGCCAGCCAGGTGCTGAGGCCGGCCCGCGCCGGATCGTAGGTCTTGAGCAGCCGGAAATCGCCGGCGCAAAGGCGCACAAAGACGTCCTGGGCCGCATCCAAGACGTCGTCCTCGCCCAAACGGTAGGACGACATGGTGCGCCGCACGACAGCATTGATGAGGGGTGCGGCCGCGGTGACAAACCTGTCCCACGCGCGCTTGTTGCCCGTCACGAGCGTCTGCAGGTCGGTCTGGTTCAGTTCCGTCACGCCTGCGATCTTTCTCGGACAATCCCCTTCGGCCCGTCCGCCCTGCAGTCTAACGGGGTTTGTGGCGAAATCAGGCCCCGCTACAGTCCCTCCTCAAATTTGAGGAGCATCGATGAGCGAGTCGCTGACACGGCAACTTAAGATCACCAAACAGGCCGTGCGCGGCAAGGGCGTCGTCGTGGCCCAGAATTGCAGAGCCGCTGAAGTCGGCGCCGCCATCCTGCGCCAGGGCGGCAACGCCATTGATGCCGCCGTCGCCACCGGCATGGCGATCGGCGCCCTCGAGCCGTGGATGAGCGGCATCGGCGGCGTGGGTTTCATGACCATCTGGAACGCCAAGGAAGGCCGCGCCTACACGATCGACTACGGCCCGATCTCCGCGAAGAAGCTCGATCCCGCAACCTACAAGATCACCGGCCCCGGCCCCGCCAATCCCTTCGCCTGGCCCGACATCCTCGAGCAGAGGAACGAGGTCGGCTACCACTCGATCGCCGTGCCCGGCATGGTCGCGGGCCTCGGCAAGGCGCTCGAGCGCTTCGGCACCATGGCGTGGAAGGACGTGCTGGCACCGGGCGTCGCCTTGGCCGAACGCGGCATGGAACTCGACTGGTACATGCAGGTGATGATCGCTAACGGCGCAAAGCACCTCACCAAGTTCCCGGCCTCCAAGGCCGCCTATCTTTGCGACGAGGGTCGCGTGCCGACCAACGACTGGCAGGGCACGGTGCGCCATCTCAAGCTCGGCAACCTCGGCGAGACCATGCGGCGCCTGGCCGACGGCGGCCCACGCGAATACTACGAGGGCGCGCTGGCCCGCGACATCGCGGCCGACCTGCAGGCCGGCGGGTCGGCGATCTCCCTCGACGACCTCAATAACTACGAGGCCCGCATCGTCGAGCCGCTGTCGTTCGAGCATCACGGCGTCACCATCAATGTCGCGGGCGGCCTCACCGCCGGCCCGACGCTGCGCCGAACCATCGAACTCGCGGGCGAAGCGACCAAGGGCAAAGGCAATCCCGATGCCGCCTTCTTCGCCGCCATCGCCGAGGGCATGCACACCGCCTACGACGAGCGGCTGAAGACGCTGGGCGACAAGCCCACCGACACCTGCACGACGCATTTCTGTGCGGCCGACTCGCAAGGCAACATGGTGGCTCTGACGCAGACGCTGATGAGCCTGTTCGGGTCCAACGTGATGCTGCCGAAGACCGGCATCACCATGAACAACGGCATGCTGTGGTTCGATCCCGAACCCAACCGGCCCAACTCGATCGCCGCCGGCAAGCGGCCGCTTTGCAACATCTGTCCCGTGGTCGTGGCCAAGGACGGCAAGCCGTGGTTCTGCATCGGCGCCTCGGGCGGCCGGCGCATCGTGCCCGCGGTGGCGCAGCTCTCGCTGATGCTGATCGACCGCGGCCTCGACGTGGAGGCGGCCTTCCATCAGCCGCGCATCGACGTCTCCGGCGTCGGGCCCATCCGGGTCAACCGCGACCTGCCCGACGCGGTGAAGAAGGCGATCGCGGCGCGCCTGCCGATCGTCGAGGTCGGCAATCAGGTCTCGCCGCTGGGCTTCGCCAACCCGTCGTGCATCGTGCGCGATCCCGAGACGGGTGAGCTCACCGGCATGAACGAGATCATGTCTCCGTGGGCAGGTGGCGCCGCTCAGTAGCGACGCCCGAAGAGGACGCCGGACTGTCACTTTTGGCCTGTCCAGAAATCTGTCCAGAATTCTGTCCGGAAAAGCTGCGCCAGTGCAGACGGAGCAGCGACATCAGGAGCCTGTCGTTGTAGGTGCGGATCGCCCCCACGGGCCGGCCGCGATGGAATACCGGCCGCTCGGTGCCGACCACCGCACGGCGCACCGCCTCGGTGTAGGCCTCGTCGAGCGCGCCATCCAGCGCCATCGCCCAGCGCCGCGCGAAAGCCTCGTCCGACCGCCGCAGGCGGTAGAGCGTGTTGCGGCTCACCCCGATCCGCCGGGCGGCGTCGCTCACGGAACCGGTGCGGGCGAGATGGCGCAGGAAAAGGCCGAGTTTTCGGGGCGTCGGCGCGTCGCGGCGACGCCGCCGCTTGGTCGAACGGGGCATGGAAACTCCAGGGATTGGATGGTGTTTGGCGCGAGACCGAAGTCCACCAGAATAGTCTTTTTCTTACCATTTTCCTGCTGAACCTGCAACTTTGGCTTTCGCCGCGCGTTGAGCCCGCGACGCGGAGAGGAAGCCATGGCCAAAATCAACGTCCGCAAGGGCATGCCCAGCGCGACGCTCACCCGGGCGGCCTTCGCGGCGCGCCTGGCCGAGCGCTTCCACGACCCGGCCTTCTCGCCCTTGAAAAGCGAGATCGAGCGGATCACGGCGGCGGCGTGGGAGGCCTACACCCATAGCCGGAAGGCGCCCGACACGCGCCGCGCCGGCGCCGGCTTCGCCAATCCCGACTACCAGCTTTCCACCGAATGGCTGGCCACGCGCGCCGCCATCGCAGCGGCCGAGCGCCGGCATAAATCGGCCACGGCGCCGTCGCGCATCCTTCTGATCAACGGCTCGCCGCGCAGCGACCAGACCTGCCCCGGCGAGATGTCCAAGAGCTGGCGGCTGGCCAAGATCGCCGAGGCGACGCTGCGACGTGCGCGTGGCGTCGAGGTCGACCTGCTCGACCTCAGCCGCCTCACGTCGGAGTTCGGCCGCCAGATCCATCCCTGCAAGGCCTGCGTCTCGACGGCGATGCCGCTCTGCCACTGGCCCTGCTCCTGCTATCCCAACCATTCGCTGGGCCAGGTGAACGACTGGATGGCCGAGATCTACCCGATGTGGGTGGCGGCGCACGGCATCATGATCGTGACGCCGGTGCACTGGTATCAGGCACCGACACCACTGAAGGCGATGATCGATCGGCTGGTCTGCGCCGACGGCGGCAACCCCGACCCGACCTCGACCTCGGGCAAGGACCCGGCCAAGGCCAAGGCGATCGAAGCGCGCGGCTGGGACTATCCGCGTCACCTCGCCGGCCGCGCCTTCTCGGTGGTAGTGCATGGCGACACCGCCGGCATCGAGACGCTCCGCCGTTCGCTCGCCGACTGGCTGGGCGACATGGGCCTGATCGGCGCCGGGCACAAATCGGCGATCGACCGCTACGTCGGCTACTACGAGCCCTATGCCGAGAGCCATCACGCCCTCGACGCCGACCGCGCCTTCCAGGAGGAAACGCGGAACGCAGCGCGGGCGCTTCTCACCGCGGTGAAGCTGCTGCGGCGTGGCAAGCTCGCCCCACCGGATACGAAGCTTCGCGAGCCGCGGCCGAAGTAGACTCGGCTACCGCAGCGCTTGCGCGCGCAGACGCGGCCAGTCACGCACCCAGCAGCAGCGATGATCGAATTCCGGCACGACGATCAGCTCCGCGGACGGGCCGAACTTTTCGACGGCGGACGCAATCGATGCGACGGGCACCGTCTTGTCCTGCTGTCCGGCGAAGGCGACCAGCCGCACCCCGGAGAGGCGATCCACATGATCGAGCGGAGACCCCGACCCATCGAGTGGCGACACGCCCATGCGGCGGGTCCAGTCCGCCACGTCGAGAGGCGCCGCGATCGTGACCAGCAGCGCCACATCCGTGCGGCGCGCGGCCACGAGGGCAGCGATAACCCCGCCGCCGGAATAGCCCACCAGCACCAGCGGCCGGGCGGGCGCCATCGCATGCGCGCGATCGATGGCGCCGTCGATCGACGCCACGACGTCGGCGCCGAACCGGGCGGTCGTCCAGGCGCGCACGCTGCAGCGCGGGTCGGCACGGCCTGATGCGAACTGGCAGGGCCGCGCGAGGTAGAGCACGGCCGGGCCCGGGTCGGCCGCGGCCAGGCGCAGCGCCAGCGGATCGACCGGCGTCGGATCGGTGGAAGGCGTGCGTGCGTCGAGATAGGCGAGACCATCGCCCTCGATGTAGACGAAGAGCGGCCCCGCTCTGCCGTCATCCCGCCGATAGACCTGAAGGGCGAAGACCGCACCGGTCGACGTGCCAGCCTCCAGACCTGCCGCCTGTGCAATCCCGGCGGCTGTCGTATCGCGGCCCGGCCCGGCGTGTCCGCACGCGGCCAACATTGCCGCCTGTATCGCCATTACGGTCGCGATACTGGCTAGGCGAAAACCCATGACGCCCATGGGTCGGTCATCATCGCGTGGTGCTTACATCCAGCATCGCAGTATTCGCTTCCACCATGCCGGGGGGGGCCTTGTCTGCGCGATCTTGCAGGGACTTCACAAACGCCGGGCTAAGCGGAATGACACCATTGGGGGCCGTCAAGATCAACGTACCAGGCCCCGTCTTCGTCAGAGTCTGCGGCAACTGCGGACCATTGCCAAAATCGACGTCCATGAGATTGCCGTCGCGGCCGACTCGAAGGTCAGCCTTAAGAGTCTTCACGGCACTGGCCGGCACCGATCCGGTGAAGACCACCGGCATGCCGTCCGTCTTTATCGCCACGATCGCGATGACGACCAGCAGTTCGATCAGGGTCTTTTGCGGCTGCGGCGTGTTCGGCCCCACCGTCGCCTTCAGTGCCGACGCAAGGTCCGCGCCGCTGAATTCGAGGATCGTGTTACCGATCGGCAGCTTGTCGAACCGCGTCCAGCCCTCGCCGTCGCTCCGCGTCTGCCGCACGCCACTGGGACCTGTCGCGGTCACGCCGATGTAACGGATTATTAGGAGCCCGTCGGTCAACGGATCGAGCGCTGGAGCCGGGGGCGTGCCGGTGACTGGCGTCCCGGCATTTCCCTGCGAGGTACCCAAGGGCGTTTTGCTTACTTCCTGCAGCGCCGAATTCGCCTCCGCTATGCCGGCGGGAACGAGCAGCGACACGACGGCCGTCGTACCCGTAAGACCGGGCGGCGGCGGACCGACATCGAAGGGCAGGTCGAAGCTGCGCGTGCTGGCACCGCCGGCCGGCACGTCGAAGGTCGTGCGCGCCGTCTCCGTGCCGTTGACGGTCGCGATAGCGGTCACCGGGCCGGAGGTGCCCGCTGGCAGGTCCTTGCCCTCGAGCCGGGCGGTGTAGCGGCCGGCCGGCAGATTCTGAAAGGCGATCTGGCCCGTGTTGTCGGTCTTGCCCGTGCCGACCGAGGCGCCGCCAGGGCCTTGGAGGGCGACCACGGCGATTAGCGGAATAATGAAGCCACCGCGCAGCCCCGCCGGCGCCGGCACGGAGGGCCCGCCCGGTCCCGTTCCCATGCGAGCCAGCGGGAGAACGAACGCAAGCTTGGTCTCGCCGGACGTGTTGCGTTTGGCGAGATCCTCGAACAGCTTCAGGTCCGACTGCCCGTCGCCGTTAATGTCACCGACCGCGACATTGACGCCGATACCATTGCCCCAGTTGATATTGGACACTTGGCCCTTGGCGTCGACGTCGACCTTGATCCGGAGGGTCGGCTGGTCGTTGACCGGCGTGACGACGACCGTCACATAGCGGCGCGCGCCTTCACGCACGTTCTGCACGGCCGGAAGCAACAAGCCGAGAACGGCGGGCTTGTTGCCGGTACCGGCGCCGAGAATCTTTTGATTGATGGTCAGTTCGTGGCTGCCGGGTCCCAACTTGCCAAGCGACACGTCACCGTTGGAGCCGCTGGTGGCCTGACGCGGGCCATTGGGGCTCTGCCAGCTCACACCGATCCCGGGCAGCGCTTTCACCTGCGAGTCCGTGTAGGGCGGCGGCGCGCCGGCGGTGCCGCGCGGCACGGCCTGTGATGCGGTCGCAGCCGGAGGTGGGGTTGGGGTCGGAGTTGGCGCGACCGGCGTCGCCGGAGCGGAGGCCGTCGGCGCCTTCGGTTTCGGAGCGGGCGGAGCCGGAGGCGTCATCACGGGGGCCAGGGGCACCATTGGCGGGGTCGGCGCGACCATGGGAGGTGGCGGCGGCGGCGGCGGCGGTGCGACGCGCGGCGGCATGTCTGGCCGGGGTGTCATGGCGCCTTGAGAAAGTGCCTGTGGTGCCCAGCCGCCGAGACCGGCCAGGAGCACTGCCCCTGCCGCGCATACAATCCGTCGACGCATCATGTCCTCCAAAAAATCCGGCGAAATTTGCGAGCGGTGAATGCCCCCATGGAGCAATCACCGCCCATGCCAACGAAGCAGATCAGAATCGCAGGCTGAGACGCGCGCTGCCAGACCATGACGACAGCGCGACGCGCCCGATCGAATTGTAGCCGCCGTCGATCGAGGCCCAGAGCGAGTCGGTGAGCGGGATCGTGGCACCGACGCCCACGGTGCCGCCGGTCGAGCCGTTGGGCGCGCTGCCGGTCGGCATGGCGAAGTCCTGCTCGATGGTGGCGCGGACGTAGGGCTGCCACTTTTCCAGCGGCAGGCTGATGAAGCCGCCGGCCGAGCCGCGGGTGAGCGAAGTGGTCTGGCCGGGCACGACGACGAGGTTGCTGTCGGTGTAGCCGAAGCTGTTGATCGGCGAATAGAGGATCGACACCATCGGCGCCAGGACCACGGCGCCCACCTTGTAGTAGCCGTTGAGCCCGCCCTGGAAGTTCCATTGGCTGTTGCCATAGCTGGCGCTGTAGTTGGAGGTGGAATTGGTGAGCGAGCTCGAACCACCGCTGTAGCCAGCCATCGCCGAGGCGTTCCAGTTCTCGTTGAACTGCCAGCCGGCATAGGCCGTGACGCCGAAGGTCGAGTTGGTCGACGAGAAGCCGCCGTTCAGCGTGCCGTTCGATCCCTGCCAGGAGCCGCTGACACCGAACAGGAACTTCGGCGTAATCTGCGCCTGCAGGCCGAGCTGGGTTCCGTAGTTGGCGATGTTGTAGCCGCCGGTCGCCAGGCTGTTTACTGTGTTGCCGCCGCCGCCCTGGATCCACGCCTGCCAGCCCCACGGGTCGTCGCCCGCTGACACGCCGCTGTGCCCCGGGCCGCCATTCATCGGGCTGAGTTCCGCGCCCGCGCGCGGCCCGACCAATTTCGGCCCCAGCAACGTCTGCTGAATCACCGAACTGATACCCGGCAGGGTGACGTAGGCCGTCGTATTGCTCTGGCTTTGAATGCCGCTGCTGACGACCGTCGATTGCGCCGACGCCGTGGGCGCCGTGGACACGGTGGTGTTGGTCGTCGTCCCCGGCGACAATTGCGCAAGGGCAGGCCCCGCCAGGACGACACTCGACGCGACGACGGATACGGCAAACAGACTGATTTTCATGAACTTGACCCTACAGCTACTTTTTCTTGGCTTCGACGAAAAGGATGCGACCGATGGCTTCGTGGTCGACGCTGGCCGCGGCGATCGGCTTGCCGTCGCGGCGAACATTCGTCACCGGCGTGCCGTCGCCCCAGTCGACCAGCGCACTCTCGCCGTCCTTGGCCACGGTGACCGTGACGCGCAGCGTCTGGCCCGTCGTGTCCGGCGCGTAGATATGCTCGACCAGGAAGAGCCGATCGGACGCGCGAACCAGCGGCGGCCGTCCACCGGCGTTCATCGCCTCAACGGCCGCGCGTGGTTCGGATGGCAGGAGGAGTGCCACCTTGACCGGCGGCTTCGGCGGATCGGTGACGATCTTGCCCGATTGCGGCAGGGACACGTTGATCACGCGGGTGCCCAGCAGCGGCCCGATGTCGAACTTCCCCTTGTCGTCGATCCTGGGTGGATCGACCTTTGGAGGATCTACCTGGGGCGGGTCGACCTTGGGCGGATCGTCGATTTCGACAATCTCGATGATGGGATCTTCCGGCGGCGGGTAGGTCTCGGGGGGGAGCTCCGTCCAGGGATCGTCCATCGGCGGATCGCCATCGGGCGGCGGCGGCGGCACGCACTGCCACCACGGCTCGCAGGGCGGCGGCGAGAAGAACTGCATCTTCTGGAACTTGGGCACGAACGAAATCGTGCCGATCGTTTCGACAGGCCGGCGCTCCTTACCGACATCGATTGGCCACCCCTGGCGGACCACGTTGATCGGCGGCGTGCCGTCGCCCCAATCCACGATCGCGCCGCTGCCGTCCTTGGGAATCGTGATCTTGGCGCGGATGTCCTTGTTGGGATCGATGCGCGAATAAGTATGCGCGACCAGATTGCCGCGCGGTGCCGCGCCCGGCATGGCGGGAACGACCAGGCTGACTGTCACGCTGGGCAAGCGCTTCTTGGTCCCGCCGTCCGACAGCGCACGCTGGAGATCGGCGATCGGGAAAGTAACGTCGCGAACGCCGGGCGACAGCGGGCCGAACGAGAACTGGCCCTTGTCGTTGGTCTTGACCTGCGTTCGCGCACCGCCGCTGCCGTCGGTGGTGACGACGGCGACATCGCGTGCCGGCAACAGACCTCTCGACACCGAAGCGATGGCCGTCGAACGATCTACGGTGGGGGCGACAGGTGCTGCCACCGGCGCCACTCGCCCGGGCGTGCTGCCGGCGGTCGGCGCAGGCGCGCGATTCTGAGGCGAAGGCGAACTGGTCTGAGGCGGAGGCGAACCGGTGTCCGGGCTCTTGGTCGTGCTGCCACCCGTCGTCACCGACGGACGATCGGCCGGCCGCGGCAACTCATTGACGGTACTCCTGGGAACGTTGGTGTCTGACGTCGACCCGCTGCGCGGCGCGACAGACGCCGGCGCGCCAGGCTGCATGCCGGGCGATGCGGGCGCCATTACCGGCGGCGGGATCGGGGGTGGCGGTGGTGGCGGCGCCACGCGCGGTTGGGGCGCCATGGCCCCGCCTCCCGGCGACATGGGGCCCTGGGCGAAAGCTGGCTGCCACAGCAGGCCGATGCCAGCGGCGAGCAGAGACAGGGCGCGCGCCAATGGCCGCGCCTTCACTTTATGATTTATCTCCCACCTCCCATGCCGCCGATACCATTCGTCGGAGTCGAGCCCACAGTGGTTCTTTGGGGACTGCCGTGTCCGTTGGTTGGATTTCCACTGGACGTCGTGAGCCCCTTCTTGATGTCAGTCTGGGCGTCTTGATCGATGTGATCCCTGTTGGAACCACTATTGACGGATTGCGAGGGGCCGGCGCCTGCGGTGCCCTTGGCCGTTTTCGAGAATTGCGCCTCGACTGTCGCCGGTTCCGTCTCGGAATTGTTGATGACCCTCAAAGTCTTCTGAGGCTGACTTGTGGTGCCAGACTGGGTGACAGAGGGCGGCGGCATGACGAGTGGCATTTGTGGCGCCACGACCGGGGCCTGGAGTGCAGCGGGCGCCTGCGGTGCCGGGGCGACACGCGGCTGAGGCGCCATCGGCACTCCGCCAGACCCCATGGCGCCTTGCGACAGCGCCGGCGGCGAGGCCAGGGCAATACCGACGGCGAGCAGCGTCGACACCTTCACAGCAACGCCTGGTGTCTTCCCATCGAAACGAACAATCCCATCGACAGCGCGCATTAGGCCTCCGGCCGGATCAAATTCATGAAACTCGCCAAGACAGTTGCACAAGGAATGAATGCGCACAAGGAATGCAGAGAAATAAGCCCGGAAATAGTGCACTAAACGCCTTGGGACCTCGCCTGACGAGATGGCCGAAAACACTCAAGGAAGATATATTTTTACGAAGACTAGTGCAGTCTTCTTACATGCAGTGCGCCTTCGCAGGTCACGTAACGCACGCCGCCCTTCATGATCATCGCGAGCTGCGCCTTCTCCTGCGGCACGCATACATCTCCCAGAGCATTTCCCGGTTGAGTTGGCACAAGTCGCTGTAAACAAGCACCTGATGCGCTCCTACGGGGATGGGCAGAGGAGACGAAGGAACGGCCAGGCGACCATGCTTGCGCGACTTGCCCGCCTCATCGTCTGTTGATGAAGAACGAAGCCAACTCAGAGAGATAGCGGCGGCCTTCTGAGGTCGGAAGACCATGCGCGCCGCCCGGGACGACGATAAGTCGCTTGGGTGGCCGTGCCGCATCATAGAGTTCCCAAGCTTGTTCAATTGGGACAAATCTGTCGTTCTGGCCATGAATGATCAGTACAGGGCAGTTTGCCTGGTCGATTATGTCGAGCGTGTCGAAGGGGCTGCTCAGGAAATCGAGAAGAAACTCCGGCAGCCAGGGCTTGCTACGCCAAGCCTCCAGCCTGGCGACCTGCTCCCTGGAAGATGCAAAGGCGCCGAGGAGAGCGACAGCGCGGCACGGCGACGTCGTGGCGAGGTCAGCCGCCACTGCTGCACCAAGGGAAACGCCCAGCAGTGCAATAGCGTGGGGATCGATGCCGCGCTCGTTCGTCAGGTAGCGCAGTGCCGCCGCCCCATCGAGGTCGAGCGTCGTCTCCCCCAGTGTAGTGCCTTCACTCTTGCCGAAGCCTCGATAGTTGAACAACAGCATATTGAAGCCGAGCGTCTGAAGAATCTGGACCTCCGGCAAATAATCCGGGAGAACGCCTTCATTGCCATGCAGCAGAAGCACCGTAATCCCGTTCTGCGGTCCCTTGCTGCCAAAGAACCAGCCCGTCAGGCGGTCGCCATCCGAAGTTGGAAACGAAACCTCCATCGCGTCCACCGGCATTTGCCACAGTTGTGCAGAAGCAGACGACGCCGGAAAGAAGGCCCACCGGCGTTCCAGATAGGGAATGCCGACCCAAACAACGGCAGCACCGAACATCGCGGTCAGCAGGAGGAAAACGGCGAAGATGCGAGCCAGACGGAACACGATGCTCAGTAAGCCTCCTGGGAGCGAACGATCACTATCCAATCAAGCACCAAACGCGCCCGCGAGAACAATGGCACGCCCGAACAACAAGCCCGAACATCCCGTTGCAACCAACGCCGAATAGAAGCGCCAGGTCTTCGCATCCAACCCGATGGAGGCTGCCGCAATATCGACGGCTGCCGCCAACACCGCCAGTGCTGCAATCCAGATAGAATTGCGACTTCCGGGAGGCCGCGGAACCTTGGAAGATCGATCGACTCTCATCTTCAAGGTCGAGCCCCGGCCCCCGCCGATGGCCAAGCTGAGCGCAAAATGACCAGGAACGGTCGCGCAGGCTGCTTCAACCCCACCTGAAAGAACACCAGCATGAGGGCGGAAAGGATCGCGAACCCAGACGACCGAAAGTGTCTCCTCAGGCCGATCGTCCTCTGGCAATTTTCCCGGAAAGAAAGACAGAGACAGGCCCCTGCACTCAGCAGCAGCACCAAGAGGAGGAGGTTGAGCTCTCGAGCGTGCATCGAATCCGCATCAGGTCGGTCTCATCGGCAAAAGCTGTCTTCGAAATAAGGTGGAATTGCAGCATATATGCAATTCTGATCGTGCTCGCCAGGCTCGGCCGATGGCCAATCTCCTCCCTCAATTTGACCGATATGCCCTCTAATGAAGTCTTCTTACATGGGGCGCGCCTTCACAGGTCACGTAACGTAGGCCGCCCTTCACGATCATCGCGAGCCGCGCCTTGTCCTGGAGCACGCGCACGTCTCCCAGGGGATCGCCGTCGACCAGCAGCAGGTCGGCAAGGAAACCCGGCTTGATCTGGCCGAGCTCGTGGCCGCGCATCATGATCTCGCCACCGGTCCGGGTCGCGGACTGCAGCGCCTCGCTGGGGCTGAAACCAAAATGCGTCACGAAGTGTTCGAGGTCGCGCGCGTTGGTGCCTTGGGGGTTGGCGGCGAAGCCGTAGTCGCCGCCGACCACGATGCGGATGCCGCGCTTGCGCATCTCGACATGCACACGGCAGGTCGCCTCGTAGAGCGGTTTTAGCCGCTCGAGAGCGACCTGGCCCTGCACCGAGTTGTCGCCACGCAGGCTCTCCAGCCGGTTCACCACGAGGCCGATGGCCGGGCCAGTGAAGACGCGGTCCTTGGCCGCTTCCAGCATGTCGAGCGCCTCATCGTCGGCGAAGTCGCAGTGATAGATGATGTCGACGCCATGGCGCAGCGCCAGCTTCACCGAGTTGGAGGCGCGGGCATGGGCGGCAACGCGGCGGCCGATGGTGTGAGCGGCCTCGACACCAGCCGCGACCTCGGCGTCGGTCATGACCGTGGCTTCAGCCAGCGCCGATTCGGTGCCGACGTCGCCCGAGATGTTGAGCTTGATGGTGTCGCAACCCTCGCGCAGGCAAAGCCGCGCCATGCGCCGGACCTCGTCGGGCCCGTCGACGGCGACGCCGAAACTCTCCTGGTGCAGATGCAGGCGGCGGCCGTCGCCCAGACCGCCGGTGACGGTGAGCTCGGGGCTCGCGGTCAGCAGCCGCGGCCCGTCGGTGTGGCCGCGCTCGATGGCGTCGCGCACCGCGACGTCGAGGCGGATCTTGGCCGCCGCCGCGGAGCAGGCGCTGGTGAAGCCGGCGCCCAGCAGCTTGCGTGCCGCATCCATGGTGAGGAGTGCGTGGTCCTCCGGCGGCAGCTCGCCCAACGCGGTGCCGCGCGGCGTGTCGACGAAGGAAAGATGGGCATGGCCCTCGACCAGACCAGGCATGAGGAACTTCGCTCCGGCATCGAGCCGCTCCGCGCCTTCGGCGGCCGCGATCGCCTGGCCGGCAGGCGCCACTGCCGCAATGCGCTCACCCTCGATCAACACCTGGCCCGGAAATGGCGCCGCACCGCTGCCGTCCCAGACCGTCGCATGCTCGATCAGCAGCCGCATCCTGGTGTCCCCCGTGCTTTCTTGGGCGGACTATAGCGCGGTGGCCTTCCCCCGTCGCGAACATGATCTTTACGGGCGTGCGCCGTCTCTTTACCAACATCTGAAGGCACAGCGTCGGAGAGAGAGGCATCGTGACATTACCGCTCGACGGAATTCGCGTGATCGAGGTGGGGCAGGCATTGGCCGGTCCGCTCGCCGGGGTGCTGCTGGCCGACATGGGCGCCGACGTCATCAAGATCGAGAAGCCCGAGGGCGACGATGCCCGCATCTGGGGCCCTCCGTTCGCCCATGACGGCGCCTCGCTCTATTTCCACAGCCAGAACCGCAACAAGCGCTCGGTCGTGCTCGACCTGAAACTGCCGGCCGATATTGAGGCGTTGAACAAGCTTTGCGAGAGCGCCGACATATTGATCCAGAACCTGCGGCCCGGCGTCGTCGACGAGATCGGCATCGGGCCCGAGGCGATGCTGAAGCGCCATCCGCGCCTCATCTACTGCTCGATCTGGGCCTTCGGCTACGAGGGGCCGCTGAGGATGAAGCCGGGCTTCGATCCGCTGCTGCAGGCCTATGGTGGCATGATGAGCGTGACCGGCCGGGCAGAAGATCCGCCGACCTTCTGCGGCGCCTCGATCAACGACAAGGCGACCGGCATGTTCTGCACCATCGGCGCGCTGGCGGCGCTGCGCATGCGCGACAAGACCGGCAAAGGCTGCCTGGTCGACACGTCGCTGTTCGACTCGGCGGTGCATTGGGTCGAAGGCTCGGTGAACAACTACATCGCCAACGGCACAATCTCGAAGCGCCACGGCACCGGCAGTCCGGTGATCGTGCCCTACCAGACCTTCGAGACCGCCGATCATCCGATCTGCCTGGCGCCCGGCAACGACCGGCTATGGGCGCGCTGCGCTGCGGTACTGGGGCGGACCGACTGGGCCACCGATCCGCGCTTTGCCAAGAGCGCCGAGCGCGTGGCCAACAAGACCGAGCTGCTGCCGATGATCGCGGCGACACTCAAGCAGCAGACGCGTGCGCACTGGCTGGCGGCGATGGACAAGGCGGGCGTGCCGTGCGCGCCGGTGAACGACATCGGCGAGGTGGCGACCAGTGAGCAGTTCGCCGCGTCGAAGCTGGTGCAGCAGCTGCCCGGGGGCGGCCCCAAGGTGGTGGGCATTCCCATCACCTTCGACCGTGCGCGCCCCCGCTCCGCCCGCCCCTCACCCAGGCTCGGCGAGCATACGGCTGAGGTATTGGGTCGGCCGGCGAAGTAGAGCGCCGGGCGGCGGCCGACGG
>JAQSDW010000217.1 GCA_029946105.1 Reyranella sp. | reverse complement strand
GCCTGGCGCAGCAGCCGGCGGAAGGTGCGGGCATAGTGATGCTCGACGTCGGCATAGAGCAGCCCGAACGACGAGAAGAGCCCGGCCGAGGGCGGCACGACGATGCGGCCGATGCCAAGTGCTGCCGCCATGCCGGCGGCGAACAGCGGGCCGTTGCCGCCGAAGGCGAACAGCGCGAACTCGCGCGGATCGCGGCCGCGTTCGGTCGACACCGCCTTGATGGCGCGGATCATGTTGGAGGCCGCGATCAGGTGCGCGCCGTAGGCGGCACGCTCCACGGCCATGCCGAGCGGCGTGGCAATCTTGTCGGTGAAGGCTGCGCGGGCCTTTTCGGCATTGAGTTTGAGCGCCCCGCCCACGAGATGGCCGGGATTGATGTAGCCCAGCAGCACGTTGGCATCGGTGATGGTGGGCGTCTCGCCGCCCATGTCGTAGCAGACCGGGCCGGGCGAGGCGCCGGCACTCTCAGGGCCCGCCTGCAGCGCGCCGCCCGGATCGATCCAGACATGGCTGCCGCCGCCAGCACCGACCTCGGCCAGGTCGATCGCGGGGACTTTCAGCGTGTAGCCGGCGCCGGTCAGCAGGCGCGAGCCGATCATGATGCCGGCGCCCACCGCATATTCCTGGGCGCGGGCGATTTCGCCCTCCTCGACCATGGACGCCTTGGCGGTCGTGCCGCCCATGTCGAAGGTGATGATCTTCTTGAGATCCTTGGCGCGGGCCAGCGCCTGGGCGCCGACCACGCCGCCGGCCGGTCCCGACTCGATGATGTTCATCGGCCGCTCGGCTGCAGCGCCATCGGTCGTCAGGCCGCCGTTCGATTGCATCAGCAGCAGGCGGGCGGGAATGCCGGCGCCGTCGAGCCCTTGGCGCAAGGCGCGGAGGTAGGTGGCGACGATCGGCATCACATAGGCGTTGATCACCGTGGTCGAGGTGCGTTCGTATTCCTTGATCTCGGGCAGCACCTCGAACGAGACGCTGAGCGGCAGATGCGGGGCCTTGCGGGCCACGATGTCGCGCAGCATCGTCTCGTGCGCCGGATTGGTGAAGGAATTCAGCAGGCAGATGGCGATTGCCTCGACCTTTTCCGCCAGCAGCGCATCGACCGCGCGTTCGGCGTCGGCAGGATCGAGCGCCTTGTCGACCTTGCCGGCATGGTCGATGCGCTCGTCGACGACCTTGCGCAGGTAGCGTTCGACCAGCGGCGGCGGCTTGGTCCACGTGAGATCGTAGAGCCTGGGCATGCGCAAGGTGCGGATTTCCAGCACGTCGCGGAATCCCTTGGTGGTGATCAGGCCGACGCGCGCGCCCTTGTGCTCGAGGATCGCATTGGAGGCGACGGTCGTACCGTGGCGGATCTCCTCGATGGCGCCGCCGCCGAGACCGGTCTCGCTGAAAACCTCGGTCAAGCCATCGACGATGGCCTGGGCATAGTTGCCGACGCTCGACGAGATCTTCTTGGTGTGGATGGTGCCGTCGGAGCCGAGCAGCACGATGTCGGTGAAGGTGCCGCCGATGTCGACACCGACGCGGTAAGTGACGGTCATGGCGCGCTACTCCGCGGCGCGCGCGAGCAGCACCGGATCGTGCCGTTGGACTTTGGGGACCGTGGTCCAGCCGCGTGACTTCGCGATCTCGGCGCGCCGCCTCACGGTCGCGGCCGTGTCCACCTTCCAGGCGGCGGTGTCGATCACGACGCCGTAGTCGGCAAGGGCCTTTTCCTGGGACAGCAGTTCGTTGCGCACGTCGCGCAGCACGGCCAACGGATCGCGCTCCAGCGGATCGCCCCAACCGCCGGCGCCGGCCAGCACGTGGCGGAAGATATCGCCTTGCTTGACCGTCATGGTGAGCTTGGACGGCAGCAGCCGGTTCTCGGTCTCCGGATTCAGGAAATTCTCGGACGGGCCACCGGGGCTGCCGCCGTAGAGGCCGAACGGCCGGTGGTCGCGCCGGTCCGAGCGGACCTGCAGCATGCCTTCGGCCTCGAGGAACTTGTAGTCGCGCAGGAACGGCACGCCGCCGCGGTATTTGCCGGCGCCCGCCCTGTCGGCCACGAACTCGTAGGCGAGGAGCTGGATCGGCTGCTCGGCCTCGGTGACCTCGATCGAGTGCGAAGCCATGTTGGCAAACATGTGGGAATTGCCGTCGAGCCCGTCGGCAAACGGCCGCGCGCCCCAGGCGCCGCAGGTGAAGTCGACATAGACGAAGGGCTTGCGGTCGGCATCGTAGCCGCCGATCGAGATGCCGGTGTTGCCGCCGTCGCCCGCGGCCTTCACGCGGTCGGGCAGCATCATGGCGAGCGCGCCGAACATGCAGTCGGTCATGCGAAAGCCGGTGAGGCCGCGCGCGGCGCAGGCCGCCGGCAGCACGCCGTTGCCCACCGTGCCGGGCGGGCAGATCACTTCTATGGCGCGAAAGACGCCCTCGTTGTTGGGAATGCCGGGCGGCAGCACCGAGCGGATTCCCGTATAGGAGGCGGCCTTGGTGAAGGAGAGGGTGTTGTTGATGGCGCCCTTGACCTGCGGATGGGTGCCGGTCCAGTCGACCACCATGTGGCCGCCCTTCTTGGTGATGGTGACGAAGAGCCTGATCGGCACGCCGTAATCGACGCCGTCGTCGTCGATCCAGTCCTCGAAGCTCCACTGGCCGTCAGGCAGCTCCTGGATCGCCGCGCGCGTGAGGCGCTCGGCATAATCGATGACTTCCTTGAGGTAGAACTTCGTCTGCTGCGGTCCGTACTTGGCGACGATCTCGGCGAATTGCTTCTCGCCGATGTGGCAGGCCGCGAGCTGGGCGCGCAGGTCGCCGAACAGCTGGACCGGCAGGCGGACATTCTTCTCGATGAACGTCATGATGGTCTTGTTGATCTTGCCGGCCTCGTAGAGCTTCATCGGCGCGATGCGCAAACCCTCGGCATAGATCTCGGTCGAGTCCGAGGCGTTCGAGCCCGCCACCCGGCCGCCGACGTCGATGTGGTGGCAGACCGTGCAGGCGAAGGCCAGCCGCTCGCCTTCATGGAACAGCGGCTTGATCACGAAGATGTCGGGCAGATGCATGCCGCCGTCGAACGGGTCGTTCATGATGAAGACGTCGCCCTCCACCATGTCGTCCTTGAAGTGACGCATGATGGATTCCATGGCGGTCGGCACGGAACCGAGATGCCCCGGCAGGGTCAGGCCCTGCGCCGCGAGCTTGCCGTCGGCATCGGCGAAGCCCGTCGAGTAGTCCATGTTGTCCTTGAGCACGCCCGAATAGGTCGTCCGGAACACGGTGAGTGCCATCTCGTCGGCGATCGAGAAGATCGCGTTCTTGAACAACTCCAACGCAATCGGGTCGTGTGCTTCCGTCACCTGCGAAGTCCTCCGGTCATTCAGTCGCGCAATGCGACGCACTTTCCGTGCCGAACACACCTGATTTCAGGCCGGATTTCACGCAGCGGCAGCCCGCTTGCGGGGCGGCGTCAAGATGATGGGCGCGAGGTCGGCGGCGACCAGCGAGGCGGCGCGGCGCTCCTCCGGGACGGGCCGGTAGAGCGTATCGCGCTGCTGCGGCTCGCGGCCGATCGAGCGGATCAGGGCCTCCATGGCGTCGGGCGGGAATTCCTGGCCATGCTGCGTGCCGGCAGCGCGCGAGATGCTCTCGTTCATCAAGGTACCGCCGAGATCGTTGGCGCCCGATTGCAGGCAGATCGCGGCGCCGGCCGGGCCCATCTTGACCCACGAAGTCTGGATATTGGGGATCACCGGATGCAGCACCAGGCGCGCGACCGAATGCATGATCACCGCCTCGCGGAAGGTCGGCCCTCGGCGGGCGCAGCCCTGGCGGTACATCGGCGCCTCCATGTGCACGAAGGGCAGCGGCACGAATTCGGTGAAACCGCCGGTCTCGACCTGCAGATCGCGCAGCGCCAACAGATGCCGCGTCCAGGCAAGCGGCGTCTCGACATGGCCGTACATGATGGTCGAGGTCGTGCGCAGGCCGAGCTCATGCGCGGCGCGCTGCACGCCCAGCCACTCCGTCGTGTTGATCTTGTCCGGGCAGATGATGGCGCGGACCTCGTCATCGAGGATCTCGGCCGCCGTGCCCGGCAGGGTGCCGAGGCCGGCCTGCTGCAGGCTGGCGAGGAATTCCGGGATCGGCTGTTTCAGCGTTGCCGCGCCCTGCGTCACTTCCAGCGCCGAGAAGGCGTGGATGTGCATGCCCGGCGTCGCTTCCTTGATCGCCTTGCAGATCGCGACATAGGTCTCGCCCGTGTAGTCGGGATGGATGCCGCCCTGCATGCAGACTTCGGTGGCGCCGCGTTCCCAGGCCTCGACGGCGCGCCGCTTTACCTCGTCGAGCGCCAGATCGTAGGGCGCACCGCGCAAATCCTCGTGCGTGCGGCCCTTGGAGAAGGCGCAGAACTTGCAGCGGAAATAGCAGATGTTGGTGTAGTTGATATTGCGGTTGACGACGTAGCGGATGACGTCGCCGCTGACGGCCTGGCGCAGCGCATTGGCCGCGCCGGTCACATGGCGATAATCCGCATCACGCGCCGCGAACAGGCGGACGATGTCGGGCGGATCGAGTCGCTGGCCCGACGTCGCGCGGTCGACGGCCTGGACGATCGCAGGATCGACCCCACTCACCAGAACGCGCGGCGCGGGCGGCGGCGTGGTCTCGCCGGGCGACCAGTCGTCGTCGCGGGCGAGGCCCTCGGCATCGCTCATGCGCCGCACCTGCGTCGCCACTTCAGGCGAGAGCCAGGTGTCGGGGTCGCGCGCATAGGCGGGATAGAGCGGCAGGCGGTTGACCAGCACCTTGCCCAGCTCGGCGCTGCGGCGGGCGAGATCATCGATGGCGGGCCACGGCGCTTCGGGGTTCACGTGGTCGGGCGTGACCGGCGAGATGCCGCCCCAGTCGTTCAGTCCGGCCGCGATCAGGCGCGGATAGACGCCCGGCGACAGGTTGGGCGGCGCCTGGAGGTTCATGTCGGCGCCCAGGATCAGGCGTGCCGTGGCGATGGTCCACAGCAGGTCTTCCAGATCGGGTTCGTCGGCGTCGGACCACTTGGTATCGGGCTTGGCGCGGAAATTCTGGATGATCACTTCCTGGATGTGACCATGCTCGGCATGGAGATCGCGAATGGCGGTCAGCGCCTCGATGCGCTCGTCACGCGCCTCGCCGATGCCGATCAGGATGCCGGTGGTGAACGGCACCTTCAGTTCGCCGGCGAGCCGGATGGTCTCCAGCCGCACCGCCGGATGCTTGTCGGGCGAGCCGTAATGCACGCCACCTTTTTCGCAGAGCCGCTCGCTGGTCGATTCGAGCATGATGCCCTGGCTTGCCGTCACCGCACGCAGGCCGGCGATCTCCTCGCGGGTCATGACGCCGGGATTGGCATGGGGCAGCAATCCGGTCTCGCGCAGCACCAGGGCGCACATTGCCGCGAGGTAGCTGATCGTCGTGGTGTGGCCGAGGGCCGCCAATGCCTCGCGCGCCGCCTGGTAACGCAGCTCCGGCTTGTCGCCCAAAGTGAACAACGCCTCGGTACAGCCCGCCGCCGCGCCGGCACGGGCGATGGCGAGAACCTGCTCGGGCGAGAGATAGGCCGGCTGGCCGGCGCGCGGCCGCTCGGCGAAGGTGCAGTAGTGGCAGACGTCGCGACACAGGTGCGTGAGCGGAATGAACACCTTGCGCGAATACGAAATCAGCCGGCCGTGGCCGCGATCGCGCAGCTCGCCCGCCTCGGCCATCAATGCAGCCAACGAAACGCCTGTCTTCATCATGACCAAAACATAGCGCCAATCGCGCGCCGCTGCATCGTGTAGTATGGCCGCCACAAAAGGGAGGATGACGCGATGCTGATCGGCTTCAATGCGCCGACCGCGGGGGCACTGGCGGCGCCCGAGCACCTGACACGACTGGTGGTAGCCGGCGAGGCCCTGGGCTTCGATTACGCGACCCTCAGCGACCATGTGGTGATCCCGGTCGATATCCAGGCAAAATATCCCTACAGCGTGACTGGTGAATTCCCCGCCGGCTCCCGGGTCGAGCGCCACGAGCAGCTGATCGAGGTGGCCTTCCTCGCTGCCAAGACGACGCGCCTCAGGCTGGTCACCTCGGTAATGGTGGTGCCGCATCGCCCAGCGGTCCTGACCGCCAAGATGCTGTCGACCATCGACGTGCTGTCGGGCGGTCGTCTCACCGTGGGCATCGGCGTCGGCTGGCTAAAGGAGGAATTCGAGGCGATCAATGCGCCCGATTTCGCTCAGCGCGGCAAGGTCACCGACGAATATATCAAAGCCTTCATCGAGCTCTGGACCAAGGAGAAGCCGCGCTTTGCCGGCGAATTCGTCTCCTTCGACAATATCGACTTCTCGCACAAGCCGGTGCAGAAGCCCCATCCGCCGATCTGGGTTGGCGGCGAAAGCGGCCCGGCGCTGCGCCGTACCGCGCGCCTGGGCGACGCCTGGTATCCGATCGGCACCAACCCGGCCAACCCGCTCGACAGCCTGGCGCGCTTCAAGGCCCAGGTCGCGCGCCTGCGGAAGATGACCGAGGAAGCCGGACGCGATCCCAAAGCGATGGACCTCGCCTTCCGCTGCACGGCACTCGGCGAGAAGGTGCCCCCCAAGGCGGGTGACGGCGAACGGCGGCTGTTCTCGGGCAAGCCGACCGAGATCGCCGCCGACTTGAAGGCGCTTCGCGAGATGGGCGTCGGCAGCCTCGATTTCGGTTTCGGCGGCGCGACCGTCGAAGCGATGCTGGGTGAGATGCAGCAGTTCAAGAACGAGGTGCTGTCGCTCCTCTAACTCCTAGCGGAGCGTCAAGCCACCGCGCGCAGCAGCTTTGCCCAGCGGTCGAGTTCGGGGAGGATCTTGTCGGCCTTGGCCGAGTCGAGGCTGACGATGATGCGCTCGACGCCGTCGTCGCGATCGCGCTTCAGCAGGTCCTCGTCCTCCTTGGCACCCCAGATGGTGACGGGTACCGAAGCAGGGTCGCGGCCGGCTTCCTTGGCCATCTCGCGGAATTTCGGCAGCAGCGCGTTCACGTCGGCATAGGTCTTGCGCACGCGGTGCGGCATCCAGCCGTCGCCGTAGCGCAGCGCGCGACGCGCGCCGTAGGGGAAAGCGCCACCGACGATGATCGGCGGATGCGGCTTCTGCACCGGCTTGGGCCAGCTCATCATTGGATCGAAGTTGACGAGTTCGCCGTGGTACTCGGCCTTCGATTTGGTCCAGATCTCCTTCATCGCTTCGACGCGCTCGCGCGCCAACTTGTGGCGGGTCGCAAAGACGGTGCCGTGATTTTCCATCTCGTCGCTGTTCCAGCCGTTGCCGATGCCGAACAAAAAGCGGCCGCCGGAAACCTGGTCGATCGAGGAGACTTCCTTGGAGGTCTGGATGGGATCGCGCTGGGCGATCAGGCAGATGCCGGTGCCGACCTTCAGGGTCCTGGTGACGGCGGCGGCGGCCGTCAGCGCAACGAAAGGGTCCATGGCGTCGTAATATTTCTTCGGCAGATCGCCACCGCTCGGGAAGGGCGACTTGCGTGTCAGCGGAATGTGCGAATGCTCGGGCGACCAGAGCGATTCGAAGCCGCGCTCTTCGGCGGCCACGGCGAGTTCGCCGGGGGCCATGGAGTAATCGGTGAAGAACATCGCCACGCCGATTTTCATTGTCTGCTCCTCAGGCCGCCTTCGGCCATTTCGCGCCGACCTGCGGCAACATCTTCTCGATGAGCTGTCGCGTCTGGGCGAGCACGCTGGCGCCATCGCCCACCGGTCGCAGGATGAACTTCTGGACGCCGACATCGACGTACTCGGCGATCCTGTCGAGAATCGCCGTCTCGTCGCCGACGGCGAAGTAACGCGCCGGATCGCGGCTGGTGCGCTTGGCGTAGGCCGCCATGGCGCCCGAAACGACGCCATCGGAGGCAGCACCGAAATAGAACGGGAAGGCCGCGCCGTAATGATCCTCGTCGATCGAGCGGCCGGCTTCGGCGGCGGCGAGCTTGATCGCAGCAACAACCTTGCCCGCTTCGACCGGTCCCTCGGCGCCGCCCTGCCAGCCCGTGCCGTAGCGCGCCGTTCGCCGCACAGCGGCATCCGACGAACCGCCGATCCACATCGGCAGGTCGGGCTGCACCGGCCGGGGCGAGATCGAGGCGCCGGAAAGGCGATAGTACTTGCCGGCAAAGTCGACGCTCTCCTCGCGCCACAGGCGGGCGATGATTTCGAGGCTTTCGTCGGTGCGGCGACCGCGCGTCTTTGTATCGATGTCGAGCGCCTGCCATTCCGGCCCGAGCGGGCTGCCGATGCCGAAGGCCGGCAGCAGGCGGCCCTCGGAGAGCACGTCGACCGTGGCGCACTGCTTGGCCAGCAGCACCGGATCGCGCAGTGCCAGCGAGACGACGTTCATGCCGAAGCGCAGTCGGCGCGTGCGACCGGCCAATGCCGCCACCGCCGTCAGGCATTCCAGGATCGGCTGGCGACTCACCAGCCGGTCGGTCTGCCACAGCGAATCGACGCCGCCCGCCTCGCAGAGATCGACCCAGCGCCAATAGTCGGCGGCCCCGGCGAACGGAAACTCCATCAGACCGAGGCCGACGGCGACCTTCATGCGTGCGCCTTCGCCAGCGGCGCGATCGTGTCGAGATGGCGCAGGATCTCGTCGCGGGTGCCATCGGGAATCGCCAGCAGCGCGTTCGGGATGCCGGCTTTCTCGTAGCCGGCCAGCGCGGCCGCATCCGGCGGCGCGCCGAACACCGTGATCGTGAGTGTCGCGGGATCGCGCTTCACCGACTCGGCCATCCGCTTCAGACGGTCAATGGCGGTGGTCGCCTCGAAACCGCCGCGCGGGCGCGGAAACCAGCCGTCGCAGTATTCGACGACGCGCTTCAGCGTGTGGTCGGTTTCGCCGCCGAGCAGGATCGGCGGATGCGGCCGCTGCGCGGGCTTGGGCCACGACCACGCCGGATCGAAATTCACGAACGCGCCGTGATAGGACCCCTCGTCCTTGGTCCAGAGCTCCTTCATGGCCAGCACATGTTCACGCATCTGCTTGTAGCGATCAGCGTAGCGGACGCCGTGGTTCTCCATCTCGTCCTGGTTCCAGCCGGCGCCTATGCCGAAGACGAAGCGGCCGCCCGAGAGCTGGTCGAGTGAGGCGATGGCCTTGGCCGTGGCGATCGGCTCGTGCTGCGGCACCAGGCAGATGCCGGTGCCGACCTTGAGCTTCTTGGTCGCCGCCGCCGCGAAAGCGAGGCCAACGAACGGATCGTGGGTGTGCGAGTACCGCTTGGGCAACTCGCCACCCGTGGGGAAAGGCGTCTTGCGGCTGAGCGGAATGTGCGTGTGCTCGGGCACGAACAGCGAGTCGAAGCCGCGGTCCTCGAGCGCACGGGCGAGTTCGGCAATATCGATGCCGTAGTCGGTCGGGAAGTAAAAGACGCCTACACGCATTGGAAACTCCTATTTCTTGGGGGCTTCGACGTGACCGCCAAACCCGAGCCGCATCGCCGACAGGACCTTTTCCGCGAAAGTATGCTGCTGGCGCGAGCGGAACCGCACGAACAGCGAGGCCGCCAGCACGTCCGCCGGCACCGCCTCCTCGATCGCGGCCTCGATGGTCCAACGGCCTTCGCCGCTGTCCTCGACATGGCCGGAGAAACTTTCGAGATGCGCGTCCTTGGCCAGCGCGCTGGCCGTGAGGTCGAGCAACCAGGATGTCACGACGCTGCCGCGCCGCCACCCTTCGGCGATGTCGCCGAGGTTGAGGTCGTAGCGCTCGTCGGCCGGCAGTCTGTCGTCGGCGCGATGGCGCATGATGTCGAAGCCTTCGGCGAAGGCCTGCATCATGCCGTACTCGATGCCGTTATGGATCATCTTCACGAAGTGACCGGCCCCCACCGGCCCGGCGTGGATGTAGCCGCGCTCGGCGCGCGGATCGGCCTTCTCGCGGCCTGCCCCCTCGCGTCCCTGAGTGCGCTCGATGTCGCCGAGGCCGGGCGCCAGTGCGGCGAAGATCGGATCGAGCCGGGTCACGGTCTCGCTATCGCCGCCGATCATCAGGCAATAGCCGCGCGCCAACCCCCACACGCCACCCGACGTACCGATGTCGAGATACTTGATGCCCTTGGGCGCCAGTTCGCGGGCGCGCCGGACGTCGTCTTTGAAATTGGTGTTGCCGCCGTCGATGATGACGTCGCCCGCTTTCATCAGAGCCCCGAGCTGGGCGATCGTGTCCTCGGTGATCTTGCCCGCCGGCAGCATCACCCACACGGTGCGCGATGCGGAACCCGCAGCGGTACTCAGGGCCTCGACCAGCGCCGGCACCGAAGCGGCGGCCGTGGCGCCTTCCTTGGCAAGCTGCGCGCCGGGCTCGGGGTTGGCGTCGTAGACGACACAGGCATGTCCTGCCCGGGTCAGCCGTCGCACGATATTTCCGCCCATTCGGCCGAGGCCAATGACGCCGATCTGCATGTGCTGTCTGTTCTCCTTTGCGCGGCTAGGTTGGCGGCGCCGGTCCAATGCGTCAACCTGCGGGCGTTCGAAGAGAATTCGAGGAGAGAAACGATCATGCCGCCATTGACGGATCGCGTAGCGCTGGTGACCGGTGGCTCGCGCGGGATCGGCCGCGCCGTTGCCCTGGCACTGGCCGATGCCGGAGCGGCCGTGGCGGTGAACTACCGCGAGCGCGCCAAGGAAGCAGGTGATGTGGTCGATGCCATCCGTGGCAAGGGCGGCCGCGCGATGGCGGTCGGCGCCGACGTTTCGCGATCCGCTGAAGTCTCGGCGATGATGGCCGCGATCGAACGCGACCTCGGGCCCATCGACATCCTCGTGAACAACGCAGGCCTCGCCCTGATGCGCGGCATCGACGATCTGACGGAGGACGACTTCGATCGCACGATCGCAGTCAACCTGAAGTCGGCGTTCCTCTGCACCCAGGCCGTGGTGCCGGGGATGCGGACGCGCAAATGGGGACGGATCGTCAATATCTCTTCTGGTGCTGCGCGCGGCGCAGGCGGCGTCGGCGTTCACTACAATGCGTCGAAGGCCGGCATGGAGGGACTGACCCGAGGCTATGCCGCGCGCCTGGTGAAGGACGGCATCACGGTGAACGCCGTGGCGCCGTCGTTGATCGAGACCGACATGGTGAAGTCCGGCCTTGCCTCAGCCGTTGCCCGCATTCCGCTCGGACGGTTCGGAACATCGGAGGAATGCGCCCAAGTCGTGCTGATGGTCATCGGCAATGCCTATATGACAGGCCAGACCGTGCCGCTGAGCGGTGGCCTATCGTTCAACTAGAAGCCACAATGTCGAAACGATTCCTCAATGGCGACGGCTGGCGGGCGCGGATCGGCATCGTCATACCCAGCGTCAACACGGTCATGGAGCCCTGGGCCCAGCGGACGGTGCCGACGGGCGTGAGCGTCTTCGCCTCGCGCATGTTCATCCCACCCGCGACGACGCCCGAAACATTCATCGAAATGGACCGCACCGACGGCAAGAGCGCGATCCGCCAGCTTTCCAGCGTCTTCCCTGACGTGATCGCCTACGGCTGCACGGCCTCATCGATCGTGCAGGGCCTCAACTACGATGCCCACCTCCGGGCCGAGATCGAGGAGGCCCACCAGGTGCCGGCGACGACGGCGGCGCATGCCATCCTGACGGCCGCCGGCACGCTGGGCGCCGCCACGGTCAGCATCGTCTCGCCCTACACCGAGGAAGTCGACGCCGCCGAGCATCGCTACTTCGAGAGCGCCGGCCTGAAAGTTCGCGGCGGCGCTCACCTCGGCATCACCGACGGTTTTCGCCTGGCCGAGCCCGAACCCGCCGCACTCTATGAACTCGGCCTAAGGGGCTGCGACGCGCGATCGGACGCGCTCATCATCTCCTGCCTCAACACGCGCTCCCATACCGTCATCGCCGCGCTCGAACAGGCGCTCGGCAAGCCGGT
>JAQSDW010000216.1 GCA_029946105.1 Reyranella sp. | reverse complement strand
GAGCTGCGGCCGCTCACCGTGGTGTTCGCCCGGGTGGCGCTGGCCGCACTTGCCCTCAATCTGGTGCTGGCCTCACCGGACGCAGCCTGTTCCGGCGCGACACGCCCTGGCCGACCCTGGTCGCCATGGGAGTCCTGAACAACCTGATCCCTTTCAGCCTGATCTTCTGGGGCCAGACCCAGATCGCCTCGGGGTTGGCGACGATCCTGAACGCCACGACGCCGCTCTTCACCCTTGTCGTCGCACACCTGCTGACGCGCGACGAGAGGATGAACGGCGCCAAGGTCGCCGCCTTGCTCGCCGGCTTTGCCGGCGTCACCGTGCTGGTCGGTCCGGATTTCCTGCTCGGAGATCGCGCCGGCTTCTGGGGCCAGTTGGCCTGCCTGGGCGCCGCCCTCTCCTATGCTTTCGCCGGCGTCTATGGCCGCCGCTTCCAGACCATGGGGGTGGCGCCGATGCAGGCGGCTGCCGGACAGGTCACTGCCAGCGCCATATTGATTCTTCCGATCATGCTGATGGTCGATCGTCCCTGGACGTTGCCGGCGCTGCCGTCGGCGAGCATCTGGGCGGCGCTGGCCGGCCTGGCGCTGCTGTCGACGGCACTCGCCTATGTGCTCTATTTCCGGATCCTCGCGGCGGCCGGCGCGACCAATCTGCTGCTTGTTACGTTTCTGATACCGGTCATCGCCATTCCGCTCGGCGCCACCGTCCTGGGAGAGCGCCTCGAGTTGCACCACTTCGCCGGAATGGCCCTGATCGGCCTCGGATTGGCCGCCATCGACGGCCGGATCGCGGCCCGGCTACGCGCCGCGAAATAGCTGCCTGCGGGTACAATTGCGCCTCCAGAGGTGGCTTGTTAGGGTGCAGGCGAACCCGGCCTGACCGCCTTCCCGCGGTCCCACGCCACGCCCGAATCGAGCTGAAAAGAGTTCATCCAATGGCCAAATCGACTGCGACGCTCACCGACAACGAAAGCGGCAAGACCTATGAAATGCCGATCATCCACGGCTCACTCGGGCCGCGTCTGGTCGACGTCCGCAAGTTCTACGGCGACTCGGGAATGTTCACCTACGACCCGGGCTTCACCTCGACCGGATCATGCGCTTCCAAGATCACCTACATCGACGGCGACGAAGGCATCCTGCTGCATCGCGGCTACAACATCGCCGAGCTGGCCGAACAGAGCGACTTCATGGAAGTCGCCTACCTGCTGATGAAGGGTGAGCTTCCGAACAAGGCGCAGAAGGAGAAGTTCGTCAAAGACATCACCATGCACACGATGGTGCACGAACAGCTGAGCCAGTTCTATCGCGGCTTCCGCCGCGACGCCCATCCGATGGCGATCTGCTGCGGCGTCGTCGGCGCCTTGTCCGCCTTCTATCACGACTCGCTCGCCATCCACGATCCGCACCAGCGCATGGTGGCGTCGTATCGTCTGGTCGCCAAGATGCCGACCATCGCCGCGATGGCCTACAAGTATTCGGTCGGCCAGCCTTTCGTCTATCCGCGCAACGACCTCAGCTACGCCGCCAACTTCCTGCGCATGATGTTCTCGGTGCCGGCCGAGGAGTACGAGGTCAACCCAATCGTCGAAAAGGCGATGGATCGCATCCTGATGCTCCACGCCGACCACGAGCAGAATGCCTCGACGTCGACGGTTCGCCTCGCCGGCTCGTCGGGTGCCAACCCGTTTGCCTGTATCGCCGCCGGCATCGCCTCCTTGTGGGGCCCGAGCCATGGCGGCGCCAACGAAGCTGTGATCAACATGCTGAACGAGATCGGTGGCAAGCAGAACATTCCGGGCTTCCTCTCGCGCGTGAAGGACAAGCAGGACCACACCCGACTGATGGGCTTCGGCCATCGCGTCTACAAGAACTACGACCCGCGCGCCAAGGTGATGCGCCAGACCTGCCACGAGGTAATGGCGTCGCTCGGCGTCGAACACGATCCGCTGCTCGAACTGGCGATGGAAATGGAACAGATCGCCCTCAAGGACGACTATTTCGTCTCCAAGAAGCTCTACCCGAACGTTGATTTCTATTCGGGCATCATCTTCCGGGCGATCGGCATTCCGACTTCGATGTTTACCGTCCTGTTCGCCGTTGCGCGCACGGTGGGCTGGGTCTCGCAGTGGAACGAGATGATCGAGGATCCGGACCAGAAGATCGGCCGGCCGCGCCAGCTCTACAGTGGCCAGACCGAGCGCCCCTACAAGCCACTTCACATGCGGAGCTAGTTTCGCGTTCCGGGGAGGAAAGCGAGAGGACATGGCGAGATCATCATTCGGATCGAACCGGGCGAAGACCTGGACGGTCACCCAGAAACCAAGGCCGATGCCGCGTATCGTGCGGCTCGGCCGGCCGGCCAACGACAATCACCATCGGCATGGCCTGCTGAGGGGTTTGCTGATGGTGGGCCTTGTAGCGGCGCTGCTTGCGCTCGTGGTATCCGGCGTGCGCCTGATCTGACAGGCAGCCCGACTACTTGCGTTCGATCAACTCGATCTTGTAGCCGTCGGGATCCTCGACGAAGGCGATTACCGTCGTGCCGAACTTCACCGGCCCGGGGGCCCGCGTGACCTTGCCGCCGGTCTTGGTCACCTGCTCGCAGACACGGTAGACGTCGGGGACACCGACGGCGAGGTGACCGAAGCCGCTCCCGAGTTCGTAGGGCTTGGCCTGATCCCAATTGTAGGTCAGCTCGACCGCGCAATGCTCCGACTCTTCGCCGTATCCGACGAACGCCAGCGTATACTTGCCATCCGGCACTTCGCGCTTGCGCAGCAGCTTCATACCCATCGGACCAGTATAAAAGGCGATCGATTTGTCGAGATCCAGGACGCGGATCATCGTGTGCAGCATGCGATAGTTGGTGGCGGTGTCGGGCATCTCAGTCTCCCCTACCTGTCGCGGATCATGGCGGCGAACGTCGCCTCGGCAGCGAGCTTGCCCTCGACCATTGCCCTGCCGGAGAATTTCCAGACATTGGCACGACTCTGGATCTTCTCGACATGAAGTTCGAGGCGATCACCGGGTATCACCGGCCGGCGAAAGCGCACGCCGTCGATCGACATGAAGTAGACCAGCTTGCCCTCGGATCCGGTGCCGAACGTGGACACGACCAGGACCGCAGCCGTCTGCGCCATAGCCTCGACGATCAGGACACCCGGCATTACCGGCTCCGACGGGAAATGGCCCTGGAAGAACGGCTCGTTGATGCTGACGTTTTTGATCCCGACGGCGCTGCGGTCGAGTTGCATATCTACCACGCGGTCGACCATCAGCATCGGGTAACGATGCGGGATCATCTGAAGGATGCGCTTGATGTCCACGGAGCTGGCGGTGGAGAGACTCGCCTGGTCGGTCTGCATGTTCATGTTACCGCCACCGCCGCTCAGAATCGCGATCCAAAGCTGAACCGGAAATTCTGGGTCTTGTCCCAAGGCTCGTAAACCACCGGGAAGGTGTAGTCGATGCGGATCGGGCCGAACGGCGATATCCACTGAATGCCGAAGCCTGTGCCAACTCGCATCAGCGAATTGTCGAGAATCGACGCGCCAAAATTGGACGCCTGGTTGCCCCAAAGCGAGCCGGTGTCGACGAATGCCTTGCCGAGCAGGCCAAGTTCCTTGGGGATGCCGAAGAGCGGGAAGCTGAGTTCGGTCGTCGTCGAGTAGAAATACTGTCCGCCAAGCGAATCGGTCGTACCGGCATCGCGGGGACCGACACCACCGACGGCGAAGCCACGCAGATTGTCGCCGCCGAGGAAGAAGAGGTTGTTCAGGCGGATGTAGGTGTTGTTGTACGGCAGCACGACGCCAGCCGAACCGCCAACCGTCAGAACGAAATCTTCAGCGATGCTGTAGAAGTACGCCGCATCGGCGGAGGTTCGAACGTATTGCTCGGTACCGATGCCGCCGGCGACGGCAAGGGTATTGCGCAGCAGCCAGCCCTTCGTCGTGTTGATTCTCGTATCTCGCGTATCCCAGGAGATCGTCTCGGAGACCTCGGAAACCGTCGAGTAACCCGCCTGCGCCTGCACGACGTACGACGCCCACGGCATGACGTTGTAGATATTCGTCTGCCGCAGGACATATCGGACGATCTGCCGAGTGTGCTCGCTGTAGGCCCAGCCGCTGCGCAGGGCAAAGCCGAGGCTGGCGTCGCTGTAGTTGGCGACAGCCTGCCGGTTGTTCGATGTCCGGAAGATATCGAAGCCGGCCACCATATTGCGATCGAGGAAGTACGGCTCCGTGAAACTGAGATCGATATTGGTGCTCAAGGTACCCAGGGACAGACCGAGGCGAATTTCCTGCCCCTTGCCCAAGAGATTGCGTTCCCTCAGCGAAATATCGCCGACGACGCCCGCCGTGGTCGAATAGCCGGCGCCGAACGAAATATCACCGGTGCTCTGTTCGACGACCTGGACTTCGAGATTGGTCTTGTCGGGCGCCGAACCGGGCGCCGCCGAAATGTCGGCCTTTTCGAAAAAGCCGAGGGCACGCAGTCGTTCCTGGCTGCGTTTGAGCTTGGCGGAGCTGAAGGCATCACCTTCGGCGAGGCGGAATTCGCGCCGAATGACCTTGTCCAGGGTGCGCACATTGCCGGAAATATTGATGCGCTCGACATAGACGCGCGGACCCTCCTGGATTTCGAAGGTCACGTCGACCGTCTTGAGGTCCTTGTTGCGTCGGATGTTGGGACGAACTTCGACGAACGCGTAGCCTAGAGATCCCACCACATCGGTCAGAGATGCGATCGTTTTCTCGACGTCACCGGCATCGTACCAGTCGCCCTCGCTCATCAGGAGATAGCCCTTCAGGACATCAGGATCCAACCCCTGAAACCGGGTCAGGATATCGACGTCGCCGAATTTGTATCGCTCCCCTTCATTGATCGTGAAGGTGATGAAGAATCCGTCACGATTGGGTGACAGTTCGCCCACGGCCGACACGACGCGGAAATCGGCATAGCCCTCCGAAAGATAGAATTTGCGCAAGAGTTCGCGGTCGAGATTCAGGCGGTCCGGATCGAAGCGATCATCAGACGACAGGAAGCGCCACCAAGCACTCTCCGTGGTCCGGATCTTGCCGCGCAGCGTTCCGTCACCGAATGCCTCGTTGCCGACGAAAGTGATGCGCTTGATGCCCGTGACGTCGCCTTCGTTGATCTCGAAGACGAGATCGACGCGGCCCTGGTCCAGCTTGATGATCTTGGGCTCGACCGACGCGTTATAGCGGCCACCACGCCGGTAGATCGTCAGGATGCGCTCGACGTCGGCCTGCACGCGCGCGCGCGTGAACACTTGTCGGGCACGGGACTGCACCTCGTCGCGCAGCTTGTCGTCGTCGATCTTGTTGTTACCTTCGAAGGCGACACGATTGATGATCGGATTTTCTGTGACCTTGACCACCAGGGTCGAGCCCTGCATGTCGATCACGACGTCCGAGAACAGACCCGTCCCGAACAGGGCTTTCAGCGAGCGGTCGGCGGCTGCCGCATCGTAAGGCTGGCCCACCTTGAGCTGCAGGTAGGAGCGGATCGTCTCCGGTTCGGCGCGGACGTTGCCCTGAATCTGAACAGCAGAAATCGTGCCTCCCGGGGCAGCGCCGCGCTGGGCGTGCGCCGTCGAGGCGAATGCAAGAACTGCTGCAACGGCCAATATGACCCAACGAACGATCAAACTCACCCCCGGCACCTTCCAAGACCTGCCGATGGCCATATTCAGGAACGCCGTTTCATAGACCGGGATCAAAGACTTAGCCACCCCTTTTGTCCCCCGATTCAATTCCCAACGATGCGCACTTGATCATCGCAACAGGAGCGTAATGTCGTTGAATGTTGCAATTAGCGCCATGCCGATCACCAAGGCAAAACCAACCCGCAATCCGAGCTCCTGTACCCTGATGCTGAGGGGTTTGCCCCTTATTGCCTCGTAAAGATACATTGCGAGGTGACCGCCATCGAGCATGGGTACCGGCAGCAGGTTGAATACGCCCAGGACGACCGAAAGTGCGATCATAAGGTTGAGAATTCCGCTCCAACCGGCATGGGACGCCTCCCCGGCCGCCTTGGCGATACGGATCGGCCCACCCAACTCGTCCACCGGGCGGGTCGCGGTCAGAATCTGCCCCATCGACGTGTAGAACATGGTCGTCATGTCCCAGACGGCCTTCACACCTGCGCCCATGGCGCCCAGCAGGCCATAACTGCGAAATTGCGTAGTAGCCACCGGCCGGACCCGGAGCCGACCAACGACACGTTCGTTGCCTGCACAATCGGCGACCTTGTCGGCAATGGGAACAATGGTGGTCTCCGCGTTTAGCCCGTCACGGTCATATTTCACGACCAGCGGCTGGCCCGCACGCGCACCGATCAGCTCCGGAATGCGCGAAAAGTACTCGACGGGCTTGCCGTCGATCTCCAGCAGGCGGTCCCCGACCTTCAGTCCGGCCGCTTCGGCAGGACTGTTGGGCAGAAGACCTCCGACGACGGGGCGGATGAGCGGGTCGAGGCCTAGTTCGCCATAGCGCAGCGTGTTGTTGTAGCGGTCGGTGCGCTCACAGAATTGCGGAATGATCTCGCCGTGCAGGAGCTGGCCGTCACGACGGTATTCGACCGCCATCGGCTTCGCCAAATAGAGGAACTGCGAGCCCTGGATGTCCTCGTACCGATCGACTTTCCGATCGGCCAAGCGAACGATTTCATCGCCAGTCCGCAGACCGGCCTTGGCAGCCGGGCCATCGACCTGGACCGCTACGGTCGCCGGCGAATACGGCTCGCCCGAGACGAAGTACACGATGGTCAGTACGACGACCGCGAACAGCAGGTTTGCCGCCGGCCCTCCCAGCACGACCGCGGCGCGCGCGTACAAAGGCTTTGAAAAGAAAGCGCCACGCTTCTGCTCGTCCGAGAGCGGCGCATCGGAGGGCGTTGCGCTGGTTGCGTCGTTGTCGCCTAGAAATTTTACATAGCCGCCGAGCGGGATAGCCGACACCTTCCAGCGCGTACCGCGGCGGTCAGTCCAACCGAACAATTCAGGGCCGAAGCCGATCGAGAAGACCTCGGCGTGAATGCCAAAGCGACGTGCCACCCAGTAGTGACCAAACTCGTGAATGAACACGAGCAACGTGAGCACCAGAATGAAGTAAGGCAGGTAAGTCGTGAACAAGCTTATGACGCTTTGCATGGCTCACCACATCACTAAAATCGCGCTTTTTCAATTACTTAGAGAACGTTTTCGGCAACCTTCTTCGGCTCGCCTCCGGGCGCCGAGATCGGTCGCCTGCGCATGCTGAAGCGACTCCACCATGGTCACGGCCCCCTCCCATCCGAGCAACACGTCTTCGACGATGCGGGCGATGTCGAGAAAACCAATCCGTCGCGCCAGAAAGGCCGCAACAGCTGCCTCGTTGGCAGCATTCAGCACGATCGATGCAAGTCCTCCCGTGGCCAACGCCTCGCGCGCCAACCGTAGGGCCGGAAAGCGGCCGGAATCGGGCGGCTCGAACGTCAGGGCCGAGAGGTTTGCGAAGTCAAGGCGAGCGGCGGGCCCGTCGATGCGTGATGGCCAGCCGAGCGCATAGGAAATGGGAACCCGCATGTCCTGTGTGCCGAGCTGGGCCAACACCGAACCGTCGCGATAGCCCACCATCGAATGGATGACCGACTGCGGATGAACGATGATTTCGATCTTCTCCGCCGGGAGCCGGAACAGCAGATGTGCCTCGATGAGTTCGAGACCCTTGTTCATCAGCGTCGCCGAATCGATCGAGATCTTGTCGCCCATATCCCAGTTGGGATGGGCAAGCGCCTGCTTCGGAGTGGCCTCGGCCATGTCAGCCAGTGACCAGTTTCGGAACGGGCCACCCGATGCCGTCAGGATCAGCCGGTCGATGGCCTGGCGTTGCTGCGGCTCGAAGACCTGAAAAATTGCGTTGTGCTCGGAATCGACCGGCAACAGGACTCCGCCCGACTCCTCGACGGCCTCGATCAGCAGGCGGCCAGCGCAAACCAGAGCCTCCTTGTTGGCCAGCGCCACGATGGCGCCACGTCGGGCCGCAGTAAGCGTCGGGGCAAGGCCGGCGAAGCCCACGACCGCCGCCATTACCCACTCAGCCGGCCGCGATGCCGCTTCGGTCACAGCCTCGGGCCCTGCCGCCGCCACGATCGACGTGCCCGCCAGGGCTTCCTTCAGGGCCCGGTAGCACTCCGGGTTGGCCACCACGGCAAGCCGCGCGCGCAAACGTCGGGCTTGTTCGGCGAGCAATTCCACCGAGGAACCGGCAACCAGAGCCTCGACCTGATAGCTCGCTGGATCGCGGGCAATGAGATCGACCGTGTTCTGACCAACCGAACCGGTCGACCCGAGAATGGTGACACCGCGCGGCCGGTCACGCGACGGAGCGGACCAGCGATTCAAGTCCAAGGCCACGCTCCATCGACCATCAGACGCACCAGCGCCACCGCAATGAGAACGGCGACCAGCCCATCGACACGATCCAACAACCCGCCATGCCCCGGTATCAAATTGCCGCTATCCTTCACACCTGCTCCGCGTTTGGCGGCCGACTCGGCGAGGTCGCCGATCTGGCCGATCACAGCCAGACAGGCACCGATCACGGCGAGGGAAAGCGTTGTACCCAGGCCGAACGCGAACCCCATGGCTGCGCTGACTGTTGCCGCCCAGGCCATGCCGCCAACCAAGCCCGACCACGTCTTGCTCGGACTGATGCGCGGCGCGAGCTTTGCCCCGCCGACAGAGGCGCCGACGAAATAAGCTCCGATATCGGTCGCCCAGATGCAGACGACAATCCAAATGACGGTCTCGCGGCCCAGAACCGGTTGGTGGCGCAACCACAACAGCGCGACCAGGGCGGCCAGCGCATAGACGCAGGCCAATAGCCGGATCACCGGCCGGCCCCGAGTCAGCTGTATCCATTCCCGGATCATGAGAGGCGCGGCAACCGCCGCCACGAGGTCAATCCAGGGAAAGCCGAACCAGATCGCCGCCAGCAGCAGGGGACCCAGAACCACGGCTGACAGGATCCGCAGCGGCAGACCGCGAAACCGACTATTGCGCCCCGACGCCGGGGCGTCAGCCGCTGACGCCACCATAACGCCGCTCGCGCCGACGGAACTCGGCGGTTGCCCGCTCCAGATCTTCCTTGCCGAAATCGGGCCACAGCGTGTCGACGAACACCAGTTCCGAGTAGGCGCATTGCCAGAGAAGGAAATTGCTGATGCGCTGCTCGCCACTCGTCCGAATGAGAAGGTCCGGGTCTGGTACGCCCGCGGTCAGCAGTTCGCGCTCGAAAAGATTGGCATCTATGCGATCGGCGGCGAGCTCACCCGCCGCGACCTGCCGCGCCAGGCTTCGCGTCGCCCGCAGGATCTCGTCACGCGAGCCGTAGTTGATGCAGATGTTGACGTCGATCCGGCTATTGCCGCGCGTCATGCTCTCTGCATCGGCGATGTCGCCGACGATATCCGCTGCCAGCCCGTCCCGATTGCCGATGACACGCAGCCGAACGCCGTTCTTGCGCAGCTCCTCGAGCTCGTTGCGCAGGTAGTGCCGCAACAGGCCCATCAGGTCGCTCACTTCATCGGCTGGCCGGGCCCAGTTCTCGGTCGAGAAAGCAAACAGCGTGAGAACCGGAATACCGAGTTCTCCCGCGCCGCGCACGACACGGCGCACCGCGTCCGCTCCCCGGCGATGCCCTGCCACGCGCGGCAGTCCGCGCGCCTTCGCCCACCGCCCGTTGCCATCCATGATGATGGCAACGTGGTTGGGACCCGGCGACGGGTCGGGATTGGCGGGCAGCGAGGCAGTCGACATCAAACCGTCGTGATCTCTTTTTCTTTGTGAACAAGCGCTTCGTCGACCAGCTTCACATATCGGTCGGTCAGCTTCTGGACCTCGTCGGACTTCTGGCGGTGTTCGTCCTGGGAGATCTTGTGGTCCTTCTCGTCCTTCTTGAGGGCATCCATGCCGTCACGGCGCACATTGCGCACCGCGACGCGGCCATGCTCGGCGTACTTGTGGGCGAGCTTGGCGAGTTCGGCACGCCGCTCGCTGGTCAGCTCGGGAATGGGAATGCGGATCATCTGCCCGTCGGGCGCCGGATTGAGGCCGAGGCCGGCTTCGCGGATGGCCTTGGCTGTCGACACGACCAGGCCCTTGTCCCAGACACTGACGGTAAGCAGGCGCGGCTCAGGCGCACTCACCGTTCCGACCTGGTTCAACGACATCCGCTGGCCATAGGCTTCGACCATTACGGGATCAAGCAGATTGACCGATGCACGGCCGGTCCGGAGGCCGGCGAATTCCTTCTTGAGGGCATCCATGGCCCCGTGCATGCGCTTCTCGAGTTCCTTGACGTCCGCGCTCATCTTCAGCCCTCGCTCTTGATGATGGTGAAGGTCCCCTCCCCGCGCATCGTCGCGGCGAATGCACCGGGCTTGTGAATGTCGAATACGATGATCGGAATGCGGTTCTCGCGCGTCAGCGAGATCGCCGACGCATCCATCACCTGCAGGTCACGCGACAGGACGTCCATGTGGGTCAAAGTATCGTAGCGCTTGGCGTTCTTGTCCTTGCGCGGATCCGCGGAATAGACGCCGTCGACCTGGGTGCCCTTCAGCAAGGCATCCACGCCCATTTCGGCGGCGCGCAGCGCCGCGGCGGTGTCGGTGGTGAAGAACGGGTTACCTGTGCCGGCGGCGAAAATCACCACCCGACCCTTTTCCATGTGCCGCGCGGCGCGACGGCGAATGTAGGGTTCGCACACCGTCGTCATTGGAATCGCCGACTGGACCCTGGTCTGCAGGTCCTGGCGTTCGAGGGCGCTCTGCATCGCGAGCGAATTGATGACGGTGGCCAGCATGCCCATGTAGTCGCCGCTGGCGCGGTCCATGCCCGAGGCGGCCGCGGAGACGCCGCGAAAGATGTTTCCCCCGCCGATCACCAGACAGACCTGAACGCCCATGCTGTGCACGGCCTTCACTTCCTGTGCAACCATGGCGACCATGGCGGGATCCAGCCCATATTCGCGATTGCCCATCAAACCCTCTCCCGAGAGCTTGAGAAGGACACGGCGATAGCGGGGACCGGATGGCATCAGGTGCCTCTGAAAACGTGTTCTTGGGCGGCGCGGGCGTTCCGCCCGCGCACCAGTACCAAATTCATACTACTTCTTGAGCTGGGCAGCCACCTCGGCCGCGAAATCCTCGGACTTCTTCTCGATGCCTTCGCCCAGCGCGAAGCGCAGGAAGCCCGCCAAACGGACCGGCGCGCCGACCTGCTTGCTCGCCTCGTCGACGACCTTGGAGACGCGGTTCTTGCCATCGATAACGAAGACCTGCTCCAGCAGCACGACTTCCTGATGAAACTTGCGCAGACCGCCCTCGACCATCTTGGCGATGATATCGACAGCCTTGCCGCTCTGGCTGGCCTTTTCCGTCAGTACCGCGCGCTCGCGCTCGATCGCTACCTGATCGAGATCGGCCACGGTCAGGGACTGCGGATTGGCCGCCGCGACATGCATGGCGAGTTGCTTAGCCAACGGCGCGAGCTTGATCTTGTCTCCACTCGACTCGAGGGCCACCAGGACGCCGATCTTGCCGAGTTCGGGCGCCACGGCGTTGTGGACGTAGGCCACGACCACGCCGTCCGACACCGAGATCGAGGCTGTGCGGCGTAGCGACATGTTCTCGCCGATGGTGGAGATCAGGTGCGTAAGCTCGCCCTGGACATCACGGCCGGTGCCCGGGAACGGCGAAGCGGCGATCTTGGTCATGTCGCCGCCGGTGTCGAGAGCCGCGCGCGCCGCGACCGACACGAATTTCTGGAAGGTCTCGTTGCGGCCGACGAAATCGGTTTCGGCATTGACCTCGATGACGGCGCCGCGATTGCCGTTGGCGATCACGCCGACCAGGCCTTCGGCCGCGATCCTGCCTGCCTTCTTGGCGGCCGCCGAAAGCCCCTTGGTGCGCAGCCAGTCGATCGCCTTCTCGAGGTCTCCCTGGGTTTCGCCCAGGGCCTTCTTGCAGTCCATCATGCCTGCGCCGGTCTTCTCGCGCAGTTCCTTGACCAGGGAAGCCGTGATCTCAGCCATGTCTTGCTCCGTTTGGTGCGGCCTGTTTGGTGCAGCCTTTTTGGTACAATAAGGGCCGGTCTTCCGACCGGCCCCATTGAATCCTCGTCG
>JAQSDW010000215.1 GCA_029946105.1 Reyranella sp. | reverse complement strand
CTATCGGGCTGCGCGGCACGGCGTCGGACTCCTATACGTTCGATGATGTGTTCGTGCCCGAGGCCTATTCGAGCCAGCGCGAGGACCCGGCGCTACGGCGCGAGACCGGGCCGCTCTATTCCTTCACCCACGCCGGCCTCTATGCCGTGGGCGTGGCGGGCGTGGCCTTCGGCATCGCCCGCGCCATGCTCGATGCGCTGGTCGAACTCGCGACGAAGAAGGCGCCGCGCAATCTCGGCCGCATGGCCGACAGCCCGACCGTGCAGGCCGACGTGGCGCGCACCGAGGCTCGATTGGGCGCGGCGCGGGCCTATCTGCTCGATATCGTCGGCACGTTATATGAGGGCGCGCGGCCCGAGGCGCCGATGGACATTCCTGCCCGGGCGCGCGTGCGGCTGGGCTGCACCCACGCCATCCACACCGCCATCGAGACGGCGGACTATGTCTACAAGGCCTGTGGCGTCGACGGCATCTTCCCCGGCAGTCCCTTCGAACGTCGCTTCCGTGACATGCACACGCTCAGCCAGCAGATCCAGTCGCGCGGCGCCCATTACGAGGCGGTGGGTCACGTCCTGCTAGGCGGCCAGCCGCCGGTCTTCCTGTAAGCTTGTCGTAAGGCTTGCGTCTTGCCCGGCGCAAGGTGGCGGGCGAACATGAGTCCGGTTCGCTCGGGGGAGTAAGTTGCGTAGGAGCTTGGGAAATTTGGGCGCAGTCGTCGCCCGCTTTGCCGTCGCTGTATCGGTCGCGTCCCTTGTCGTCATGGCCGCCGGTACTGCCCATGCCGACGAAGAGAAGGTGCCCGAGAAGAAGAAATGGGAAGCGCCGTTTGGCGGCTTCTATTCGGCCGCCCTCACGGTCGTGTCGGACTACGCCTTTGGTGGCATCTCGCAGACCAATCGCCAGCCCGCCTTTCAGCCCAGCGTCGGCTACCGCACATCGTCGCTGATCGAAGGCCAGAACCTGTGGTTCTATCTCGGCGCCTGGGGCAGCAACATCAACTTCGCCAGCGTCGGTCCGGCCATCGAGGTTGACCTCTCGGCCGGCTTCAAGTGGCGGACGCTGGAGAACAAGCTCAGCTTCGATCTCGGCTACATCCGCTACACCTTCCTCGGCGTGCCGGCCGAGCTCGCCTATAATTACGGCGAATTCAACTTCGCGCCGGCCTACGATTTTGGCCCCGCGCAGCTCGGCTTCCGGATTCGCTACAGCCCGCAGTCGTTCGGCGATTCGGGCCGGTCGTGGAGCGAGCGCGCACTGCTCTCGGTGCCGCTCAACTTCCTGCACGTGAACGAAGATGTCGCGATGAAGATCTACGGCAGCGTTGGCAACCAGTCGGCCGAGCGCTATCTGCGCTACGGCATTCCCAGCAGCGACTATTGGTTCTGGCAACTCGGCTTCGTCGTCAGCGCCTACGGTCTCGACATCACGGTGGCCTACACCGACACCAGCATCGACGTTGCCGGCTGCGGCAACACGACGAACTGCCAGGGCCGTTTCCTGCTCGGCATCAGCAAGGTGTTTTAGGGCACGCCTTCAGAAGCGAACGGTGACGCCCACGGTGAAGAACTTTGCGCTGGTGCCGTCGAAGATGTTGCCGGCCAGGAAGTCGAAGTCGAACCAGCTGTCGTTCGGCGTGTAGCGCAGACCGATCTGGGCGCCGGTGATACCCGGTTCGCGGCCGAAGTATTCCAGCATCAGGCTCACGTCCCATGCCACCTTGGACTCGACCTGGATGCCGTAGAAGGCCGAGTTCTGCGAGGGGAAGTTGCTGAGATAGTTCCAGCCGCCGTTGACGTTGATCTTCACGCGCTCGTCGAGCGGGATCGTCACCAGCATGATCAGCGAGGCGATGCCGACGGTACCGGTGGTGAGGTTCATGCCGGCGTTGAGCCCGAGTCCGAGGCCGACACCGGTCGATTCGGGGAAGAAGTTGAATTTGAAGGTCGGTCCAAGCAGCGGCGCATTGATGACCTGATCCCAGTAGTGCTGATAGGTGGCACCCATCTCGATCCGCGGCATCAGCGTCGAGGTGCAGGCTGGGCCGAGGTTTAGGTAGCCATCGCCCGGCACGAAGCGCGTGATCCAGGTTTCGAGATGGCAGGTGCCGGGTGTCTCGACCTCGGAATCGTCGACGATATGGGCGCCACCAGCGGCTCGGGCGCCGGAGGTCGGCGCGAGAGTCGCGGCCAGCAGCAGTAGTAGGCAAGGAAACCGGTTCACGCGCCCGGCACAGTCGACTCTTTCCGTTACGGAAGCAAGTCAGTGCGCCGGAGCCTCCAAGGCGCGGCGGTTAGTGCGCTGCTGCGGGCTCGGGTTCGGTAATGGGCTCGGCGGCGCGGCGGCGGGAGAAGGCGCCTATCGCGGCCGGCAGCACGGTGAGAAACAGCACGGGGGCCAGCAGCAGGCCGCCCACCACGACGATGGCGAGCGGGCGCTGGACCTGGCTGCCGATGGCGGTCGAGAAGCCGGCCGGCAGCAAGCCGACGCAGGCCGCGGTGCAGGTCATCAGCACCGGCCGCATCTGCAGCTCGCAGGTCTGGCGCAGCGCCGCCTCGCGTTCGAGGCCGCCCGTCACCAGCCGGTTGAAGCAGCCCAGCACCATGATGCCGTTCATGGCCGCTATACCGAACAGGGCGACGAAGCCGATCGCGGCCGAGATGCTGAACGACATGTCGCAGAGCCACAGGCCCAGGATGCCGCCGATCAAGGCCATGGGAATGGCGCTGCCGGCGATCAGCGTGTCGATCAGCGAGCCGAAGCTCATGTAGAGCAGCAGCAGGATGAGGCCGATGGCGATCGGCACGGCGATCGAGAGGCGGGCAATGGCGCTTTCGAAATTGACGAAGTCGCCGGCCCACGCGAGTCGGTAGCCGGGCGGCAGCTTCACCAGCTCGGCCACCTTCTGCTGGGCCTCGAGGACGGCGCCGCCGAGATCGCGGCCGCGCACGCTGAATTTCACCGGGATGTAGCGTTCCTGCTGCTCGCGGTAGATGTAGAAGGCGCCGCTCGACAGGCCGATGGTGGCGACCTCGCTCAACGGCACCTGGACGACGCCGCCGCTCGGGCCGGGCGTGCCGATGGCGATGCGACGCAGCGCCTCCATGTTCTCGCGGTATTGCGGTGCGAGGCGGACGAGCAGCGGGAAGTGGCGGTCGCTGCCGGGCTCGTAGAGCTCGCCCGCCGTCTGCCCGCCGACCGCGGCCTGAATGGTGGCGTTGATGTCGCCGGGCGACAGGCCGTAGCGGGCGGCGCGCTGGCGGTCGATGTCGATCTTGATGGTCGGCTGGCCGAGCAGCGGCGGGACCTGGATGTCGGCGATGCCGCGGACCTGTTCGAGCACGCCACGGATCTCGACGGCGATCTTGCGCAGCGTCGCGAGGTCAGGCCCCATAAGCTTGATGGCGTTTTCGGAGTCGATGCCCGAGGCGGCCTCCTGGACGTTGTCCTGGATGTATTGCGAGAAGGCGAAGGTGACGCCCGGAAAGCCCTTGCGCAGTGCGTCGCTCATCTCGGCGATGAGTTCGGGCTTCTCCAGGCCCTTGCGCCACTTGTCGGCCGCCCTCAGCGGCACGAAAAACTCGACGTTGGAGAAGCCGTCAGGATCGGTGCCGTCGTCCGGCCGCCCGTGCTGGGTGATCACGGTCTCGACCTCGGGGAAGCTCTTGACCATCTTGCGCATGCGATTGGCGTAGGCGTTGCCCTCGTCGAGCGACACAGACGGCGGCAGGGCCGCGCGCAGCCAGATGTTGCCTTCCTCGAGCTTGGGCAGGAATTCGAGGCCGACCGAGCTGGCGGCCACGCCCGCGATCACCATCAGCGCGGCACCGGCGGCCAGCGTCAGGCAGCGCCGCACCAGAACGGCCGCGATCACCCGCCGGTAGAAGCGCCTAAGCGAGCGCACGATGATGGTCTCGGTCTCCGAAACCTTGTCCGGCAAGAGGACGGCGGCCAGCGCCGGCGAGACGGTGAAGGTAGCGAGCAGGCCACCGGCCAGGGCATAGGCGTAGGTCTTGGCCATCGGCCCAAAGATATGGCCCTCGACACCGGAGAGCGTGAACAGCGGAAAGAAGCCCACGATGATGATGGTGGCCGAGAAGAAGATCGCCTGCGTGACCTCGCCCGAGGCCTGGTAGATGGTGGCGAGCTTGCCGGTGAGGCCGCGCGGCGTGGCCAGCGCCGAGGGCGGCGGGGCGTGGCCGGCGCTGCGTTCGGCAAGATGGCGGTAGATATTCTCGACCATGATGACGGTGGCATCGACGATGATGCCGAAGTCGATGGCGCCCATCGACAGCAGGTTGGCCGATTCGCGACTCAACACCAGGATGACCACCGCGAACAGCAGCGCGAAGGGAATGGTGGCCGACACGATCAGCGCGCTGCGCAGGTCGCCCAGGAACAGCCACTGGATCAGGAAGACCAGGCAGACGCCCATCACCATATTGTGCAGCACCGTGCTGGTCGTGACGTCGACCAGGACGCTGCGGTCGTAGATGCGCTCGATGCGCACGCCGGGCGGCAGCAGGTCCGACTTGTTGATGCGCTCGACCTCGGCCTCGACGCCGCGCAGCGTCGGCAAGGTCTCGGCGCCGCGCCGCATCAGGACGATGCCCTGGACGATGTCGTCGTCGTTATCCTGGCCGGCAACGCCCAGCCGCGGCTCGTGGCCGACTGTGATGGCCGCCACGTCGGACACCAGCACCGGCGTGCCGTCGCGGGCGGAGATCATGGTGTGCCCGATATCTTCCATCGAGCGGATCTGGCCGACGCTGCGGATCACTGCCGACTGCGGCCCGAGGTTGACGGTGTTGGCGCCGACGTTGTTGTTGGCGCCATTCAGTGCGTCGAGCACCTGCTTCAGCGTCAGGCCATAGGCCAGCAGCTTGTCGAGGTCGACCGTGATGTCGAAGGTCTTGCTCTTGCCGCCCCAGGTCGTGACGTCGATCACGCCGGGCACCGCCTTGAGTCGGCGCAGCAGGATCCAGTCCTGGATGGTCTTCAGGTCCATCACGGTGAAGCCGGGCGGACCGACGACGCGATAGCGGAAGATCTCACCGATCGGGCTGGTCGGCGAGATGATCGGCTGGGCGGCATTGGGCAGCGGACCGAGCTGCGACAGCCGGTTGACCACGAGCTGGGCCGCCTCGCGATAGTTGAGATCGTAGGTGAACTGGACCTTCACGTAGCTGAGACCGACCAGCGAGATGCTGCGGATCGACGAGACGTAGGGAAGCCCCGCCATCTGCACCTCGATCGGAATGGAGATGTAGCGCTCGATCTCCTCCGACGACTGGCCGGGGTTCTGGGTCACGATATCGACCAGCGGCGGCACCGGATCGGGATAGGCCTCGATGTTGAGCTGCTTGTAGGCGAACAGGCCGCCGGCAATCAGCACCGCACTCAGGATCAGGACGAGGATGCGCTGCTGGAGCGCGGCGCCGACGATCGACTGCATCGTGATCCTTCTAGCGTGCGCTGATCAGCGGCGGAGTGGTCTTCGACGAGATGTATCCCGGCGCCGGTGTTGGCACGGGCGCGTGGCAGCGCGAGCGCTGGCCTGCCGTCGCCTCCGCGCTGTCGCGGTTCCACCAGCCGCCGCCCAGCGCCTGGAACAGCGCCGCCGTGTTGGTGAGACGCGCGGCCTGGGCCTGGATGCGGGTGATCTGCGTCTGCTGGTAGGTGAGTTCGGCGATCAGCACGAAGACATAGGTCGTGTCGCCGAGTTCGAGGCGACGACGGGCGATGGCGAGGCTGGATGACGCGGCGCGTTCGGCCTCGACGGCGGCCTTCAGCGTGATTGCGTCATATTCGAGCGCGTTAAGCGTGTCGGCAACATTGCGGAAGGCATTGAGCACGCTCGAGCGGTACTGCGCTTCGGCCTGTTCGAGGCCGGCAAGGGCTGCCTGCTTCCTGGTCGCCAGTGCGCCGCCGTCGATGATCGTCTGCAACAGGCTCCCGCCGACGTTGGTGCTGGTCTGGCTCGGCCCGAACAACGCATCGGTCCCGACTCCGGTCGTGCCGAGGCCGACGCTGAGCGTGATCTGTGGCAACTGGTTGGAGATGGCGACGCCCACCAGGGCGCCGGCGGAGTGAAGATTGGCCTCGGCCGCGCGCACGTCGGGCCGCTGCTCGACCAAGCGCGAGGGCAGGCTGAGCGGCAGATCGGCCGGCAGCTTCAGGTCCGACAAGGTGAAACGTTCGGCGACCGGATCGCTGGTCGCGCGGCCGGTGAGATTGGCCAGCAGGTTGCGCTGCTGCGCCAGCGCCTTTTCCAGCGGGGGCAAGGTGGTCTCGGCCTGTGCCAGGGCGGCCTCCTGGGTGGCGACGTCGGCGCCGGGGATGGCGCCGAGGCCGGAGACACGCTGCAGGATGCCGAGCGTCTCGCGTTGTGCCGCGATGATGCGGCGAGTCGCTTCGACCTGGGCGCGCAGCGACGCTTCGAGAATCGCGGCCGCCACGACGTTGGAGGCGAGCGACAGGTACGCGCCTTCGAGCTGGAAGCATTGCTGCTCGGCCAGCGCCTCGAGCGATTCGATCTGGCGCCGGTTGCCGCCCCAGATGTCGAGCGCATAGGTGAGCGTGAGGCCGGCCGTGAACAGGCCGAAGATCGAATTCTGGTTGGTCAGCGGCGACTGCAGGATGGGTGCCACCTGGTTCTGCGATGCGCCGAGCGCCAGACCGATGGTGGGGAAGAGCGTCGAGCGCTGCGCCCGAGCGTTCAGCTGGGCGATCTTGAGCGAGGCCGCGGTCGCCTTGATGTCGGGATTGGCGACCAGCGCGCTTTCGATCAGGCTGTTGAGCTGCGGCGACCGGAAGACGCCCCACCACTGGCCTGGAATGTCGAGGCTCTCGACGATCTTCTGTGCCTCGCCGCCGGGAATGCCGGCGGCCATGAGGTCAGGTTTCTGCGGATCGACGAGATAGGTCGTGGCCGCGGGCGCATCGGGCGGCCGGAAGTCGGGCCCGACCGAGCAGCCGGCGAGCGCGGCCAGCAGGGCCATGCCGGAAAGCGGAATGGCAAGGCGCGGCAAGGAAATGGACAAGGTCGGCCCGCAGGCTTCAGTCGCGCTGGGCGGCGCGGTCGATGAACAGCGTGCCCCCGGCGACGACCGTCTCACCGGGCTTCAGACCTTTGAGGACTTCGACCAGGCCGTTGGCCGTGGCACCAACCTCGATCGGCCGTGTCACCACCGACTTGCTGTCGGGGCGGGCAACCCAAACGCGGGCGTTGGCGCCTTCGTAGACGATGGCATCCATCGGCACGGCGGCCCTCTGGCGGTCGTCGCCGGAAATGATGCGGAAGCTCGCAAACATCTCGGGCAACAGTTCGCCGCCCGGGTTGTGGAGCTCGGCGCGCACGGAGAGGCGGCGCGTGTTGGGGTCGAGGGCAGGCGCCACATAGGTGAGGCGCGCCTTGAATATCTTGCCAGGGTAGGCGAGCACGGAGACTTCGACCGGCGCACCGACCTTCATGCGCGGCGCATCCGACTCGCGGACGTTTGCGATCAGCCAGACTGTCGACAAGTCGCCCACAGTATAGACGGGGTCGGCGGCGCCGACGTTAATATATTGCCCGAGGCCGATCTTGCGCTGAATGATCGTGCCACCGATGGGTGCACCGACGACGGCTTCGGCGCCGATGCGGTCCTGGCCTTCGAGGCGGCCGATGTCCTCGTCCGAGCGGCCAAGGATGCTGAGGCGATTGCGGACGGCGGCGAGCGCGATCTCGGCCGAGCGCAGATCGCCCTGCGCGCCCACGAGGTCCGACTGTGCCTGCTCGAGGTCCTTGATCGAGCCACCGCGGATCGCCAGTAGTTCGCGCTGACGCTTCTCGCCGGTCTGCGCCAGAACGAGCCGCGAGCGCGCCTTCTCGACGCCGGCGACGGCGGTGACGAGATCGTTGTGGCCCTGCACGAACTCGTTTGCTGCGATAGCGAACAGCGGCGCGCCGCGCTCGACCAGGTCGCCCGGCCGCGCGATCAGCCGGCTCACCCGTCCCGAATAGGGCGAGAACACCGGCGTCGTGGTGTCCTCGTTGATGGCGATCTTGCCGTCGGTCGTACGCTCGTCGCGGAAGGCAGTCTCGCGCACGGTCGCGAACCTGAGGCCCGCCCATTGCGTTTCGCTCGGCCGGAAGGCGCCGTCTGCTTCCAGGGCGACCTTTTCGGGTCGCGCCACGGCATTGCCGGGGCCGCTTTCGATCACCCAAAATCCGGCGACCGCGGCCACGATGGCCACGACACCGCCGCTTGCGACCCACAGGCGATTCCGCCGAAGGCGCGTAATCAGAGGCGGTTTTGCGACGTTCGGCATGGGCTGGGCGGTTCTGCTGGTCGGTTCAGGGAAAGACGGTGGGACCCTAGGCTCTTCCCATTACGCCCACCTGACGAAGGGCATTTGTCCGCCAGGACAAGAATCAGCGCTCCGTCAGCGTTACGTAAGCCAATCGCCGTGCTTAGGCCTGCTTTGCCGTGCGGACTGCGCCCGCCCGATCCCGGGTACTGGAGATCGCATGACAGTTTCGATCAAATGGATGTTACCCGCACTCGCGCTTTTGCTTCCCCTTGCCCTGCCTGGGACGGCATCCGCGCAGTCGAACAATGCGGCCTATTGCTCGGTGCTATCCGACAAGTACGTGCAATATCTGGGCATGAATCAGGGCAGGGGTTTTCAGCCGCGGAGCCTCGATGCCCAAGTGGCGCTCAGCAAGTGCTCGGCGGCTGATGCTGCGGCCAGTATCCCGGTGCTCGAAAAGGCACTGAGAGGGGCGAAGCTCGAACTGCCTCCCCGGACCTGAGGCCGGGCCGGGAGCGGGGGGCGGGGACGTCTACCTGTTCGGGCGATGCGACCGTTGTCGTGTTAGGATCGCATCGCCGAGCATGGCGCGTTGGAGCGGAGTCGCACTGAGATGAGAGTGCTGATCGTCGAGGATAATCCGGAGCTCGTCGCTCTGCTCAAGAAGGGGCTGGCACAGGGCGGCCTGCCTGCCGACTCCGTGGGCACCGCGGCCGATGCCAGGCACGTTCTCGCCACGATGCAGTACTCCGCTGTCGTGCTCGACATCGGTTTGCCCGACGACGACGGCATCGCCCTGCTGCGTGACCTGCGTCGCCGCGGCGAATCGTTGCCGGTGCTGATGCTGACGGCGCGCGACGGTGTCAGCGATCGCGTCACCGGCCTGCGCGCCGGCGCCGACGATTATCTCGCCAAGCCCTTCGCCATGGAGGAACTCATCGCCCGCCTGCAGGCGCTGCTGCGCCGGCCGGGCAACCTGCTTGGTCGGAGGCTCACCTTCGGCAACGTGTCGCTCGATACCGAGGGTCGCCAGACTTTCGTCGCCGACGGCGCCCACGCCTTCCCAGCACGCGAGACTGCGGTTCTGGAAATCCTCCTGCGGCGCAGCGGCAACGTGGCGCCAAAGCGTTTGTTCGAGGATCATCTGTTCGGTCTGTCGGGCGAAATCGGCTCGAATGCGGTGGAAGTCTATGTCCATCGCCTGCGCAAGCTGCTGGCCGATGCCGGTGCCACGGTGAAGGTCCACACCGTACGCGGCGTCGGCTACCTTTTGACCGAGGAAAAGGCCGAGTGACACGGCTTCGCTCGATCCTCTCGCGGGTCGTGGCGCTGCACGTCGTGGCGATCGGCGTCACATCGGTCCTGATGCCGCTTGCGCTCTACTGGCTGCTCAATCAGGCGGCGAACAACCTGCACCGCGATGCCTTGCGCGGCCAGGCCGTGACCATCGGCAGCTTCCTGCGGCCGCGGCCCGACGGTGGGCTGGCACTCGATATTCCCGAGGATGTTCGGCCGCTCTATTCCGACGGCTACGGCCTCTACTCCTACGCCATCCTCGATACCACGGGGCATGTTCTCTTCTCGTCGCGGGCCGATGGCAGCGCCCTGTTTCCGCCCACCGAGTCGTCGCCGGGCGATTGGGTCATGCGCCAGCGCAGCAGGGGATCTGTCCTGTTTGGCGTGACGGTCGTGCGGGCGGTCGGCGAGCATTTGTACTGGATCCAGATCGCCCAGGATCTCTCCCATCGCGACGTCATCATCGACGATATCGTCACGTCGTTCATTCCGAGGGTCGCCTGGATCACCTTTCCGATCCTGCTGGTGCTGCTTCTGATCGACATCCTGATTTTTCGCCGAGCCCTCGAGCCGGTGCGCGAGGCCTCGATGACGGCGGCGGCGATCGGTCCGTCGCGGACCGACGTTCGCCTGCCCGAGCAGTCGATGCCGACCGAGGTCGTGCCGCTGGTCCATGCCGTCAACCAAGCCCTCGAACGCCTCGAGGCTGGCTATCGCGCGCAACGCGATTTCACCGCCGACGTGGCGCACGAATTGCGCACGCCGCTCGCCATCATGCGCGCGCGGGTCGACGCGCTCGATCCGGGGTTGGTGCAGGAGGCACTGCGCACCGACATTGTCGGCATGGCACGCACCGTGGGCCAGGTGCTCGACATCGCCGAACTCGAGAGCTTCGTCGTCGGCGACGACGCGAAGGCCGATCTGCATGCCGTCTGCTCCGAAGCCGTGGCCTTCATGGCACCGATGGCGGTCAACATGTCCAAGACGATCGCGCTGACCGGCGCTGAAGGACCGATCTGGGTGCGGGGCCATTCCGATGCGCTGTTCCGCGCCGTGCGCAATCTGGTGGAGAACGCCATCCGCCACACGCCGTCCGGCGGCGAGATCGAGGTCAATGTCCTGGCGGACGGTACCGTTCACGTCCTCGACGACGGTCCAGGCGTGCCGGAGGCCGACCACGAGTCGGTCTTCCGGCGTTTCTGGCGGCGCGATCGCACCCAGGCCGACAGCCGCGGCCTCGGCCTCGCCATCGTCGCCCGGGTTGCCGAGGCACATGGCGGCACCGTCGGCGTCAGGAACCGGCCCGAAGGCGGCGCGATGTTCACGCTCCGGCTGCACGCCGTCTGAGCGGGCGCGAGAGGGCAATAGCTTTGCTGCCCGGGGTCGCCCTATGATGGCGGCCAGGAACGAGCGCCCGCAGAGGCGCGCACCCGGGAGACGCGTCGATGAGTTTGACCTTTGTATAGCTATATCGCGCGACGGCTCGCCTTCGGCGCGCTGACGGTGGTCGGCGTGTCGATCATGGTCTTCGTGATCATGCGCATCCTGCCGGGCGACCCGCTGGTGGCGATCTTCGGGCCCGAGGGATTCACCAAGCTCACCGACAAGGAGCGCGCCGGCTACATGGCGGAGCTGGGGCTCAGCGATCCCCTGTGGGTGCAATACATCGCCTGGGTGAAGGACATCGCGGCCGGCAACTTCGGGCGCTCGTTCTTCCGCTCCGAGAGCGTGGCCGACATGATCCTGCGGCGCGGGCCGCTGACTGCCGAGATCGCGCTGCTCTCGGTGCTGATCTCGTGGATGGTCGGCATTCCGGTGGCGATCGTGAGCGCGCTTCGGCCCAACACGGTCGCCGACAGTGTCGTACGCTTTATCAGCATTCTCTTTCTGGCTGTGCCCGGCTTCTGGGTTGGCATGCTGATCGTGCTCGGTCTGCTGTTCTGGTTCGGTTATCGCGCGCCGATGGCCGGCGCTTCACTATTCGCCGATCCAGTCGCCAACCTGCAGCTCGTCGTCGGGCCCGCGGTCGTGCTGGGGCTGGGACAGGCGGCCTACATCGCGCGCATGGCGCGCTCCAGTCTGCTGGAAGTGATCCGTGAGGACTATGTCCGCACAGCGCGCGCCAAGGGCCTGAACGGGCGGCTGGTGATCTCGCTGCATGCGCTGCCCAACGCGATGCTGCCGGTGATCACGTTGTCGGGTGTGTTGCTGGGGCTGGTTCTGGCCGGATCGATTCCCGTCGAGCGTGCCTTCGGCACGCCGGGCCTCGGTTTTGCGATGTTCACCGCGGTGAGCGAGCGCGACGTCTTCGTCATGCAGAACCTGGTTTTTCTCTACGCCGTGGTGTTCGTCCTGCTGAACATCGTCGTCGATGTCGCCATCGCCCTTCTCGACCCCCGGATCCGGTACCGATGACCGCAACGCACCCGACAGATCCCCTGCTGACTGCAGCACCTTCGCGCGCCCGCTCGATCCTGCGTGGCCTCGGCCGGTTCTTCCGCCGAGCACCGCTTTCGGCTTTCTGGGGCTGCATTGCTGCCGCCATCGTCGTCATGTCGGTTGCCGCTCCCGTCATCGCGCCCTATCCGCCTCTCAAGTCGGATTTCCGCGCCATGCAGAAGCCGCCCGACGAGAAGCACTGGTTCGGCACCGACCAGATCGGCCGCGACACGCTCTCCCGTGTGATCTACGGCAGCCAGGCCTCGCTCACTGTGGCCTTCGGCGCGGTGCTGTTCGGCACCACCCTCGGTGCGCTGTGGGGGCTGGCCTGCGGCTATTTCGGCGGCCGCTTCGACATGTTCAGCCAGCGGCTGATCGAATTCCTGCAATCCTTCCCCGACCTTATATTGGCGATGGCGATCGCCATGGCCCTGGGAGGTGGCCTCGGCACTGTGATCGTGGCCATTGCCGTGACGCGCATCCCGTTCGGTGGCCGCGTCATCCGCTCGGTCGTGCTGTCGCTCAAGGAGATGCAGTATGTCGAGGCGGCGCGCGGCCTCGGCGCCTCGCACAAGCGCCTGATGTTCCGCCATATCCTGCCGCAATGCGTGGCGCCCTACCTGATCCTGGCCACCACGCATCTCGGTGTCGCCATCGTGATCGAGGCGTCGCTGGGCTTCCTCGGCGTCGGCATCCCGCCACCCACTCCGACCTGGGGCAACATGCTGTCCGACGCGTTGAACGCCGGCTTGGTGCCGCCGTGGTGGCTGGTTCTGTTCCCTGGCGTTGCGATCACCGTCACCGTGCTCGCTTTCAACCTGCTGGGCGACGGTATCCGCGACATGCTCGACCCGCGGCTAAGAGGCTCGGTCTGATCATAGGAGCGGGCCCC
>JAQSDW010000214.1 GCA_029946105.1 Reyranella sp. | reverse complement strand
GCGGGCCTGGAGGCCCGCGGTCCTTGTCGACGTGAACCCGTTCCAAAAGAAGTCGCACTACAAGCCCATCAGCTTGGCAATGGTGTTGCGGTGGATGTCGTTGGTGCCGCCGCCGATCGAGCCCACGCGGACGTCGCGGAACAGGCGCTGGATGTCGTGCGCCATGGTGTAGCCGGCGCCGCCCATGATCTCCATGGCGAGATGGGCGCATTTGAATTCGCCATCGGTGCCCTGGATCTTGGCGATCGCCGTCTCCTCGACCGGATTGAGCCCTGAATCGAGCATGTCAGCCAAACGATAGGTGAGCGCCTGTGTCGTCTTCAGCATGATCCGCATGTCGGCGAACTTGTGCTGGATCGCCTGAAACTTCGAGATCGGCTGACCGAACTGCTGGCGTTCGACGGCGTAGGCTTTGGCGTACTCGATGGCGAAATGCATGTTGCCGCAAGCTTGTGCCGCCAGGCACAGCCGCTCGAGGTTCAGCCCCTTCATCAGGCCCGACCAGCCACGGTTCTCTTCGCCGATCACATGGTCGGCCGGCACGAACACGCCGTCCAAAAAGATCTCGTTGGCATGCGTGGTCCGCCGTCCGAGCGTCTCCAGCGGCTTCATGGTGAGACCGGCCGCCCGCGCATCGACCCAGAACAAAGTGACGCCTTTGTGCTTGGCCTCGCTGTCGGTCTTGGCCACCACCATCAGGTAGTCGGCGACGTGGGCGGCGCTGATGTAGAGCTTCTGGCCGGTCAGGCGATAGCCGTTGCCATCACGCACGGCGCGCGTCTTGATCCCCGAGGCGTCGGAGCCGGTGTCGGGCTCGGACAGCGCGAAGGCCGACTTCAGGCGGCCGGCACAGATCTCAGGCAAATAGCGGCGGCGAAGATGCTCACCCGCCGTGAGCTGCAGATGCATGCCGCCATAGACGACCGTCGGCAGATAAAGCGATGAGGCACCGCTGTAATGCCGCGCCAGCGCTTCCACGAGCACGACGAGGTCCTTGCGGCTGCCGCCTATGCCGCCGTACGCCGGATCGTAGGGCAGAGCCATGTAGCCGGCCTCGGCCAGCGCCTTGAAGGCGGCATGCGGGAATTCGCTGGCAGCATCGAGCCGGCGGATCTCCTCCGCCGGCAGCACGCGCGCCAGAAGCTCGGCGACGTTCCGCCGGATCAGGAGCTGTTCGTCGGTGAGACCGAAGTCGTCGAGCGTGGTCATGTCACTTCGGCTTGGTGTCCTGGCGGTAGAGGTAGTAGGCGTAACCGCCGACGCTCGCGAGGGCCACGAACACGAGAACTTCGTAGATCGACATGGGCTACTCGAACACCACGACGCCGCGCGCGACTTCGCCCGCCATCATGCGCTTGAAGCCGTCGTTGACGTCCTCGAGCTTGTAGGTGCGGCTGATCAGCCCGTCGATGTTGAGCCGCTTGTTCATGTAGTGGTCGACCAGCACCGGGAAATCGAGGTCGGGCCGCACCGAGCCGTAGAAGGTGCCGCTCACCGTCTTCTCGCTGAACACCATCATGAAAGGCGAGTAGCTGGCCCGCACTGTCGTGGCCGAGATGCCGACCGCCACGGCATGACCGCCGGGGGCGAGTGAGTCGAAGGCCAGCGCCTGGGTCTTGTCGTTGCTGACGGCATCGAAGGAATAGTCGACGCCCAGCCCGCCGGTGATCTCCTTGGCCTTCTTGACCGGATCGTTGTCCTTGGCGGTGTTGATCGTGTGGGTGGCGCCGAAAGTCTTCGCCATCTCGAGCTTGTTGTCGAGGATGTCGGCCGCGATGATCTTGCCCGCCCCCGACAGCAACGCGCCCTGGATGGCGTTGAGGCCGACGCCGCCGCAGCCGATCACCAGCACGGTCGAGCCGGCCTCGATCTTGGCGTGGCGCGTTACCGCGCCGACGCCGGTCGCGACGCAGCAGCCGACGAGGGCCGCCTGCGCCCACGGCATGTCCTTGCGGATCGGCACCACCATCTCTTCGGGCACCACGACCTCTTCGGCGAAGGTGCCGATGCGGGCCATCTGGTTGATGCCCTGGCCCTTGTGCTTGATGCGGAGCGTGCCGTCGAACAGCGCGCCCGGCGGCGAGCCGTTACGGCCGATGCAGAGCACGGTGCGACCCTGGCTGCAGTAGCGGCAACGTCCGCAATGCGGCCGGAAGGAGAAGATGACGTGGTCGCCGGGCTTCACCGTGGTGACGCCCGGGCCGCATTCCAGGATCTCGCCCGCCGCCTCGTGGCCCGGCACGATCGGCATCGGCGAGGGCCAGTCGCCGTTCATGACGTGCCAGTCGCTCTGGCAGACGCCCGCCGCCTTCATCTTGACGCGGACTTCGAGCGCCTTGGGCGGATCGAGCTCGCACTCGAGTACCTGCAATGGCTCGTTGGGCTTGAAGAGAATGGCGGCTTTCATGATTTTTCCTCCCGGATCGTGTCCAGTCTATATCATCGGGACATGAGCAAAACCCTCCTGATCACCGGTGGCGCTTCGGGTATCGGCGCCGAGACCGCACGTCGCGCGGCCGTTCGCGGCTACAAGGTCGCGATCAACTTCCGAACCCGCGACAGCCAGGCCAGGGCCATCGTGGCCGATATCGAGGCCAAGGGCGGCCGCGCCATCGCGCTGCCCGGCGACGTCGCACACGAGGCCGACATAATCCGGCTGTTCGAGGAGACCGAGCGCACCCTGGGACCGATCACGCAGCTGGTGAACAGCGCCGGCAGTAACGGCCGGCGCGGCCGGGTCGACGAATACGACGCCGCGGTGCTGGCGAACCTGTTTGCCACCAATGTCATCGGGCTGATGCTGTGCTGCCGGGAAGCGGCCAAGCGCATGTCGACCAAGAACGGCGGCAAGGGCGGCGCGATCGTTAATGTCTCGTCAATGGCGGCAACAATCGGCGGGCGGCTCGGCTCATCTGCCTATGCCGCCAGCAAAGGCGCGGTCGATGCTTTCACCAAGGGCTTTGCTCGCGAAGTCGCGGCCGAAGGCATCCGGGTCAATTCACTGCGCCCCGGCATGGTGCTGAGCGAGATGACCGAGGCGAGGCTCAAGAAGCCGGAATTCCGCGCCCACCTCGAGGCGTCGATTCCAATGCGGCGCGTGGGGCAGTCCCACGAGATCGCCGAGGCGATCCTGTGGCTCTTGTCGGATGAAGCCTCGTTCGTCACCGGCGCGATGCTCGACGCGGCGGGTGGCGGGTACATAATTTGACAACAAAAAACGGACCCCGAAGGGCCCGTTCTTATCTGTTCTGGCCGGCGCGTGTGAACGTGCCTAGTTCTTGCTCTTGTCGACCAGGGCCTTTTCCTTGATCCACGGCATCATGTCGCGGAGCTTGGCGCCGATCTCCTCGATCGGGTGCTCCGACATCTTCTTGCGCATGGCCTTGAACGAGGCCTGGTTGACCTTGTTCTCGAGCATCCAGTCGCGCGCGAAGCGGCCCGACTGGATATCGGCCAGCACACGCTTCATCTCGGCCCGGGTCTCGTCGGTGACGATGCGCGGACCCGAACGGTACTCGCCGTACTCGGCGGTGTTGGAGATCGAGTAGTTCATGTTGGCGATGCCGCCCTCGTAGATGAGGTCGACGATCAGCTTCACCTCGTGCAGGCACTCGAAGTAGGCCATCTCCGGCGCGTAGCCCGCCTCGACCAGCGTCTCGAAGCCCGCCTTGATCAGCTCGACCAGACCGCCGCACAGCACAACCTGCTCGCCGAACAGATCGGTCTCGCACTCTTCCTTGAAGCTGGTCTCGATGGTGCCGGCGCGGCCGCCACCGATTGCCGAGGAGTAGCTGAGGCCGATCTCGAGCGCGTTGCCCGAGGAATTCTGCGCCACCGCCACCAGGCAGGGCACGCCGCCGCCGCGCACATACTCCGAGCGCACGGTGTGGCCGGGGCCCTTGGGGGCGATCATGAACACGTCGATGTCGGTGCGCGGCGTGATCAGGTTGAAATGGACGTTGAGGCCGTGCGCGAAGGCAAGCGCTGCACCCGGCTTCATGTTGGGAGCGAGATCGGCGTTGTAGATGTCGGACTGCAGCTCATCCGGCGCCAGTACCATGATGATGTCGGCCCACTTGGCGCCCTCGGCCGGGCTCATCACCTTGAAACCCACACCCTCGGCCTTCTTGATCGTAGCGGAGCCGGGCTTCAGCGCAATGCGGACGTCCTTCACGCCCGAATCCCGAAGGTTCATGGCGTGGGCATGGCCCTGGCTGCCGTATCCCACGACCAGGACCTTCTTGCCCTTGATCAGGTTCACGTCGGCGTCACGATCGTAATAGACACGCATTGGGGCCATTCCTCCTGGCAGTGTTTGCTCTGTCATGCGACGGGGCTTACTAGACAACCCCACCCGCAAAGGCCAGCCTCGAATCCAATGTTCAAACCCAACTCCGCCCTGCGCTTTTCGCTCCTGATGCTCGTCGCCACCCCTCTTCTGGGCGGCTGTGGCGACCGTTATTCGACCCTGCCAGTGCCCGGCGTCCCGGCGGCAGAGATGCCCCAGATGGACCTGTCCATCGCCAGCTCCACGCCGGAGGCCGCCCGGCGCGGCCTCGGCAACCACACCTGGTTCTGGACCCGGGGGCCTGGGCCGGCGCAGATCCACTATTCTACAGTCGACGGACGGGATTTTGTCTGGCTGGTCGGGCAGCGGCAAATCCTGGCCGGCGAGTGGCAGGTCGATACCGCCACCGACAGCAGCGGACAGCCGCTCGTCCAGATCTGCCTGCGCTATCCGGGCGGCTGGCAGCCGGGCCTCAATGGCACCTGGAATTGCCGGCCGGCCGGCACGATGTTCGGCCAGATGCAGGAGCGCGAGGCCGGCGACCCGCTGCGGTTCTCGGGCCGTACCCAGGCGAAGTTCGTGCTGACCCAGACCCCGTCCAGCCTAGCCGAGGTCGAAGGCCGCGTTACCGCCACGCCTGAAAATCTCGGTTACTAAATCTCGGCTATTAAACCTCTGCGACGAGCAGCCGGGCGCCCAGCAGGCCGAGCACGCCGCCCATGATACGGTCGAGCCAGCGTTTCGTCCGGCGGTAGAAAGCCTGCGCCGTGCCGCCCGAAAAAAGCAGGGCGAGTAGCGCGAACCAGGCGAATTCATTGAACGCCACGATGGCAAGCACAGCGGCCTCCATCCAGCCCGGCAGGTCGCCGGGCAGCAGCGACAGGAAGATGCTGCCGAAGAAGACCATGATCTTGGGGTTGCTGAGCTGCAGCAGGAGCGCGTGGAAGAACCCCCGCCAGCCGCCCAGGCGCTGCGCGCCCGGATCGATCGCGGGCAGCGGCGCGCCGGCATGGCGCCACAGCATGACGGCGAGATAGAGCAGGTAGGCGCCGCCGAGGACACGCAACGCCACGTAGAACCATTCGAAGCGGGCAAACAGCGCCTGCAGGCCGTAGAGCGCCGCGGCGGCCCAGGCGAGCGCCCCCACCATCATGGCGAAGGCCGCCAGCAGCCCGGCGCGGCGGCCCGAGCCGGCCGCGGTCTGGATCACCAGGACGGTCGAGGGGCCGGGGCTCGCCACGGCCAGCAAATGGACAAGGGCGAGGCCCGCGAGGAGGAGGATGTAGTGGGTCATTGCAAAGAGATCTTTAACCTGCCGCAAGTTGCCTAGTGACGGCGCGTGTGGAGTTCTGACAATACAAAATACACAATATGCTGACCACTGCCATTCCCAGGAAAGACTAGGCATCAATGCCATTGCACGCGACTGCAGCTCTCGCGGTCACCGATAAGGCCAAACCGGCTGCCCCAGGGAAAGGCTCGCCCCTGTCGCCCCATCTGCAGCGGCTGGAGGACGAGGCGATCCACATCATGCGCGAGGTCTTCGCCGAGTTCCGCAAGCCGGTGATGCTCTATTCCGTCGGCAAGGACTCGAGCGTCATGCTGCATCTGGCGCGCAAGGCCTTCCATCCGGCGCCACCGCCCTTTCCCTTCCTGCACATCGCCACGGGCTGGGATTTCCAGGCGCTGCTCGACCATCGCGACCGCATGGCCAACGCCTACGGGCTCGACCTGCTGGTCCACGCCAACGCCGAAGCGACCAAGGCCGGCGTCAACCCGTTCGACACGGAAACCGGCGAATACAGCCGCCTGATGCTGACCGAGGCGTTGAAGGCCGCGCTCGACCGCTACGGTTTCGATGCCGCCCTGGGCGGCGGCCGACGCGACGAGGAAAAGTCGCGCGCCAAGGAGCGCATCTTCTCCCATCGCAGTCCCGGCCATATCTGGGAGCCCCGCAACCAGCGGCCCGAACTGTGGCGGCTGTTCAACACGCGGCTGGCGCCGGGCGACAGCATGCGCGTGTTCCCGCTCTCCAACTGGACCGAACTCGATATCTGGACCTACATCGAGGCCCAGTCGATCCCGATCGTGCCGCTCTACCTTGCCGCCGACCGAGAGGTCGTGGTGCGCGGCAGCGCGCTGATTGCCGTCGACGATGAGCGCATGCGGCGACAGCCCGGCGAGGCGGTGCAAACGCGGTGCGTACGTTTCCGCACGCTGGGGTGCTGGCCGCTGACCGGCGCCATCGAATCGAAGGCGAGCACTGTCGCGGGCATCGTCGCCGAACTTCTCGAGTCGCGTTCCTCGGAGCGCCAGGGCCGCCTCGTCGACGGCGCCGCGCAGGCGTCGATGGAACGCAAGAAGCGGGAGGGCTATTTCTGATGTCCTCTCCCCTGGCTTCGCCGGCGAGCAGCGCCGTGCCGCTCGCGAGCCGTAGCGAATTGCGCCTTCTCACCTGCGGTTCCGTCGATGACGGCAAGTCGACCCTCATCGGCCGGCTGATCAACGACGCGGCGGGTCTCTTCGAGGACCAGATCAAATCGCTGCGTGACGATTCGCGTCGGTTCGGCACGACCGATGACGACATCGACTTTGCCTTGTTGCTGGACGGCCTCGAAGCCGAGCGCGAACAGGGCATCACCATCGATGTCGCCTACCGGTTCTTCGCTACCACCAAGCGCGCCTTCGTGGTCGCCGACACGCCGGGCCATCAGCAATACACGCGCAACATGGCGACTGGCGCGTCGAATGCGGAGCTCGCCATCCTGCTGATCGACGCCCGCAAGGGCATGCTCGAGCAGACACGTCGTCATGCCGCGATCGTATCACTGCTCGGCATCCGTCATGTCGTGCTGGCGGTCAACAAGATCGACCTCGTCGATTTCGACAGGGCCCGTTTTCGCGAGATCGAGGCGGATTTCGCAGCCTTTGCCGCACCGCTCGCCTTCAGCTCGATCATCGCCATTCCCCTATCGGCACGCTTCGGCGATAACGTGGCGACGCGCAGCGACCGCATGGCCTGGTATGACGGACCCTCGCTGCTGCACCATCTCGAGACGATCGAAACGGACCATGCCGGCATGGCTGCGTCGCTGCGCTTCCCCGTACAGTGGGTGAACCGGCCCGACGCCGAATTCCGCGGCTTTGCCGGCACGATCGCGAGCGGCCGTGTCGCCGTAGGCGACAGTGTCGTGGTGGCAAATTCCGGGCAGACGACGCAGGTGACGCGGATCGTCACGTTCGACGGCGACCTTGCCACCGCCGAGTCAGGTCGCTCCGTCACGCTGACCCTGGCCGACGAAATCGACATCGCCCGCGGCGACGTTCTCGGCCATCCCAAGGATCGCCCGACGGTGACGCGGCGCGTCGGCGCCGACCTCATCTGGATGGACGATACGCCGGCCGGCATCGGCCAGCATTTCCTCCTGAAGATCGGCACGGCCACCGTGCCCGCCAAGCTCTCGCATGTCGCCGACACGCTCGTTGTCGAAACGCTCGATCGGCAGCCGTCGACTTCCCTGGCCTTGAATGCCATCGGCCGCGTCCATATCGAGACCGGCCGGCCCATCGCCTTCGATCCCTACACCGTCAATCGCCAGACCGGCGGCTTCATCCTGATCGACCGCACGACGTTCCGGACCATGGCCGCCGGCATGGTCGTGGAGAGTCTCGACCGCGCGACCAATGTCCATCACCAGCCGGAAGTCGTCACGACACCCGTCCGAGAAGCAGTGAAGGGACAGAAGTCGCTGGTGGTCTGGTTCACCGGCCTGCCCTCTTCCGGCAAGTCGACGATCGCCAATCTCGTCGAGGCCAAGCTCGTGGCGCTTGGGCGCCATACGATGCTGCTCGACGGCGACAACCTCCGCCAGGGCCTCAACGCGGATCTCGGCTTCGATGCCGCGGCGCGGTCCGAGAACGTGCGGCGCGTGGGCGAGGTCGCCAAGCTCATGGCCGATGCGGGGCTGATCACCATCGTGGCGCTGGTCTCGCCCTTCCGCGCCGACCGCGAGCGGGCAGCAACTCTCATGTCCGACGGCCGGTTTCTGGAGATCTTCGTCGACACGCCGACCGAGGTGTGCCGCGCGCGCGACACCAAGGGGCTCTATGCCAAGGCAAGCGCGGGCAAGATTTCCAACATGACGGGCCGCGATCAGGTCTATGAAGTGCCAATGCAACCCGCTCTCGTATTGCCCACGACCGAATTGAGCCCGAGTGAAGCTGCTGACCACGTGGTAAAATTGGTCCTGGAGCGAATTCAGGACCGCCCCTCTCAGGTCTTGTAGTACTCGCGATACCAGCGGATGAACTCGGCGATCCCAACCGATACCGGAGTAGCAGGCCTGTAGCCAATCAGCGCCTCGAGGAATTCAGTTGAAGCCTCTGTGCGCGTGACGTCTCCCATCTGCATTTCCATGTAGTTGCGCTTGGCTGGCTGGCCCAACGCCTGCTCGATCTCTTCGATAAACTGCAACAGGCTTACAGGATGACCGCCGCCGATGTTGACCACCCGGTACGGCCCGTCCGGACTCGATGAATCCGTATCCACGACGCCCGCACCACTGCGGCGAGCGGGTGCGAGGTCACTCAACCGGACTATGGATTCCACGAGATCGTCAATATAGGTGAAATCTCGATCCATCTTTCCATGGTTGTAGATGTCGATCGGGCGCCCCGCCAATATGTTCTCAACGAATTTGAATAGGGCCATGTCCGGCCGCCCCCAGGGGCCATAGGCGCTGAAGAACCGAAAGACAGTGATCGGCATTTCCCAGAGGTGCGCATAGCAATGCGCAATCGCTTCCACTGATTTCTTGGAGGCCGCGTAGAAGGTCAGCGGGTGGTCGGATCGATCAGTTTCCGCAAGCGGGAAATCGGTACTTGCCCCATAGACCGAGCTGGTGGAAGCAATCACCAAGTGTCGGGGGCGCAACTGACGACATATCTCCAGGATATTGAAACTGCCGACTATGTTGGAATCGACATAGGCACGTGGATTTTCCAGGCTGTATCGGACGCCAGCCTGGGCGGCGAGATGAATCACCAATTCGGGTGCGGACTGCTCGGCAATTCCTCTTAGTTTATCCGCATCTTCCAGCATGCAGTGGTGGCCGCGAAAGGCGCCAAGCGTCTCCAGCAGAGCATGTCGGTCTTCCTTGAGCTTGACGTCGTAATATGGCGTCATGCCGTCCACGCCAGTAACGTCATGACCCTGCAGCAGAAGTCGCTTGGCAACATGAAAGCCAACGAAGCCCGCAGTTCCTGTTATTAAGCAGCGCATCGCCAAACCTGCCTCCTTTCTTTAATCACCCTATTTCCACGTCACTCAACGCATCAGCACGTCTCTGTATTCACTTTTTGATTCCGTGGCCGTCTGTCGGGCTGCTGCCCACAATCAATCCAAGATTGGAATAGTCGGCGCAGCGGAGCATTCGCCGATAGCTTTTTGATGCATCGTAATGGCGGCAAATTGTCGTGAAGGGCAAAATAAGCCAGTTTCTCGATAGGCCCCGCATCCTACTGCTCTATCAAAGACCACCCTTCCCCGTGCGTTGCAAGCGAAGCGACAGCAGTTGGGTGCGCACTCCCTTCGGGTACTCTCTCTGCCCAGTCATCGCATGACGGAGTCGGCTTCATTGGCCTAACGCCGCCAGTAAAATGCTACATTCATTGTGCCAAAGGCTAGTACGCGTGACACAGCGACAGCGCCATGTTGCGGGCTTCCGGGCCCGACACATCGGTGTGGCCGCCTGCCGTCACGCGGACATTACCTTTGCTCTTGTAAGCGGCAACCGGTCAGAGCGGCTCGCCGCCGCGCGACATGGCGACGATGCCGGTGCGGCCGACATCGACCAGACCCAGCGTCTCCATCAGGCCGACGAAGGTCTGGACCTTGTCGGAATTACCGGTGACCTCGAAGACGAAGGAATCGGCCTTGGCGTCGATCACTTTGGCGCGGAACACATCGGCCAGCCGCAGCGCTTCGACCCGCTTTTCGCCGGTGCTCCTGACCTTGACCAGCGCCAGCTCGCGCTCGATGTGCGGGCCTTCGACCGTGAGGTCACGCACGCGATAGACGGGCACCAGACGGTCGAGCTGGGCCTTGATCTGCTCGATGATCATCGGCGTGCCCTTGGTCACGATGGTGATGCGCGAAAGGCTCTGCTTGGCATCGGTCTCGGCGACGGTCAGGCTTTCGATATTGTAGCCGCGGCCGGAGAACAGTCCGACCACGCGCGCAAGGATGCCCGGCTCGTTGGCGACCAGGACGGAGATGGTATGGGCGACCACGGGGGTGTCCTTGCTCACACCAGCACCATGCCTTCTTCCGACACCTTGCCCGCCTTGTCGTCCGGCCCCAGCAGCATCTCGTTGTGCGCGGCGCCCGAGGGGATCATCGGAAAGCAGTTCTCCTTCTGGTCGACGAGGACGTCGACGACGACAGGATGCGGCAGCGCGATCATCTCCTTGATCGTGTCGTCGAGCTTCGACGGCTCGGAGCAGCGCAGCCCCTTGGCACCGAACGCCTCGGCGAGCTTCACGAAATCGGGCAGCGATTCCATATAGCTCTCGGAATAGCGACTGCCGTGCAGCAGCTCCTGCCACTGCCGGACCATGCCCATGTACTGGTTGTTCAGGATGAAGATCTTCACCGGCAGCCGGTACTGCGCCACCGTCGAGAGTTCCTGGATGTTCATCAGGATCGAGGCCTCGCCCGCCACGTCGATCACCAGCGCGTCGGGGTGCGCGATCTGCACGCCCATCGCGGCCGGGAAGCCATAGCCCATGGTGCCGAGCCCACCCGAGGTCATCCAGCGGTTGGGCTGCTCGAACTTCAGGAACTGCGCCGCCCACATCTGGTGCTGGCCCACTTCGGTCGTGATGTAGTGGTCCTTGTTCTTGATGTGATGATAGAGCCGCTCGAGCGCGTATTGCGGCTTGATCGTCTCCTTGTCCGACTTGTAGGCGAGGCAGTTGCGCGCGCGCCATTCCTCGATCTGCGCCCACCACGCCTTCAGCGCCTTCTGGTCGACCTTGGGTTGCCCCTTGGCTTCCCGGGCTTTCCAGCCCTTGACCAGCTCTTCCAGCACCAGGGTCGCGTCGCCAACAACGGCGAGATCGACATGGACGTTCTTATTGATCGACGACGGGTCGATATCGACATGGATCTTCTTCGAACCCGGCGAGAATTTCGCGATGTTGCCGGTGATGCGGTCGTCGAAGCGCGCGCCGATGTTGATCATGACGTCGCAGCCGTGCATCGCCAGATTGGCCTCGTAGGTTCCGTGCATGCCCAGCATGCCGAGGAACTGCTTGTCGGACGCGGGGAAGGAACCCAGCCCCATCAGCGTGTTGGTGATTGGATAGCCCGTGAGATGCACCAGCTGCGTCAGCAGCTTCGACGCCTTCGGCCCTGAATTGATCACGCCGCCGCCGGCATAAAACACCGGACGCTTGGCATGGATGATCATCTCGAGTGCCTGCGCGACCTTCTTCGGATCGGGCTTCATCTGCGGACGGTAGCTCTTGTGCTCTGACACCACCTTGGGCGGGGCCACATAGTCGTACTTGTTCATCAGCACGTCCTTGGGCAGGTCGATGACGACCGGCCCGGGCCTACCCGAACGCGCAACATAGAAGGCCTCGTGAACGGTGCGCGCCAGCGCGTCGACCGCCTTCACGAGATAGTTGTGCTTGGTGCAGGGCCGCGTGATGCCGGTGGTGTCGGCTTCCTGGAAGGCGTCGTTGCCGATCAGGTGGGTCGGCACCTGGCCGGTCAGGCAGACGATCGGGATGGAATCCATCAGCGCGTCGGTGAGGCCGGTGACGGCATTGGTGGCGCCGGGGCCCGAGGTCACCAGGACCACGCCCACCTTGCCGGTCGAACGGGCATAGCCTTCGGCCGCATGCACGGCGGCCTGCTCGTGGCGGACCAGGATGTGGCGCAGCCGGTTCTGCTTGAAGAGCGAATCGTAGATCGGCAGGACGGCGCCGCCGGGATAGCCGAAGACGACCTCGACATCCTCGTCGATCAGGGCTTTCACCAACAGATCGGCGCCGGTCGTGGCGGACTCCTCGGGCTTCATCACACGCTCTCCTCTGACAAATGTGCCGCAAAACGGGGTTTTGCGGCGGCGCGGAACATAAAGGCGACCCTCTGGAGGGTCAACCCCAAAACGAATGAAACGTAAAGTTTCAGACCTCCATTTTGTCCAAATATTGCGCGACGATGCCCAGGGATTGGGCGGGCTGGGCGTCGGTCACAAGATCTGGTGTGAGCTGATGCCGAAACCACGTCATCTGGCGTTTGGCATATTGGCGGGTGTGGTCGATGGCGATCTGCCGTGCTTTCTCGAGAGGAAGCTCGCCCTTGAGGTGACGGAAGAACTCGGGTGCCCCGTGCGCCTTCAGGCCCGGCCAGTCCGGGTCGGGTGAGCGATCGAAGACCGCCCGCACCTCGGCCAGCACGCCCTGGTCGAGCATGGCGTCGAAGCGCCGTTCGATGCGTTGGCGCAACCACAGGCGCTCGGGAGTCAGCAGGAGGATGGCAAAGCGCCAGGGTGCCGGCGTGCCGGCATCGGTCTGCCAGTCGCTGAGCGGCCGGCCCGTCCCCGTCACGACCTCCCAGGCGCGGACATGGCGCTGGCGATCGCCGGGCTTCAGTCGGCCGACGATGGCGGCATCCTTCTCGGCCAGCCGGGCGCGAAAGGCGTCGGGGCCCAGGGCCTGCCAATCGGCATTGGCCTGCTCGCGGAGGACGGGCGCCACGTCGGGAATGGCGGCGATGCCCTGCATCAGGGTGCGCAGATAGAGGCCGGAGCCGCCGCACAGGATCGGCGTCCGGCCTTCCGCCAGGCAGCGTTCGATCTCGGCCGAGGCGAGTGTGCTCCAGCGTGCCGCAGACAGAGTCTCGCTGAGCGGCATGACGCCATAGAGCGCATGCGGCACGCGCGCACGCTCCTCGGCGGTGGGCTGGGCGGTCAGGATCGGAAAGGCATCGTAGGTCTGCATGGCGTCGGCGTTGATCACCGTGCCTGCCGCTTTTCCCTGGCAATGTTCGGCGAGCGCGAGCGCCAGCGCCGACTTACCGCTCGCGGTCGGTCCGGCGACGACAATGACGCGCCCCTCAGCCATGGCCGGCGAAAAGACACTGCTTGGCCGCCGATTGCAAATCGGCCATTAGAACCGGACCG
>JAQSDW010000213.1 GCA_029946105.1 Reyranella sp. | reverse complement strand
TGACAAGCGGCGCACCATCATTCGCCTGACGCCGCCCGGCCTCCAGGCCGTCGAGAGTTTTTTCGACACCTATCTCGGCCGCACGGGCGCCTGAACGCCGTCCTCCCGAGGTTGCTCCATTCTGGAGCGGCTCCACGTTCCAATCCGGATGCGATCGGGCGTGACGGTGTCTCCATGGGTCGACATAGACAGGGCCATGAACACGCTCATCACCCGCGACGACGACGCCCGTGCCCCGGCAACCTGCGATGTCCTCATCGTCGAGGACGATCCGGCCCAGGCCGAGGAGCTCGCCTGCTACCTCATCCGGGCGGGCCTCACCGTGCAGGTCTGTCTCTGCGGGTCTGCCGCCATCCATTGCGTGACCGAGATGCGGCCCCGCATCGCCCTGCTCGACTACAACCTGCCCGACATGGACGGCGTGACGGTGGCGGAGCGCATCAGGCGGCTCTCCCCCGACACCTCGATGCTGATGATGTCGGGCCGCATCGACGGGCTGGCCGAGCCGACCCTGCGCAAGGTCGGACTTTACTCCTTCATGAACAAGCCTGTGGTGCCCCGGAAGCTGCTGAGCGCGATGCGCCGGATGGCGCGTACCGCCCTCAAGACCGGCCTGCCGGCGACGGTGCCGCAGAAGTTCTTCGGCCTGACGTTCGGCTGATTACGACCGTATTTCACGTAATCGAACTGGATTTCGTTGCACGTCCTAGATGAGTGAATCGTTGACAGCGTCTCGATGGGAGTCTCGACTGCAGCCTGCGGTTTCGTACTGTCCGGACCCTGCGGAGATGCCCATGTTGCTTCTCCTGATCGAGGACGACGACGATCTGCGCGGCGAGATCCGCGAGTATCTGGTTCGTCGCCGACACGATGTGACAGCGCTTGGGTCGGCGGCAAAGGCACGCGAGCTTCTCGATATCCCACGGGCTGACGGCGCGGCATTCGATGCCATCGTGTGCGATGTCAACCTGACCGACGGCAACGGTATCGATCTCTACGCCGCCTTCGGATCGCGAACGCCGGCCTGCCGCTGGATCCTGATGTCGGGCGATCCCGACGCACAGCGCCTGGACGACGCGCGCCGCAAGCATCCGACCTTGTCGCCTTGCATCGTGGTCGAGAAGCCCGTCTCCCTGCGGCGGCTGGCGGAACTTCTGACGAACGGCCACAACGACGAGTGACGACCGCCTGCCATCACGGCATGGGCGAACTTCGTGCCCTTGCCCCAGTGGCACTGCTGTAAATCTCGCTTCAGCCCTTCGACGGTGCCTTCCAGATGTCGCGCTCCTGCATCAGCCGGACCTGGCGGTCGATCACGTCGCGCTTGTAGTCGGCATGCTTGCCGGGAATTTTGTCGGCGTAGAGGTTCTTCGGATAGATCGGCTGCTCGTAGATGATCTGCGCCAGCTCGGTGCGGATGTCCTTGGTCCAGTTGGTCACCTGGGAGCTCTGCCGGTGATGGCGCAGCGCCTCGATGTTGATCGGCCCGGCGACGAAGGTCGAGCCGTTGGTGTCGCGCTGCTTGCCGACGAGCGCGCCGCGATAGTCGACGATCATCGACTGGCCGCCGCCGGCATCGATCGGGGTCTCGCTGTCGGTGAAGAGATGGTAGCCGCCGATGTTCGGCGCCACGATGTACATGTTGTTCTCGAGCGCGCGCGCCCGGTTGGTGATCTCGAAGAAGTCGTTCTCGGTGAACGGCGCCGGCAGCGAGGCGCGATAGACCACCTCGGCGCCGTTCAGCGCCAGGCCGCGGGCGTTCTCCGGATAGCTGCCCTCCATCGCCATCATGATGCCGAGCCGGCCGATGGCGGTGTCGACCACCGGCCAGAAGGCCTGCAGCGTGCGGCCGTACTTCGCCACCCACCAGTCGAATATGTCGTGCGGCGAGACCGAGCGCTCGCACGGCAGCAGGGCCGAGAGCTTGTAGTGCTTCAGGATGACGTCGCCGCCCGGATCGACGACGAAGCCGACGTTGAAGAACCGGTCCGGCCAGTCCTCGTGGCGCGCCTTGGCCTGGGCCATGATGTAGACGCCCCACTTGCGCGCGAGCTGGCCCAGGCGATCGGTCTCCGGGCCGGGAATGTCGATGGCGCAGGTGCGGGCGAAGTCGGCGTGATCGGCATCGAGGACCTCGTCGTTGAACCCCTGCAGCGCGCCCTCGGGAATGGCGATCAGGCGAACGGGGATGTCGAGGTTCGACAGCCAGTAGGCGGCGTGGGTGACGCTCTCGAGATGTTCGAGGTTCCTGGCGATATCCTCGCGACGGCGAATGCCCCAGAACGTGGGGATCAGCCCCACCGCGGTATAGGGTTCGATCATCGCCGTCTCCTCCCATTGGCCATCCGCAGCGATGCGCTGCCCGGCGAAGAAGTTCTGACGGCAAGACCGTCCGACAAGGCACGGTCCACTTTTTCAGCCTGGAGGGCCACTCCAAAACGGCTGCCCGGCCAAGCCTGGAAGATCCCGGGACTATTACCCACCTGTCAGGCGTCGGCGATCGCCTTGATGCGGCCCTGGCGGATGGCCTTCACGAAAGTCCGGTAGTCGCGCTGGGTCTGGTCGGCATATTCGACGGCGAACTCGCCGATGACGTCGTCGAACACCTCGCTCGAACCGATATATCCCGCGATCAACGCCGCGTCGCCCGAGCGGGCATGAGCCCGCGCCAGCGCCCAGGCGCAGAGTCGCCCGTAGGCGCGCAGGTCGGAGGCATCGAAGGCCTCGACCAGGGCGCTGATCTTCATGTCGCGCAACTGGCGGACGTAGCGGGCGCGGCCGTCATAGCCCTGCGTCCAGCCGAGGAAGAGGTCGCTCGCCGACTGCATCAGCCGCTGGCCGACGACGACGCGCTCGCCGTTGTTTTGGTGCAGACTCTTGCCGGCGTAGGGCTCCAGCACGGAGGCCGTGGCCTCCTTGACCTGGAGGAAGATCGGATCGTCGTCGCCCGCCATGAACAGCGCCACGCCACAAACCGTGCCGACGCTGCCGATGCCCACGACCTTGATCGCCATGTCGCAGAATTTATAGCGGTCGAACAGGGTGCGCAGGTGCTCGGAGAGCGACGCGCGATAGCCTTCGATCGCCTCTCTGTAGCCCGCCTCCAGCCCCGGCGCCTGGTCGGCGGTCGGATGGAAGATCAGCGGCGGGTCGTCCTTGATGCGTGGCGCCGCACCACGATGCTCGACGAGCTTGGGGAACAGCGCTTCGGGGACGTTCTTCTCCTCGGTCTTCTCGAGTCGCTCGCGCAGCCGATCGCGCGTTGCCTCGCCGTCCAACGACTTCAGGATGCGGTCGACGTCGATCGAATCGTACCAGACGTCCAAAGCGCGCATCCCGGCGTAATCGGACATGTGCTCGCGGTAGGAACGCACGGTGGCGCGGGCGGCCCGGGCAGCGTCGCTTTCGGACAGGCGGATCTGGCGGCCGGCGACGACGATGCTGGCGACCAGCCGCTTGAGATCCCACTCCCAGGGAGCCGGCAGGGTTTCGTCGAAGTCGTTGATGTCGAAGATGACCCGGCGCTCGGGCGTGGCAAAGCCGCCGAAGTTCATAAGATGGGCATCGCCGCAGGCCTGCACGCGAATCCCCGACGCCGGCGTCGCGGCGAGGTCGGCGGCCATGAGAATCGCCGCACCGCGATAGAAGGCGAAGGGTGATTGCATCATGCGACCGAACCGGATCGGCACCAGCGCCTGCAGCCGGTTGGCGTTCGACTCGTCCAGGACATCGACGATGTCGCGCCGGTGCGTCGGCACCTTCCAATGGCCGTGCGCCTCGCGCGGCACTTTATCCCGCAGCGCCTTGCCGGCGGCGCGGCGTTCGTCCGCATGCACGTACTGCGGTTCGGCGGAGGCGGTATCGATCGGCTTCTTCATGGCAACCTTCCAGCAGAGGTTATCGATCGGCAGCTAGCGCCGGGTGGGACGGACCCGCCTTGATGCGCATCAAGCGGGCGCGCGGCAATAGCGTTGTCGTGGAGACGGCCGACGTCGCGGTCCAGCCCTGTCCGATGGATCTAGTTACGACCCTCGAGCAACCCGCGGCAGACGACCTGCGCCTGGATCTCGGCGGCGCCCTCGAAGATGTTGAGGATGCGGGCATCGCACAACACGCGGCTGATGGGATATTCCATCGCATAGCCGTTGCCGCCGTGGATTTGCAGCGCGTTGTCGGCGTTGCTCCAGGCGACGCGCGCCGCCAGCAGCTTCGCCATGCCGGCCTCGATATCGCAGCGGCGGTCCTGATCCTTTTCACGCGCGGCAAAGTAAGTCAGCTGGCGGGCGATCATGGTCTCGACCGCCATCCAGGCGATCTTTCCGGCGACGCGCGGGAAGGCATAGAGCGGCTTGGCGAACTGGATGCGGTCCTTGGCGTAGCGCAGGCCGAGTTCCATCGCGTTCTGCGCCACGCCCACGGCGCGCGCCGCGGTCTGGATGCGCGCGCTCTCGAAGGTGGCCATGAGCTGCTTGAAACCCTGGCCTTCCTTGCCGCCCAGCAGGTTGGCTGCCGGCACCTCGAAACCGTCGAAACCGATCTCGTATTCCTTCATGCCGCGATAGCCCAGCACGCGGATCTCGCCGCCGCTCATGCCCTTGGCGGGGAACGGTTCGCTCTCGTCCCCCCTGGGCTTCTCGGCCAGGAACATCGACAGGCCCTGATAGCCGGGTTTCGACGGATCGCTGCGCGCCAGCAGCGTCATGATATCGGCGCGGGCGGCGTGGGTGATCCAGGTCTTGTTGCCGTTGATCTTGTAAGTGTCGCCCTCGAGTACGGCGCGGGTGCGCAGGCTGGCGAGATCGGAGCCGGTGTTGGGTTCGGTGAACACCGCCGTGGGCAGGATCTCGCCCGAGGCGATGCGCGAGAGGTAGCGCTTCTTCTGGTCCTCGGTGCCGCCGGCGCGGATCAATTCGGCCGCGATCTCCGAGCGCGTGCCGAGCGAGCCCACACCAATGTAGCCGCGTGACAGTTCCTCGGTGACGACGCACATGGCGAGCTTGCCCATGCCGAGTCCGCCCCACTCCTCCGGCACGGTGAGGCCGAAGACGCCGAGATCGGCCATCTGCTGGACCACCGGCAACGGGATCAGCTCGTCGCGCAGATGCCAGCCGTGCGCGTGCGGGCCCACTTCGGTGTCGACGAAGCGGCGGAACTGGCGACGCACCTCTTCCATCGCCTCGTCGCCGAGGCCCAGCGCGCCGAAGTCGCCGGTATCGAGTCCGTCGGTGATCAGTTCGGCGATACGCAGCCGTGCCGATGAGGTATTGGCCGCAACAAGCTTGGCGACCGCGGGCGTGTCGAGTGCCGCCGGATCGGCGCCGAGGTCGGCCGGCCGTACGATCTCGACCTGGCTGATGGCGATGCCACCCTTCAGCTGGGCGAGGTATTCGCCGAGCGCCACCTGGAGAATGAGCTGCTCGAGTTCACCACCGGCCCCCGCTTCGGCCCAGCGCCGCATCTGGCGGATCGCCGAAGCGTAGGTCGCGATCCAGGCGAAGCCGTGGGCCGCGAACTGCTCACGCTCCAGCAGCTTCGGATCGACCTTGCCCGCGGGCGCGATCAGCTTGCGTACCGCCTCGCGCGCTTCAGTCTCGTAGCGGTCGGCGGCGCTCTCGGCCTCGGCGCAGAGCGAGAGAAGGTCTGGAAGGATCAGGGGCATGTAAGGGGGCTCGATAGCTGGGCAACTGAACTTGAAATCTCCTCTCCGCCGCGCAGCGGGGGAGAGGAAGGGGCCCATTGCGAAGCAATGGGAAGGTGAGGTGGTCGATGTTGCAGAGATGACGGGTGGATCGACAGCCGATGACCCACCTCACCCTCCCCGCGCCTTGCGCGGGTCCCCTCCCTCTCCCCTCGCGATGACTCGGGCGGAGAGGGCGCAATGACGGGGAGAAGAATGGACTAATCCTCCAGCGCGTCTTCGAGGGTGCGCAGGCCGGGGCGCTTGGCGGAGACGAGCACCGCCATGTTTCCGGGCTTGTGCTGGTTCTTCCACATCTTGGTATGGGCCTTGGGAATGTCGGCCCAGTCGAAGACCTCGCTCATGCACGGGTCGATGCGGCGTTCGATCACGAGCTGGTTGGCCTGGCTCGCCTGCAGCAGGTTGGCGAAGTGGCTTCCCTGGATTCGCTTCTGGCGCATCCACACGAAGCGCGCGTCCATGGTGAGGTTGTAGCCGGTGGTGCCGGCGCAGAAGACCACCATGCCACCACGCTTCACGATGTTGCACGACACCGGGAACGTCTGCTCGCCGGGATGCTCGAACACGAAGTCGACGTCGTTGCCCTTGCCGGTGATCTCCCAGATGGCCGCGCCGAACTTGCGCACCTTCTTGATGTACTCCGCATAGCCTTTTTGATCATCGACGTCGGGCAACTGGCCCCAGCAGTCGAAGTCGTTGCGATTGATGACGCCCTTGGCGCCTAAAGACATCACAAAGTCGGTCTTCGACGTATCGGAGATGACGCCGATCGCGTTGGCGCCGGCCGTGGCGATGAGCTGGATCGCCATCGAGCCGAGGCCGCCCGCGGCGCCCCACACCAGCACGTTGTGGCCCGGCCGCAGGATGTGCGGACGATGGCCGAACAGCATGCGATAGGCGGTGGCGAGCGTCAGCGTGTAGGAGGCGCTCTCCTCCCAAGTGAGATGTAGGGCGCGCTTCATGAGCTGGCGAGCCTGCACCTTGCAGAACTGCGCGAAGCTGCCGTCCGGCGTCTCGTAGCCCCAAATGCGCTGGCTGGTCGAGAACATCGGATCGCCGCCGTTGCACTCCTCGTCGTCGCCGTCGTCCTGGTTACAGTGGACCACGACCTCGTCGCCGACCTTCCAGCGCTTCACCTTGGCGCCGACCGCCCAGACGATGCCGGCAGCGTCGGAGCCCGCGATATGGAACGGCTGCTTGTGGACGTCGAACGGCGAGATCGGGAGACCAAGCCCGGCCCACACGCCGTTGTAGTTGACGCCCGCGGCCATCACGAGAACGAGCACCTCGTCCTCGCCGATGGTGTGCGTCGGCACGACCTCGAGCTGCATGGACTGCTCGGGCGGACCGTGACGGTCGCGCCGGATCACCCAGGCATACATGTTCTTCGGAACGTGGCCGAGCGGCGGAATCTCCCCGACCTCGTAGAGATCTTTCTTCGGCTGGTTGGCCGTCGGATGCGGACGGGCCGCGAAAGCGACAACGGTCATGGGCAAAGCCTCCTGCAATGCAGCGAAACTATTGCTGCGCTGGCGAGAGTGCAATGCACAAAATACGAATCGGAACGGGTGGCACAGGGGAAAAACAATAAAATTACCCGCGACCTGCGGAAATCCCACATTGCATGGGCTTTTGAGTCCGGGCAGGCTGCCCAGGTAAACGAACGTTTACCAAAAAAGGCCCGAGTTCAGGCTCGAGTTTAGGGAGAAGGCGCCATGAAGCTCATGTGGTTCCACTTGATGCCGTACACGGAGCTGCCCGAGGACTTCAACAAGAAGCACCCGAGCGTCTGGGTCGACATCCATTCGTCGCTGTTCGATCCCAGGCGCGCCCATCACATGTACAACGACTTCATGGACGAGCTCGAGTACGCGGCCGAGCTCGGCTACGACGCGGTGTGCGTGAACGAACACCATTCCAACGGCTACGGCCTCATGCCCTCGCCCAACCTGATCGCCAGTTCGCTCGCTCGGCGCACCACCGACACGGCGCTCTGCGTCATGGGCAACTCGCTGGCGCTCTACAATCCGCCGACGCGCGTCGCCGAAGAATTCGCGATGATCGACTGCATCTCGGGCGGCCGCCTGATCGCGGGCTTCCCGGTCGGCTCGCCGATGGACACCTGCTACGCCTACGGCCAGAACCCGAGCCTGCTGCGCGAGCGCTATCTCGAGGCCCATGATCTCGTGAAGAAGGCGTGGACCGAGAAGGAGACCTTCGCCTTCAACGGCCGCTACAACCAGCAACGCTACGTCAACATCTGGCCGCGGCCGATCCAGAACGACCCGCACCCGCCGATCTGGATTCCAGGTGGCGGCTCGATCGAGACGTGGCGGTGGTGCGCGGAGATGGACTACGTCTACTGCTATCTCTCGTACTACGGCTACAAGGCCGGGCTCGCGACGATGCAAGGCTTCTGGAACGAGATGGAGAAGCTCGGCAAGGATCGCAATCCGTACCGCGCCGGCTTCCTGCAGTTCGTCGGCGTCGCCGAAAGTCGCCAGCAGGCGCTCGACCTCTACACCGAACCCGCCGAATATTTTTATGGCCGCTGCCTGCACGTCGATGCGCGCTTCGCGACGCCGCCGGGCTATGTGACCGAGGCGACGCAGCGCTCAGGCATCCAGGGCATGATGCAGAAGGCGGCCAACGTCGCCAGTCCGGCGACCAAGGCGGCCCTGAAAGCGACCAACATGAAGGACATCGTCGACGGCGGCTACGTCCTCATCGGCTCACCCGACGAGGTGGTGGAACAGATCCGTCATGTGGCGAAGAGCCTGAACGTCGGCCATCTCATGCTGCTGCTGCAGTACGGCAACATGAGCAAGGACACGACCAAGTACAACACACGCCTGTTCGCCGAGAAGGTGATGCCGAAGGTGAAGGACCTGTTCGGCGAGTGGGAAGACAAATGGTGGCCGAAGCCGATGGCCAAGGGCCAGCGCGCCGCCGTGCCGGCCTTCCGCCCGCAGCTCTCCGCCGCGGAGTAGAGCCGTGTCCGAACCTGTCACGACTACCGTCGACGTGAACGGCTTTGCCTGTCGCGTCTGGACCAAGGGCAGCGGTCCCAAGCTGGGCTTCCTCGCCGGCCTGGGCGGCCTGCCGCGCTGGCTGCCCTTTCTCGACAGGCTTGCCGAGACGCGCACCGTGATCGCGCCGTCGCTGCCGGGCTATCCTGGGGCGACAGGCCATACCGAACTCGACACGCATCTCGACTGGGTGCTGGCGGTGCGCCAGCTGATCGACAAGGCGGGCCTCGCCGGCGCCGATCTCGTCGGTGCCTCGGTGGGCGGTGCGTTCGCCGCCGAAATGGCGGCGATCTTCCCCGGTCATGTGCGCCGCCTCGCGCTGATCGCACCCTTCGGCCTGTTCGATGACGAGGAACCCGCCGCCGATCCCTGGGCGCAGCGCAAGGAAGTACTGCCGGGCCTGATGTGCGCCGATGGCGAAAAATGGACGGCCCTGGTGTCGCCGCCGGAGGGTGCGAACTCCATCGAATGGCCGATCGAGATGACCCGCGCTTCGGAGGCCGCGGCTCGCGCCTTTTGGCCGCTGGGCAACACCGGATTGCAGAAGCGGCTGGGCCTGATCGCCAGTCCGACCCTGATCCTGTGGGGCGATCGCGACGCCCTGCTGCCTCCCAGCTACGCGCGGAAATTCGCGACTGGAATAAACGGAGCGAGCCGGCTCGAAATCATCGCGGACGCCGGTCATTTGGCCTATCTCGACCAGCCCGACACCGTCGCCCGCGCCGTTCTCCGCCATTTGGGCTAAAGTCGACGCGGCTTGGTGGTTGCGCGCCCGGTTCGGATCGCTATTGTCCGGCGCGTTAGGGTTTTGAGAGGTACACGCCGATGTCTATCCGTTCGATCAAGGTGGCTGCAGGCTTTTCGACCTTTGCCGCAGTGCTGGCAGTGGGCATGGCGCTGCCCGTGCCGCAGGCATCTGCCCAGGTCCAGGCCGTGCCGCGCGAGGGCGTTTCCTTCAACGACACCGTAACGGCTCAAGTGACGGTCGAGACTGTCGACACCGACGCCCGCACCATCGCCGTCACCCTGCCCAGCGGCCGGACGGTGCTGATGCCGGTTGCGAGCGGCGTCGCGAACCTCGGCGCGATCGATGACGGTTCGCTGGCAACCATCACCTATACGGAAGTCGTGACCATGTTGAACCTGCGCCAGAAGGGCCCGGGATCCCAGGAGGCGCGCCGCGACCAGATGAGCGGCAAGCCCGACGCCAATGACATTGCGACCGGCCGGTTCACTCTCACCGTCGTCGCCGTCGACCTTGCCAAGAACACCGTCTCGGTGATCAGCGGCAATGGCGGCGCCGTCCGCACCTATTCGGCGAACTCGATCGCCAAGCAGGACATGCTGAAGAAAATCAAGGTCGGCGACGTGGTGATCGGCATGACGACACCGCTCATGGTCACGTCCATCGCCAAGTAGGCATCGCCAAGTAGGCATCGCCAAGTAGGCATCGCCAAGTAGGGATCGCCAGGTAGGCAAATTCGTCTCTAAGCGGAATTCGATTGCTGGGGCAGCGCCCCGGCAATTTCTTTTTGCGGTTGGAGGCTAGCTGATCTCGACGTCTTCCCAGAAGCCCATCCAGTGGTCGACGGGCTTCATCTTGGGCTGCGGCGCCTCGTAGGACCAAGCCGCCCTGGGGCTGCGCGTGCCACCCTCGATAACATCGTAGAATTGAACGCCGTGCGGACATTCGAGATCGCTCGCCGTCTTGGGCGCGACCTCGAGCAGATCCATGCGAACCGAGTGGCGCGGGAAATAGCGGTAGCCACCGACTTCGAGCGTGCTGTCGCTCTCCGCGATAGTCTTGCCGCGCCAGCTTGCCTTCATGTCGAACCTCCTTCTTGTGCCAAGAACGCATCCAGCTTGCCAAAGGATCCCGTCCAGCCACGATCGTGATTGTCGACGCCAGTGCGGTCACGGAACGGACCATGGGTCAGGGTCATCTCGGTGCGATCGCCGACCGATTTGAAGACCAGCCTGACCTCGGTCTCGTGCTCGCGCGGCGCCGCGAAATCGCCGCCCTCGTGCCAGGCCCAGGTGAAGACCAGCCGCTCCGGCGGCGTCACTTCAAGATATTGTCCCGACACCGCCAGTTGGGGTTGGCCTTTGCGGCCGCCCGACAAGCGCCAGGTGCCGCCCACGCGCACGTCGAGTTCGCAGGACTTCACCGTGACATCAGGCGGACCGAACCAAGTCGCCATATGCAGGGAGTCGGTCCAGGCGGCGAACAGCCGCTCGCGCGGTGCCTTGAAGAGCCGGACCATCCGCAGTGTCGTCGTGCGGTCGTCGGCGGGATAGGGAGCAATCATCGACAGACGATGTGGGGTGACCTCGCCCGCGGTCAAGGCGATTACCTCGACGGACCTTCATCAATGGCAACCTCTCGGTCAGCCTGGCGCGCGAGCCGGTGGGCGAATGGATCCTGCTCGATGCCGAGACGTGGGTCGGTCCTGACTCCGTCGGCATCGCTTCGGCCCGGCTGGCCGACCGCGATGGCTACTTCGGCCGCGCCGTGCAAAGCATCATCTTCGAGAAACGCTGAGGGGAATGCCCATGCTCGTCGTCCTCGCCGATGCACGCTTCGATGCCGCGCAAGCCGAACAGGTCCGCGCCATTGCCCGCCCGATGATCCTGGCGTCTCGCGCCGAGCCGGGCTGCGCCGGCTACGACTACGCCTTCGACATGCTCGAGCCCGACCTGATGCGCGTGCGCGAATGGTGGAAGGACGAGCAGGCGCTAAGGGATCATTTCGCGACGCCGCACATGACCACGTTCCTGACGGGCCTGCGCGACCTCCGGCCCAGGAGCGTGACAGTAAAGTGCCATGAACTCGGCCCCGAGCAGAAGATGCCGAACGCGTGACCCAACTCATCCTGAGCGAAGCGACGGATCCTTCGCTTCGCTCAGGATGACAATCAACCTCTTTTCCAGGTCGTGCCCTTGGGTCCATCCTCGAGGATCACGCCTTTGGCCTTGAGATCATCGCGGATGCGATCGGACACCTTGAAGTCCTTCGCCTTGCGCGCCGCCTGACGGGCAGCGATCGCCGCGTCGATCTCGGCGTCGGTCGGCCCCGACGATCCGGCCGGCGTCCAGCGGAACCACGCCTCGGCATCCTGCTGCAGCAGGCCCAGCGCATTGCCGCCGGCCCGCAACTCGGCTGCATTGCCAAGTTGGTGGATGGCGCCGATCGCCATCGGCGTGTTGAGGTCGTCGTTGAGCGCGTCTTCGACCGCTTGCGGCACTGTACTGGCCGGCTGACCGTCCTTGCCACGCAACGCACCGTACCAGCGATCGAGCGTCGCCTTGGCCTGCGTCAGGCCCTCATGCGTGAAGTCGAGCGGCTGGCGATACTGTGCCGACAGCAGCAACAGGCGAATCGCTTCGCCGGGATACTGGTCGAGCAGTTCGTGAACGGTGAAGAAGTTGCCCAGCGACTTGCTCATCTTCTCGCCGGAGATGTTCAGGAAGCCGTTATGCATCCAGTAGGTCGCCATGAAGGAATGGCCGAACGCACTGCGGCTCTGCGCGATCTCGTTCTCGTGGTGCGGGAAGATGAGGTCGAGACCACCGGCATGGATGTCGAAGGTCTCGCCGAGATGCTTGGCGCTCATCGCCGAGCATTCGATGTGCCATCCCGGACGGCCGCGACTCCACGGGCTCGCCCAACCGGGCTGCACGTCGGTCGAGGGCTTCCACAGCACGAAGTCGGCCGGATCCTTCTTGTAGGGCGCCACCTCGACGCGGGCGCCGGCAATCAGCTCGTCGCGCGAGCGCCGCGACAGGCGGCCGTAGTCGTCCATGCTGGGCACGCTGAACAGCACATGGCCGTCGGCGGCGTAGGCGTGGCCGTTGTCGACCAGGCGCTGGATCATGCCGATCATCTCGGTGACGTATTGCGTGGCGCGTGGCTCGACGTCGGGCGCCAGCGCCCCCAGCCGGCGCATGTCGCTCTGGTAAGCGTGAGCGGTGCGGTCGGTCAGCGCCTCGATGCTCTCGCCATTGTCGGCCGCCCGCACGATGATGCGGTCGTCGATATCGGTGATGTTGCGCACGTAGGTGACGCGCGGATAGCTCCGCTTCAGCAGGCGATAGAGCGTGTCGAACACCACGACCGGCCGCGCGTTGCCAATGTGCACATAGTCGTAGACGGTCGGGCCGCAGACATAGAGGCGCACATGCCCTGCATCGAGCGGGACGAACGGTTCTTTTTCGCGCGACAGCGTGTTGTAGATGACGAGGGACATGGTCCCCTACTCCCCGATCAAGATCATACGAAAGCCAGACGCGCCTCGAGGGGCGCGGGCTTCACTTACATCGCGCCGTGCAGGCGCCGGGGAGCAGAGAGAACAACATTCGGGCATTTTATCCGATGCGTTCCTGCCGCGCAAACGGGATGGCATGGAAGCTTTTTCCACCCTCCGTCGATCGTCAGGCGGCAAGGCCTTTGAGGCGCGCCTCGGCCTTCGCGCGCCCAATCAGCGGCAGCAGCCGCGCCATCTCCGGGCCGGTCTCGCGCGCGGTGAGGGCGAGGCGCAGCGGATGGAACAGCGCCCTCCCCTTGCGGCCCGTGGCAGCCAGGCCCGAGGTCCAGGCCTTCCAGGTGGTGTCGCTCCAGGGCTCGGCCGGTAGCTGCGTGGCGGCAAGGGCTAGAAAATCTGCGTCCTCGATCTTGGGTTCGATCGGCCCGCGCACAACCTCGGCCCAGGCCGCCGCATCGGCGAGCGTCGCGAGATTGCCGCGCACCGCCAGCCAGAAGCCCTCACCCAGATCCTCGGGCAGGC